>JBGGNI010000177.1:0-18408 GCA_041287585.1 Xanthobacteraceae bacterium
CTAGAGCAATATTCGATCACGTTGCATCGTATCCTGCGGCGGTAAAGTAGTTGGCACACTCGGCTGGGGTGAAGAGGTCGATCAGGCGGCCGATGACGTCCCACAAGCCGGAGACCGATCGCTCAGCGGCCTTTCGCAACAGGGCTTTCAGTTTCGCGAACGCCATCTCGATGGGATTGAAGTCGGGACTGTATGGCGGGAGATAACGCAGCTCCGCGCCAGCCGCCTCGACCATCTCGCGCACGCGCGGCCCCTTGTGGCTCGACAAGTTGTCCATGACGACGATGTCGCCGGGTTCCAGTTCGGGCACGAGAACCTTGGCGACATAGGTCTCGAAGGCGTCGCGGTTGATCGGCCCGTCGAGGACGAAGGGCGCGATGAAGCCGCGGGTGGTGAGCGCGCCAACGAAGGTCGTCGTCTTCCAGTGGCCATGCGGAACGCCAATCCGTAACCGCTCGCCGCGAGCGCAGCGGCCGTGGCGGCGCGCCATGTTGGTCGAGGCCCAGGTCTCGTCAATGAAGACGAGGCGATCCGGATCGAGGTCGAGTTGGCCCTCGAACCAGGCCTTGCGCCGCTTCAGGATGTCGGGGCGGTCCTGTTCGGTGGCGTGCGCGGTCTTTTTTTGCGTGTGATGGCGTGGCGCTTGAAGAAGCGCTGGATGGCGCCGAACCCGAACACCAGGCCGTTATCCTCGCGCAAGATCACGCGGACCTCGTCGATCGTGCGGTCGCGCTCTGGCCCAAGCGCCGCTAGGATCGTCGCCTTGTGGGCATCGATACGATGCGATTTCTGATCGCCCCCCATCGGCTTCGGCCGCGCGTCGCCCCTCACGCGCTCCAGCGCCCGCCAGCGGCTGATGCTCGCCGCGCTCACCGCGAACCGCTCGGCGGCGGCCCGATGCGACAACCCCTCGGCCACGGCGGCCAAAACCCGCCGACGAAGATCCAACGAGAGCGATCCTGCCATCCCTGCTGGCCTCCGCCCAGCAGGCAGCTTGAATCAGATCGTCACCGATTTGGGAATCCCAATCGATTCAGTCCGACCGAATTCCGCTCTAACGGGCGCTGGGCGCCGCCGGGCCACATGCGTGCCCGTGTCCGTGCCGTCGATCCATGATCCGATCCATCCACAATCTCCCATTCGTTCCCTGGGCATCGCTTCCCCCTGCGAGGGCGCGCGCGAGGTCAAACATTCCCAGCTGAGTTACCGTGATCAGAGCGAATCATGAGCGAGAAATAGGCATTCATATGTACGATCCCGTTTTCACGGATCCCCCCCGCGATGAGGCGCATTTTTGGGAGCTTGTCGAAGAAAATTTCGACCACGCTCTACAGGCTCTCAGTGTTCATCCCGTAGAGACGAAAGAGGATGCGATTAGCGGTAGATACCGCTTTGTAGGGGATGATGGGAAACTCTACCTGCCTGGGTTGAGTGTTATTGTATATCGTGGTGACAGCGCCGAAATGGACCAGCGCGATCACTATCTCGAATTAGGGCGTGAGCTGCTTCCCGTCGTTAGAAATATGATCGATGATCGCAAACTAACTCAGGAATTCACCCACCTGTGGAGTGTTCTTCAGTTCTGTC
Source organism: Xanthobacteraceae bacterium (assembly GCA_041287585.1). Lineage (GTDB taxonomy): Bacteria > Pseudomonadota > Alphaproteobacteria > Rhizobiales > Xanthobacteraceae > Ancylobacter. The sequence continues at coordinate 1,588 of JBGGNI010000177.1, forward strand.
ATGGCTTCATCGCTTCGTACCTGTTTTGCGACAGCGATAGCATGGCGAGTGCCCGGGGAGGGGCAGGAAAGAAAAGACAAGGTCAGCGCAAGTGGATCGCAACATTGATATCGCGCCTACAGGCCAAGGACATGACTCGCAACGAAATAGATGAGTTGCTTGGTAAATTTATCAAGGCCCATATCACGAAATTGCGTAACAATAAGGTATGGCCAAGGGGTTTTGACGAGAAGTAGTTTAGTAAACTGTTATCCAAAGACGGCGATCTAGCTAAAATTTTCAGGGGAAGTTCTTTTTACAAATCTCGGATAGACGCGGCCCTTCAAGATCCGATCGCGATCCCGCCGATTCCACCCGATTTCCCCCGATAGCCTTTCGGGGATATCAGCCCAATGGCTCCCGTCGTATCTCGTTCACACCGGTTCACGACGGACCGGCGAACGGAGAAAGGACATGAGCCATGCCAATGGCCCAACTGCGATGGAGCCGCTTCTGACCTATCAGGAAGCCGCGAGTAAGCTGGGCCTACCCTACTTCAAGATCCAACGAGCGGCCCGCCAAGGGCTGCTCCCGACCTACCGCCTGCTCAACGGCCGGCGGTATGTCAAAGTAAGTGACATACAAAGTCGGATGACCGTCAACTAATCCCATCAACTCATGCCGTGCGTAGCCCTGTCTTGGCGGGGAACGCTATTGGCTTGTCTAATCCAGGAGAACTACCGTGAATAACACTGGTAACTACACTTACAACCGAGCGACGAATCAGAAAGCAGTGCGCAACATCGCCGTCGCGACGATAAATGCAGGTCTGGATCAGCGTCTCTTCGACTTCATGGTCGATGACGAGGGCCTGCCCAGCCACCCGTTGAAAGGGCCGCTGCTCTATTCGTTCTCGCCTTCTCCCTCGATGATCGCGGTTGCCGCGATTCAGCGAACGGATGAAGGGCTCATGCTGGCCCGGGTCAAGGTGTACGAAAGCTCGGATCTCGCCTGGATCGAGGAGTATCCGGAATGTGACGCCCACCGACCCATTGCATGTGTCCAGTTCTGGTTTGACCAGGTGGCAGGCAGGTGGGCTAACGGGCAGAAAGAAGCAGGACATCAGCTTTCGTTTCGGAAAGAATATCTCGATGAACTCGCCGATCTTGTCGTGTGCCCGGACGGCTATCCCGATCTCTTAATTTCGCAGGATAGTCCCGAAACGGTAATGGGGCCGCGAGGTACTGCACACTGAAGTGCCTCGACCGCTCCCCGACGACCAATTTCACCAACATTCTTTCCGCCCTATGACCCGCCTTTGGCGGGAGCGGAAAGGCTGCGCAAACGGAAAGGTAATATAATGCCGAAGAAAGACAAACTCGTTCGCCGTCAAAGTCTCAAAGAAATGGCTCGGAAAAATATTATTAATAAGGCAGTACAAGCGGGAAATGAATGTGGGGCGTTTGAGTTCATCATACACGAGTGCGCCCCTGAAGAGAACGGAGTGTTCACCAGAGTCTATGACTTCTCGCTGGGGTACGAGTTTATCGGGGTCGCGGTGGCGAGCGCATTTCCTGATGGGATTATACAGGTCAAAGTGACTGTATTTGATTTGCGGGAGCTTGCTGGGCATGGAGAGGTCATTCATGCTGGACCGGTCATTCCTGTCGCTCGTACGAGCTTTCACTATAATGATCAAGAAGATCAAATCGAGATGAGGGAATTCGTGCGAAACGAATTCCAATTCCGTAAAGGTATACTCTCAGCAATTGCTTCACGCGGGATGTGAAGCGGTCGGAAATATCGACCGGGACCGCCTAGGCGGTCCCGTTTTCCCTTTCATCCATTATCGGCCGGCCACGTGCTTGGTCCAGTTTTGGACTGAGTTGGATGTCGGCTGGGCAAATTAGGTGCCGCATGCCTGATGACAGCACTTCCCCACTCAATAACGGAGACCCGGCGGCGGCATTGCCGACTGCGTTGCCCGACGCTGAATTTGACCTCGACCGCCTCTACGCCACGGCAGAGCCGCTTTACCGTAAGGCCGGCTTCGTCGTCATACCCGTGGATGGCAAAGCCCCCGTGGGCAAGGGTTGGACCAATCGTCAGCCTTCTGCCGAGCAGACGGCGGAGCGCCATCGCAAATTCGCGTCCAAGGCGATCGGTCTCTTGGCCGGCACCAGCCTGTCGACCGGCGATATGCTCGCCTTCGTCGATGTCGATCATCCCGCGCTGACGCGCTTCGCAGAGCGGCTGTTCGGCCCCTTCATCTCGGCAAAGGTCGGCGCCAAGGGGCTCACGGGCATAGGGCGCGCACAGCCCGGCATGAAGAGCGCCAAGCTTGTCGGCCCTGACAAAAAGCCAGCCATCGAGCTGTTCTTCGACACTGGCATGGTCGTGATACCGCCTTCGCCTCACCCGAGTGTGCCGCGCTATCGATGGATCGGCCGTCCGATCCTCGCGGTCGATCACGCCGAGTTGCCGCTGATCACCGAAGAGCAGGTCAAGATCGCCCGGGCCGTGGTGCAGAGCGAGGCGGCCTGGGCCATCATCGAGGGCGGGCCCGACGCGAAGGGTCACAGCCATATGCTGTCCCTCACGAGCTCCGGCATCGCTCATCTCGCCGATAACATGCCATGGCTGGCCCAGTGTCTCAGCGAACTGTTCGCGCCTGGCTATGACGGTAACACCCGGGAGCAGATCCTTGGCATGCTCGAATCGGCCAAGGCGAAGTTCTCGAACCTGCCTCGATCGCGCCTCTATGACGCGGGGCCGGATGGTCCGGTGCCACTCGGCTACACCAAGGAAGGCGGCTACGCGCTCCTCGACCGCGAACGGCAGATCATCATCACCTGCTCTGCGAACCAGCTGCTTTCGCCGCAATATCTGATCGGCTTGGCGCCCTCCGAATTTTGGGGCGATCGGTATCCCGCCAAAAAAGGGGCATTCAGCCCGATGGCGGCCGGCGAGGCGCTGATCGCATCATGCCGCGAATGCGGGCCGTTCAATTCCGAACGGGTGCGGGGACGCGGGGTGTGGCGCGAGGGCGACCGTGTGATCGTCAATCTTGGCGAGCCGGTCCAGGCGACGCGATATCTGTACCTGTGCTTCGAGCCGATCGAGCTTGATACCGACGCCCAGTTCGACGCGGCCCGCCTGCTGGACTTGCTGCGGCTGTTCAATTGGCGGAACCCGCAGGACGCCATGCTGCTATTCGGCTGGCTGGCGCTCGCGCCAATCTGCGGGGTGCTGCGCTGGCGGCCGCACATCTTCGTCTATGGCCCGGCGCGGTCCGGCAAAACCACCATCCATTCCATCGCCGCCACCATACTGGCGCCGCTGGCGATTGCCGCCGACGGCCAGAGCAGCGAGGCCGGCATTCGGCAGAGTCTCGGGCCGGACAGCCTGCCGATCCTGCTCGACGAGTTCGAGAGCGACCAGAACGCCACCAATCTGCGTAATGTGCTGCGGCTCGCGCGCAGCGCCTCTTCAGGCGAGACGCCGGTGCTGAGGGGCACGCCGGAGGGCAAGGCGATGACCTTCAGCCTGCGCGCCACCTTCTTCCTCTGCGCCATCAACCCGCGCGGCATGTCGGAGGCCGACCAGAGCCGGTTCCTGATGTTGGAGTTGCGGCCGCCGGAGGGCGGCGAGGAGGTCGCGCGGACCATTATGGCGGAGGAGGCGCACCTGCGCACCCTTGGCTCGGCGTGGTGCGCTTATATGGTCTCCCTGGCTCATTTGGTCGATCAGGCCATCGACCGGTTGGAGGCGCTGATTCCGTCCGGCCAGCGCCGGCACAGGCAAAACATCGCCGCCATGCTCGGCGCCGGCTTCGTCGCCCTCCACGGGCGCGTGCCGAGCGAGGAGGAGGCAAAGGCGCTCGCCGAGGAATACCGACCGGCAGTGGACCACCATGCGATCGATCTCGAGCGCGACGACGCGCTGGAATGCTTCGATCACCTGATGGCCTATGTGGTCCAGGACCGGCCGCTGGGGCATTGGATCGCCACAGCGCTCGATGAGAAGTCGACCCAACGCAACGACCACACTGAGGCCCACCGCTACGTTGCCATGCACGATCTGAGGCTGGTGACCTCCGGCGATAATCCGGGCCTGCTGATCAAGCACGGCTCGCCGGCCATCGAGCGGGCGTTCCAGCATACCCGCTGGGAGGGCCGGGCCTGGCAAAAGGCGCTGCACAAGATTGAGGGCGCGTTCTCGCCACCCAACCCGGTGCAGTTCGCCAATTCCGGCCGCAAGGAGCGGTGCATTGGCATACCACTCGAATACCTTCCTAACGCCTTACCCGACACCGAAATGGAGAGGCGGCTCGATGGACTGCACCGGGACGCCCGGACGGACGGACGGCCATGAAGGAGGTAGGGAGGGGGATATATATGGCTACGCCGCCGGCACCGCGCCGCCGCTGCCGCCGCCGCGCTGCGCACCATACCCCTCCCTATGCCTCTTATGGGCGTCCGTCCGTCCGGGCGTCCGTTTCCCTCAGCCTCTCCGCCGCCCTCTCCGGCGACGATTTCAACCCGGCCGGGCATGGAATCCAAAGGTGTTCGAGGCACGTAGCGACGCGGTCTTGGCGATGTTCTCGGGTTCGTGGTTGCAATTCTGGTTACGACTTCGGTCGTTCTGAGCATCTTCGAGCAGTCGTTGCGATTTATTGTGCCGGTAGCTCGATCGTGTTTTGGTTTTGCTTTTTTGGTCTTCTATTCGGTGACTAATCATGGATCTCTCTATCACTTTGACCCGTCGAACGCGGAGCCGCAAGCTCATCTCCGGCGAGGTGGCTGTTCAAGAGCGCTGGGTGCTGAACTTCCGCGACCCGAAGTCGGGGCAGCGCCGGCAGCTGTTCTTCACCCGCAAGAAGGACGCCGAGGCCCGCCAGCGCGACATCATCACCAAGGTCGCCGAGGGCTCCTATGTCGACGAGCGGGCGGTGCCCACCGTCGCCGAGGCGGTGGAGCACTGGAAGGCCGACAAGGCGGGCAAGGTCAAGGCCTCAACCTTCAAGGGCTACGCCACTGTCGCGCACACCATCGTCGGCCCTTTGATGGTCGGCACGCGCCAGGAGAGGGCGGACTATACCGAGAAGGGCATCAAGCCGAAGGGCGCGCGGTTCCTGAAGATGCTCGGCGAGGTGAAGCTCACCGAGCTCAAGACCGCGGCGATCCGGGCGTGGCATCGCACGGTGGTCGAGCAGTGCGGCCAATACACCGCGAACCGGGCGAAGTTGCACCTTCAGTCGTTGCTCGCGCTCGCGGAGGAGGACTTCGGCGTCCGCGCGCCCTCGATGCCGACCGGTCTCGTACGGGCGCGGCACAAGGCCAAGAAGGCGATCCTCACCTCCGCCGACATCCGCACCATCATCGTCGCCGCCAAGGCGGATCTCGAACACGGCCTCTACTATGCGTTTCCGTTCTTGGCCGGCACCCGGCCGAGCGAGCAGCTCGGCCTGCTCTGGTCCGAGGTGGACTTCGACAAGAATGTCATCCGCATTCGCCGCATCCAGGAGCGCGATGGCAGCCTCACGGAGATGACGAAAACGTCGCCCGAAAACCGACGTGAGTAGCGCGTTCTGCTGGCCCCTCCGCTGCCTTGCTGGGAGCCGAATCAGCGCGAGACTGATCCAGCGAAATGGCGGTAACTTTGGACCATGCATCAATCGGCAACACCACACTTCGAGTGCTTACGTCCGTGGCATTTGCCGAGGACGTGGCGTTCGGCAATCATCCTGTTTTTTGGCATTGTAATCGCATTCAATCCGAACCAGAGCGCGTGCGCGGCTGAAGGTTCAAATTCGATACATGTGCTCCTCCTTTTCGAAAACGGTCGTCTCCTTCCGGCAAATGTCCAAGCCGACAAGGGATTTAACGACGTCATTTCGGGAGCAAATACAGGAACCGTAGTGAGCGCGGAATTTCTCGATGCCCCACGATTTCAGGGAGAAGCCTACACCCATAACGTACTCAAATTTCTTCGTGAGAAATATCGCTCACAGCCGCCGGACGTCATAGTCGCCGGAGGTAATGGCGCGGTGGATTTTCTCTTGAAAAACCGTTCCGAATTTTTCCCTTCTGCGCCCGTGGTCTATATGGGGGTGGAAAAATCCTTCCTAGATGGGATGCTGCGTCCGCTGCCCTCAGATGTCGTCGGGGTGCCGGTCGAGTTCGACTTCAGTGGCACGATCGAGCAAGCCTTGAAGTGGCATCCGCGATCGACACGCTTGGTTGTCGTTACGGGGACCTCGCCGCCGGATCGGGAATTTGAAAGGCAGGTCCGGGAAATCACCAAGCGATTCGAGCCACAGCTCGTCATCGAACACCTAGCCGGTCTACCTACTCCCCAGGTGCTGAAGCGGCTTGCCGAGCTCGACAGCCGTTCAGTGATCTTTACGCCCGGCTATTTTGAGGATGGCGATGGACGCACATCCACCCCTCGTGCCGCGGTTGGCGAAATGGCGGCGAACGCTGCTGCGCCGGTCTATGGGCCCTTCAATACGTTTATCGGTGCCGGCATAGTCGGTGGGAGGATGCCGAACTTCGAGGCGATGGGGCGCGAAGCAGGCGGCGAGGTCGTTGGGCTGATTAACGGGACCGCGCCCGCCGATTTGAAGCTGCCTGCCACCATGCCGAGCACGCTAAATGTTGATTGGCGCCAGGTGCGTCGCTGGGGCATCGCAGACGACATGCCGCCGGGCACCATCGTGCATTTTCGAACACCGACGTTCTGGGAAACCTATCATACCGAGGCGATCATCGCCCTGGCATTGTTTCTACTCCAGTCAGCGCTGGTCGCCGGCCTTCTATTCGAGCGGCGGCGGCGGCGCGGTGCCGAGGTGTCCGTGGATCACCATCGCTTTCAACTCGCCCATGCCTCACGCTTAGCGATGGCCGGCGAACTGACGGCCTCTATTGCCCACGAAATAAACCAGCCATTGGGTGCCATCCTCAGCAATGTGAGTGCTGCCGAGATCATTCTTGGCAGGGGCACTGATGGCCTGGAAGAGGTTCGCCAAATATTGGGTGACATCCACCGCGACAATATTCGCGCGAGCGAAGTGGTAAATCGATTGCGGGCGCTTCTTGCTAAGCACGAGGTCCACCACGACCTTGTTGATCTCAATGAATCGCTCGCGGATATGATGACCATCTTGCGTGGGGAAGCCCAGCGGCGGCGCACGACATTGACGATCAGGCCGGCAGTACCAGCCGTGGAGGTTTATGCGGATCGCATTCAGGTTCAGCAGATATTGCTCAATCTCACCCTCAACGCCATGGACGCGGTATCGGACGAGGCGGACCATCGCCGGACGATAGTGGTCACCGCCGAACGCAGGGACAATAGGGCCGCGATCACCGTGTCCGACCACGGGCACGGAATATCGCAGGATCATCTGGCGCGGCTGTTCGATTCATTTTTCAGTACCAAGCGGACAGGGATCGGCCTCGGGCTGTCGATTGTACGCACGCTCGTCGAGGCGCATGGTGGAAGGGTCTGGGCGGCGAACGCGCCAGAGGGGGGAGCGATTTTTCAGGTCGAGTTTCCCCTCGCCAGACAATCGTCGCTTGAGATGCCGGATACCGCATGAACGCCAAGCCACTTGTGCATATCGTCGACGACGATGCATCGCTCCGCATAGCTCTGACGCGGCTCCTCAACGCGGCGGGTTTCGAGACCATGGCGTACGCCTCGACCGGAGAGTTCCTGTTGAGCCGGGTGGAAACGCGGCACGGCTGCCTACTGCTGGACGTCCGCCTTCCAAATGGGCCCTCGGGGCTAGACCTGCATGCGGCACTCAGGGAACAAGGTGTCGACCTGCCGGCGGTTTTTATGACGGGGCACGCCGACGTGCCGTCCTGTGTGAATGCAATGAAAGCGGGCGCCGTCGATTTCCTCGAAAAGCCGGTCAAGGCCGAGGTGCTACTGGAAGCGATCGGACGGGCGCTGGCCGGCGACCTTGTGCGCCGAGCGGCGCGCAACGAGGAAATGAGATTGAAGATCCTGCTCGCGTCGCTGTCCCAGCGGGAAAGGCAGGTATTTGAACGCGTCGTTGCGGGCAAGCTGAACAAGCAGATTGCCGACGAACTCGGCATCGCCGAGCGGACCGTCAAAGCGCAACGCGCGCATATGATGGAGAAGCTCGACGCCGGCTCTACGGCTGAACTCGGCCGGATCGCGGAGCGGTTTTCGCAGATGCGTGATGAAACGACCGCGAAGTAGGAGCGGCTTCCCTTTAGGGCAATCCTCGCTGCCCTAACGACCAATGGGCCGCACGGCCCAACGATGTAAGGGTGGCAGTGGAGGTATCCATGGGCGCCGCGACCGTTGCCGTGATCGAAGATGACGACAGCATGAGACAGGCATTGCGACGCCTTCTTGGCGCTGCCGGCTTTGGCAGCGCGGGTTACGCGTCGGCCGAGGAGTATCTGAAAGAGCAAACAGGTCCGGTCGCCGATTGCATCGTTTGCGATCAAAATCTGCCGATGATGACCGGACTTGAGCTTCTCGACGCCATGAACGTTGAACGCAGCATGATACCCCTTATTCTTATCACTGCATTCGACAGGCCGGGACTGTGCAAGCGAGCTGCCGACCGGGGTGTGTCGGCCTTCTTGATCAAGCCTTTCTCGGGACTTGCCTTCCTCGACGCCGTCAAGGCGGCAATTGCCCTTTCGGGCAAGCGGGTCGGCCCGTTAGGCCAATAGTCGGCGCCAACGGTGGGCGCGATTGTGGCGCCCGTCCCTCGAACGGGCGCGCCAAACGGCGGCCACGGAGCCCCAATATGAGTAAACGCTCGAAAGCCTGGTGGGCCTGTACAGCGCTGGTGGGCGGGTTTGCAGCAGCCTCGACCATCAGCGCCGGCCCCGTCGCCGCGCAAGGCACGGCAGCGAAGCCGAATATCCTCTTCATCATGGGAGACGACATCGGCTATATGCAGCCGAGCATCTACCATCGCGGGCTCATGGTGGGCGAGACGCCCAACATCGACCGCATCGGTCGCGAAGGTGCGTTGTTCACTGACTATTATGCCGAACAGAGCTGCACCGCCGGCCGGAATGCCTTTTTCACCGGCATGCATCCGCTGCGCACCGGAATGATACCGCCCCAGCTCCCCGGCAGCCCTTCCTATCTGAAACCCGGCACACCGGCGCTCGCGAAGTTCCTGTACGACCTCGGCTATTCGACGGGCGAGTTCGGCAAGAACCATCTCGGCGACCATACGGACGCGCTGCCGACCGCCCATGGCTTCCAGGAATTTTGGGGCTACCTCTATCACCTCGACGCCATGCAGGGCGTCAGCTTCCCCGACATCAACAAGTCCCCGACGGAGCAGACCGTCGCGCCGCCGTGCCGCAATACGCCCGTGCCGGGCCTGACCGAGCCGCCTGGGGCGGTCGACCAGATGACCACGCTCTGCCTCATGCCACCGCGTCCCGTGATCGCCTGTAAGTCCTCCGATGGCACCTCCGCGAACCAGACCTGCAAGGACGAAGGGCCGCTGACGCTTGAACGCTCGAAGACGGTCGATGAGGAAATCTCGGCCAAGGTCATCGATTTTCTCGGGCGAAACGATCCGACGAAGACAGGTAAGCCATTCTTCGTTTGGTACAATCCCGCCCGCATGCACATCACCACCGTGCTGCCGGAAAAGTACAATAACATGATCGGGGAGCCCGGCGGCAAGGACTGGGGCGCCAACGAAGCCGGCATGAAGCAGATGGACGACAATATCGGCTATGTGCTCAACAAGCTTCAGGAGATGGGGCAGCTCGACAACACCATCATCGTGTTCACCACCGACAATGGCGCCGAGACCATTACCTTCCCCGATGGCGGAACCACCCCGTTCAAGGGCGGAAAGCTGAGCACATGGGAAGGCGGCATGCGCGCGCCCATGGTCGTGCGCTGGCCGAACCACATCGCGCCGGGGACGGTGAACACCGACATTTTCGCCTCGCTCGATTGGCTGCCGACGCTGGTGGACATCGCCGGCGGCGAGAAGGCCAACGACCTCAAGGCGCGGATCGAGAAGGGGGCTTATCCTGGTATCGTCAAGACCACCCTCGATGGCGTCAACCAGCGCGCCTACCTTGAGGGAACATCGCCAAAGTCAGCCCGCAACACGTTCTTCTACTACTCCGGCAAGGACCCCTCCGCCGTCCGTTACAAAAACTGGAAGATGTACTTCGCGATGGTTTCGGACTCCCCGACGGGGTTCTTGACCGGCGTGGTGCCTTATCACTGGACGCAGGTCGTGAACATCAAGCGCGATCCATTCGAGACCTCGATCGGCGAGCAAATCAAGACGCTCACCGGCATGGGCGGGGCCCTCACCAGCCCGTCGACCGCTTACGTCTATGACTGGAACATGCTGCCGATCGGCCAGGCACTCTGGCTGAAGGAGCTGTCGACCTACATCGATTACCCACCTCTGCAGGACCCCGCGAGCTACAACCTCGAACAGGTCCTGCAGCAGGTGAAGCAGATGAAGGTTTCCAGTCACGCTGGCGAATAGCCTTTGATTGACAAGGGGGGCAGGCGTTTGGCGCCCGCCCCCTCCTTTGGAGGGCGTGGAGCCATGCCGCACACATCTCTCATCGCAATCACCCGCCGGGCAGCGTCGGTCGGATTGTTCCTGCTGGCGATAGTAGGCGCACCCGCGTCTGCCGCGGCTCAAGGTGCGGCACCTGGTTCCGATCCGCTCCCGTCATGGAACGATGGCCCCGCCAGACAAGCCATAGTCGGTTTCGTGACGGCCACGACCGACCAAGCCAGCTCCAATTTCGTCCCGCCGGCCGAACGCATTGCCACCTTCGATCAGGACGGTACGCTGTGGGTCGAGCACCCGATTTATTCGCAAGTGCTTTACTGCCTGGATCGTGTGCCTGCCGTGGTGGCGAAGAAGCCCGAACTTAAGACGGTTGAGCCTTTCAAAACCGTGCTGTCCGGAAATCGAGCGGCTATCGCAAAGCTCTCCATGAAGGATCTTGAAAAAATCCTCGCGGCGACTCTGACCGGCATGTCCGTCGACGACTTCAACGCCGAGGCGGCGGCATGGATCACGACGGCGAAAGACGCGAGATTCGGAAAACTTTACACCGATCTCGTCTACCAGCCCATGTTGGAGCTGCTCGCGTATCTCCGAGCCAATGGCTACAAGACCTACATCGCCACCGGTGGAGGGCAGGATTTCGTTCGGGTCTATTCAGACCGCGTTTACGGGATACCTCCTGAGCAGGTCGTCGGCAGCGCCGGCGGCACCAAGTTCGGCTATCGCCCGGACGGCACGCCGTTCCTGACCAAAGAACCGCGCCTGCTGCTCAACGACGACAAGGCAGGAAAGCCTGAGGGCATCCATCTGGTAATCGGACGGCGGCCGAACGCGGCCTTCGGCAACTCCTCGGGTGATCGCGAGATGCTGGAGTACGCAACGGCCGGCGGAGGGGCGCGGCTAGGCATGCTGGTGCTCCATGACGATGCCGAACGGGAGTTCGCCTATGGGCCAGCGCGGGGTCTTCCGCAAACCAAAATCGGTACGTTCCCGCAAGCACTTGACGATGAAGCCCAGAAAAAAGGTTGGATCGTCATCAGCATGAAAAAGGACTGGAAGCGTGTGTTCTCGTTCCAGCAATAAAGAGATCTGATCATGAGCAGATCGGCCAGGCTGCGGCATCCACATCAGACCGCGCCAGAACGTGATGATGACCAAATGGTCTTCATGTCCGGCGGTCGCTTCCGCATGGGCTCGGATCGCCATTATGCCGAGGAGAAGCCGGCACATTGGGTGAAGGTGGACGGCTTCTTCATCGATCCGACGCCGGTGACCAACGCGCAGTTCCGTGCGTTCGTGGAGGCCACCGGCCATGTCACCGTCGCCGAGACCGCGCCGGACCCCAAGGACTATCCCGGTGCTCTGCCGCATATGCTGAAAGCCGGCTCGCTGGTGTTCGCACCGCCCGGCCATCCGGTGGCGCTCGGCGACTTCAGCCAGTGGTGGGAGTTCCGGTTTCGCGCCAACTGGCGCCGGCCCGGTGGGCCGGGCTCGTCGATCAAGGGACTGGACGACCATCCGGTGGTGCACGTCGCCTATGCCGACGCCCTGGCCTATGCACGATGGGCCGGCAAGGATCTGCCGACCGAAGCCGAATGGGAGTTCGCGGCGCGCGGCGGCCTGACTGAGGCCGAATTCGCCTGGGGCGGCGCACTGAACCCGGACGGCCGGCAGATGGCCAACACCTGGCAGGGCGAGTTCCCGTTCCAGAACCTCGCCACCGACGGATATGAGCGCACCTCACCGGTGAAGGCTTTCCCGCCGAACGGCTACGGCCTGTACGACATGATCGGTAATGTGTGGGAGTGGACCTCCGACTTCTGGTCCACCCGCCATCCCGACGACGCCCCGAAGGCGTGCTGCGTGCCGGTGAACCCGCGCGGCGGCGAGGAGGTCGCAAGCTTCGATCCGACGCAGCCGGAGGTTTGCATACCGCGCAAGGTGCTGAAGGGTGGTTCGCATCTGTGCGCGCCAAACTACTGCCGCCGCTATCGGCCCGCAGCCCGCCATGCCGAGCCGATCGACACCTCGACTAGCCATGTCGGATTCCGCTGCGTGAGCCGTCTTACGATCGATGAAGAGAGGAACAACGCCGGATCCGCGCCCTAGTACTGCTATGATACCGCTGGAAGCGGACGCTCCGGCTCACCCCAGCGACGCCACGACTTCAACCGCGCCTCTAACGCCGCTGCGATCATTCCTGCCGTTTGCCGTCCCGCCCGTAACCCGCCGCCTACCGTGTTTCGGTATTATGTTCAGGCCACACCCGCACGCCAGCGGACTCCGCTGAACCCCAGCGCACTTCGCCGACACCGCGACTTCAAACTGCTCCGCGAGTCGACCCATGTAACCGAGCTGCAACCGCGGCCATTTCCGGTTACGTTTTGTACTTGGAATCGCCACCCCTAAAAACGACAAAAGCCCCGTAAATACAGAGCTTTAAGCCATCGGGCGACTGGAGCGGGCGATGGGATTCGAACCCACGACCCCAACCTTGGCAAGCAAGGACGCGCAATGCAACTACAGTGCGGTCCAGTTCACTCCTGTGCGCCGGAATTCATTACAGTACGCGTTGGTAACGTGACGGCAGTATTGAACGGAGGCGAACGGCTCGAGCTCGACGCAAACCGAGCGGAAAGGCGCGGTGGTAACCGGCTTGTTACCCGACTGACGCCGCGTGGTGCGGAACTCCCGTTCTGGATGTCAAGCCTGCTTTATTAATCGGTCTCCTATAGTGGTGAAGAGTTTTCCGTGGTCGTGCTTTCGGGCCGGAAAGACGCGAAAGCTTTTACGAGGGGATGCGTGGTCCTTGGACAGGTTCCCGACAGGTTCGCCCTTCTAGGTTCCGACCGAACGCGGCACGTCGCCGGTCTCAACCGAAGGAAGTTCGTATGCGCCATATCATCGCTGCACTGCTCGCCGCCGCCGTTCTCGCGCCCGCCGCGGCCCTTGCCTCGCCGGTTTGCACCACCGAGGCCAAGGCCAAATGGATGAGCGAAGACGCCATGAAGGCCAAGGTCACTGAGATGGGTTATCAGAAGATAAAGACCTTCAAGGTCTCAGGAAGTTGCTATGAGATCTACGGGTACACCAAGGACAACAAGAAAGCCGAAGTCTACTTCAATCCGGTGACCGGCGCTGTCGTCAAATCCGAGATCGATTGATGCCGCACGATGCGATGGAGGCCGAGGGCATTGCTCCCTCGGCCGAGAACGCGCCTGCCGCGGCGATGAGTGTCCGCGTGTGGGACATCGTGGTCCGGCTGTTTCACTGGACGGTCGTGATCGGCTGCGTGCTGAACCTGTTCATTGTCGAGGATGGCGGGCTCGCCCACGAAGTCATCGGCTACACCGTCGCTGCCGCACTCGCGGTCCGGGTGGTCTGGGGCTTTGTCGGCACGCGCCATGCCCGCTTCGCCGATTTCGTCCCGACGCCGAAAAGCCTCGGGTCCTATGTGTCGGCCTTGGCGAAGGGCCGTGAGCCGCGCACGCTTGGCCACAACCCGGCCGGCGCGGTTATGATGCTGGCGCTGATGGCGTTGCTTGCCGGCGTTTCGATCACCGGCTGGATGATGGGGCTCGATGCGTTCTGGGGCGAGGGCTGGGTGCAAGTACTGCACGAAATGCTCGCCAATGGTATTCTCGTGCTGGCTCTGGTGCACGCGGCGGCCGCCCTGTTCGAGAGCTGGCGGCACCGAGAGAATCTGGTCTGGTCGATGGTGACGGGACGAAAGCGCGCATGAGGCCGCCGGAATGAGAGAGCAAGAATGAGGCTGCTTCTGGTCGAGGACAGCGCTCGGCTGCGCGATCTGGTCGGCGAGACCATTCGCGACGCCGGCTGGCGGCTCGACACGGTGGGTGGGCGGCTCGACGCCGAGGCGGCGCTGGCCTCCACCCATTACGACCTCGTGCTGCTCGACCTCGGCCTGCCCGACGGCGACGGCATCGACGTTTTGCGCCAGCTTCGGCGGCGCCGGGACCCGATCCCAGTTCTGGTGCTCACCGCGCGGGCGGCGATCGACGAGCGGATCGCCGGGCTGGACGCCGGCGCCGATGACTATCTGACCAAGCCGTTCAACAATGGCGAACTGCTCGCCCGGGTGCGCGCCCTGCTGCGTCGCGCGCCGCTCTCCGCCGAGCCGGTGCTGGCGGCAGGCGCTCTGAGTTTCGATCCAGCTACGCAGGATATACGCTGCGCGGGCGCTGCGCTGACCCTTGCGCCGCGCGAGCGAGCGGTGCTGGAAATCCTCATGCGTAATGTCGGTCGCGTGACGCCCAAGCGCGGGCTCGAGGAAAAGCTGTCCGAGTATGACGACGAAGCCAGCGCCAATGCCATCGAGCTGCTGCTGTCGAGGCTGCGCCGCAAGCTCGCGCCCTATCCGACACTGACCGCCATCGAGATCGTGCGCGGTGTCGGGTATCTGCTCCGCGAAACGGCGGCATGAAGCTCGCCTTCAGGACCCGAGCGCCGCGCCCGCTGGGCCGCATCGTCGGCTGGCGCATCGTGCTGTTCGCCGGCATCGCCATGTTGGCGCAGCTCGTCGCGGTGCTGTGGGAATATGGCAGCGATCCGGCCAATCTCGGCCGGCTGATACTGGAGCAGGAGACCACGGCGCTGGCCGTCGGGCTCGAGCGCAACGGGACGCGGCTCGCCTATGAGCTGCCGCCCGGCCTCGCCCCCCGCTACGACGTTGCCGGCTCGGGCTATGTGGCGCGGGTGCGCACGGCGAACGGCGTGGTGCTGTTCTCGAATTGCGATTCCGCCTGCACGGATCATTTCCTGCCGCTCGACGTCAACCCGCCCTCGTTCTGGCTGCGGCAGATCGCGCCGGGCTTTCCGCTCTCGATCGCCGGCGGGCGAACGATCGATATCGGCGACCGGGCGGTATTCATCGAGATTGCCATCGCCGGCGATCCACGCCGGGCGGTGTGGGGCGTGCTGTCCGACGAGGTGCTGGAGCACATGCTGGTGCCGATGAGCCTGACGCTGGTCTTCGTGCTCGGCGCGACACTGCTGTCGATCCGCGCGGCGCTGCGGCCGGTGACGCGGGCTGCAAAGATGTCGGAAGATCTCGATCCGCTGCGCACGGACGCACGGATCGACGAGGCCGGAATGCCGCTCGAGATCGCGCAACTGACCGGCGCGGTAAACCGCAGCTTCGATCGCATTCGCGAACTGATGGCGGCCCAGAAACTGTTCACCTCGGCCATCGCTCACGAGATCCGTACCCCGCTGGCGGTGATCCGGCTGGAACTGGAGCGCATCGACGATTCCCGTGCGCGTCGGGCGATGGGGGAGGTCGATGAACTTACCCGGCTATTGGAGCAACTGGTGATGCTGGCGCGGCTGGAGGCTACCGATCGCGCCGGCTTCACGCCCGTCGGGCTGGACGACCTGCTGGGCGAGGTCGTCGGCTCGCTCGCGCCTTGGGTCTACGCCCACGGTGCGACGATCGCCTTCGAGGCGTCCGACAATCCGCGCATGATGGCCAATATCGGGCTGCTGAAGGATGCCATTCGCAACCTGGTCGAGAACGCCGTGCGCCATGGCGGCGCGGGCGTGGCCATCCTCTTGAGTTCCGGCGTCGGGCCTTGCGTGAGTGTGGCGGACGACGGAAAGGGCTTCAGGCCGCCCGGAGGCCCCGGCTACTACACGCCGCAGGGCGGGATCGGCATCGGCCTCGAGATTGTCGGCCGTATCGCCGCCCTTCACGAGGCCCGGTTCGAACTTGCCGCGACAGTGCCGCGCGGCACAAAAGCCGTTCTGACATTCTCCCGCCAATGATAGGGCCCGTGCCGAGAACTGCCCACCGATAGCGACCGGCGGCCTATCCAATCGTTGCGATCGTTCGCCGCACCTTTCAGTGTGGTTTCTGGTTCCCGCGGGGGGGGGCGTAACATTTTGCCCATTCTGGCAATGCCCGCCGAGCGCCCATACCTCATGCCCCTGTCCGTCACGTGCCGTAGCTGTTCTCGGCGCGGCCGGCTACGGGCACGGGGGCGGGCACGCAAGACGCCGGATTGGCGATGCGGCGCTTCGACGGTCAGCGCGGGCCGCGCCGTTTCAGCAGCAGCGTACCCACAAAGGCGCGGATGCGTGGACGACCACTTCCATGGATGGGCCGAAGCGACGCGGGGCTAGCCAGCGCCCGCGAATCAGGTAGGATATGGGGGCTACTGACGAAGTGTGCTAGCGCGCAGTTAATTCTGCCTTCGTGAAGTAGCGCTTCAGACATACAGCCAACGCGCACGCTGCCTACTGGCCGCCCCGCAAGG
>JBGGNI010000178.1:0-8657 GCA_041287585.1 Xanthobacteraceae bacterium
GGCCTCGTCGCCGCGCATCGCCAAGATCGCCTTCACCGGCGAGACCACGACGGGCCGGCTGATCATGCAGTATGCCAGCCAGAACCTCATCCCCGTCACGCTGGAACTCGGCGGCAAGTCGCCCAACATCTTCTTCAAGGACGTGGTGGACGAAGACGACGATTTCTTCGACAAGGCGGTCGAAGGCTTCGTCATGTTCGCGCTCAACCAGGGCGAGGTGTGTACCTGCCCCAGCCGCGCGCTGATCCAGGAAAGCGTCTATGACCGCTTCATGGACAAGGCGCTGAAGCGCGTCGAGGCCATCGTGCAGGGCTCGCCGCTCGACCCCGCCACCATGATCGGCGCGCAGGCTTCGTCCGAACAGCTTGAGAAGATCCTGTCCTATATCGACATCGGCAAGCAGGAAGGCGCCGAAGTTCTCACCGGCGGCGAGCGCAACAATCTCGGCGGCGAGCTTTCGGGCGGCTTCTACGTCAAGCCGACCGTGTTCAAGGGCCACAACAAGATGCGGATCTTCCAGGAGGAGATCTTCGGCCCGGTGGTCTCGGTGACGACCTTCAAGGACGAGGAGGAGGCGCTCTCCATCGCCAACGACACGCTCTATGGCCTCGGCGCCGGCGTGTGGACCCGCGACGGCAACCGCGCCTACCGCTTCGGCCGCGCCATACAGGCCGGACGGGTGTGGACCAATTGCTACCACGCCTACCCCGCGCATGCGGCGTTCGGCGGCTACAAGCAGTCCGGCATCGGGCGCGAGAACCACAAGATGATGCTCGACCACTACCAGCAGACCAAGAACCTGCTGGTGAGCTACAGCCCGAAGAAGCTCGGCTTCTTCTGATCGGCTCTTGCCTTGGGGGGCGCTTCGGCGCCCCCTTTTTCTTTTGTCCCGATCGAACACGGGAGACGCCCATGACCGACGCTGTGCCCCGCGTGCTTGCCACCGAGCCCGCCTTGAAGCTGATCCGTACCCTTCAGGCCGAGTACGGCCCCATATTGTTCCACCAGTCCGGCGGCTGCTGCGACGGATCCTCGCCGATGTGCTACCCGGCCGGCGATTTCCTGATCGGCGACCAGGATGTGTGGATGGGCGAGATCGGCGGCGCGCCGTTCCATATGAGCCAGTCGCAGTTCGAATATTGGAAGCACACCCAGCTCATCATCGATGTGGTGCCTGGCCGCGGCGGCATGTTCAGCCTGGAGAACGGGCGGGACGAGCGCTTCCTCACCCGCTCGCGCCTGTTCACCGACGAGGAGGCCGACCGCCTGGAGCCGCTGCGCGCCGCGTGAACTAAAACAGCGACGCCGCGTTCTCGTCCCACAGACATCAGGGGAGAGCGCGCCATGGGCGACAAGACACTGAGCGAGATCGCCGAAGCGATGCGGGACATCGACTTCGCCATGCTGTTCACGCGCTCATCGGACGGCAAGCTGGCCGGCCGGCCCATGAGCAATAATGGCGACGTGGAATTCGACGGCGACAGCTACTTCTTCACCAACGAGCACACCCACACGGTGCGCGACATCGAGCACGACGCCTCCGTCGCCCTGTCCTACCAGGGCAAGGCCGGCCTTTTCGGCTCGCCGCCTCTGTTCATCGCGGTGGAAGGCACCGCCGAGCTGATCCGCGACAAGGCCGCCTTCACCGAGCATTGGGCGCCCGGCCTGGACCATTGGTTTGAGGATGGCGTCGACACCCCCGGCATCGTGCTCATCAAGGTGCATGCGGAGCGGCTGCACTATTGGGACGGCAAGGAAGAAGGCGACGTGGCGCTTTGAGCGGGCGCCGACGTTCTTCGGGAACCCGTTGCCCTCAGCGCGCATTGCCCTTGAAACGGGAGGTAAGCCATGTCGATCACCGAGCGACTGACGGACCAGGCCGCCAAGCAGGCACTGCCCGATCTCGATATGCCCTTATCCACCGATGACGAGCACGAGGCCGCGAAGTTCGCGACGCAGACCCGCGCTGCCCGCATTCCCGGTCCGGTCGGGCCGCCGCGCGGCTATGACCGGGTCGCACCCCGCACATTGTCCCGCATGGTGCCGTTCTGGGTCCCCATCGGGTGCGTGGTGGTGGGTGCGGTCGTGCTGCTGGTCATCCGGTTCGTAGCCTGACAGCGCGCCGCATGGCAAGCGCTTGCGCGGACCGGTTTCGTCCCCATCTCAAGCCATCCCCAGAGCCCCGTGCTACCGGAACCAATCGCGGTTCCGGCGCGTTGCGGCGGCCAGAGGTGAATGATGAACAACCCGATTTTGCGTACCGCCGACAACGAAACCGACCGCCGTCCCATCACCGACGAAGAGATCGCCTGGGCCATCGATCACGAAGCCTGTTACGAGGACGGCGCGGCCGATGCGCCGGCCGGAAACCCGGCCCCGAAAGCCAAGCCGCGATCGGCGGTGGGCTTCGCCGTGTCCGCGGCGATGGTCGTCGTCGCCGTTGCGGCCGCCGTCGCGCTGGTGGCATAGCCGGCCGAAGCTCGGAACGTCCCGCGGGATGATGGTAGCGGAGGAGGGACTCGAACCCCCGACCCCAGGATTATGATTCCCGTGCTCTAACCAGCTGAGCTACTCCGCCGCCGCGCGAACCGGCGCCCTAGAGGCAAGGGCGCCTGTCCGCTGCGAGGTGCGGGATATAAGGAGCGGGGTGGAGCGGTGTCAAGGCGCCTTGCCCGGCTTACCAGCGCGGGGCCGGCGGCAGGCCTTGGGCGATTTCGTGCAGGCGGCGGCGCGTGCCGGGCGTGGTATCCGGCGGCAGCGCGTCCAGCGGCCAGAACCGCACCTCGGCTATTTCGCGATTCGGCACCTGCGGCACGCCCGCCGCATAGCGCTGCACCACATACACCGCCACATGGTCGCGCCGCGTCACGAAGGGATTGAAGAACAGCCCGTGAAACGCCGGCGTGCCGAGCACGCGCACGGCGGCTTCCTCCTCCAGCTCGCGGGCGAGTGCATCGGCCATCGTCTCGCCCGGCTCCACGCCGCCGCCGGGAAATTGCCAGCCGGGCGCGTAGGTGTGGCGCAGCAGCAGCACGCCGCCACGGGCGTCCAGCACCACGGCACGCACGCCGAGCGTCATGCCGCGGGAGACCAGCCACCACGCGTGCATCAGCCGCGTGACGAAGCGCGGGCGGCGCGAGGTCGTCGGCGAAGTGGATTGATACGTCGGCGCGCTTTCCTCGGCATGCCTGCGGCTGATAGGAAAGCGCCCGTGTTCGTTCTCGCCCATCTTACCGATCCTCATCTCGGGCCGCTGCCCAGGTTCCGCCTTGCGGACCTCGCCGGCAAGAGGGCGCTTGGCGTCATGAACTGGCGCCGCGGCCGCGGCCGGCGTTTCGCCACCGGGTCGATCGACCTGCTGGTCGACGATCTGAAGCGCGCGGCGGCCGATCACATCGCGGTGACGGGCGATCTGGTCAATGTCGGCCTGCCCGCGGAATTCGCCACCGGCCTGCGCTTTCTGGAAACGCTGGGCCGCGGCACCGAGGTCACAGTGGTGCCGGGCAATCATGACGCCTATGTGCGCTCCACGGCCCATCACGCCTTGCTGAACTGGGGCGAATATATGCGCGGCGACCCCGGCCCGGAGGGCGAACCGGAACCCGCGCTCCAGCCGGAGGCCTTCCCGTTCGTGCGCCGGCGCGGGCCGGTGGCGTTGATCGGCGTCTCCAGCGCCATTCCCACCCAGCCCTTCATGGCCACCGGAAGGGTGGGTCGGGCCCAATTGGCGCGGCTCGGCGCGAAGCTCGACCAGTTGGGCGCGGAGGGGCTGTTCCGCGTGGTGTTGATCCACCACCCGCCGTGCGGGCCGCGCGCCGCGCACAAGCGGCTGATCGACGCCGAGGCGGTGCGGGCCTGCCTCGC
The DNA here is from genome assembly GCA_041287585.1 of Xanthobacteraceae bacterium. Taxonomy (GTDB): domain Bacteria; phylum Pseudomonadota; class Alphaproteobacteria; order Rhizobiales; family Xanthobacteraceae; genus Ancylobacter. The sequence goes on from JBGGNI010000178.1 coordinate 3,865, forward strand.
CGCCCACGGCGCCGAGCTGGTGCTGTGCGGCCACGACCACCGGCCGATGGTGGAGCGCCTGCCGGGGCCGCGCGGGCTGATCCCGGTGGTGGAGGCACCGTCCGCCTCCGCCGGACCGGAGGACCGCCACTGGCCGGGCGCCTACCACCTCTACCGCATCGAGAACGACGGCGCGCGCTGGCGCTGCATACTCGAATCGCGCGGCTTCGCCTCCGGCGATGCCACCGTGGCGACCCGCACGGTGCGCGATCTCAGTGTTTGAGGCGAGACGGCGCGAGCCTGCGGTTGTGCGTGCTTCGAGGCCGGCCTGCGGCCGGTGCCTCAGCATGACGAATGGTTTGCAGGAAGATAACTTACGTCATCCTGAGGCGCCCGAGCGTAGCTCGGGCCTCGAAGGACGCACACGACCGATGCAGCAAGGCGCACTATTTCTGCGTCAGCACCAGGCCCAGCACCAGCAGCGCCACCATGCCGGCGGCGACGCCGGCGAGGAAGGTGGTGAAGGAGCTGCGCTGCGCCGGCGCCGCCGCCTCGTCGGCCAGGCGGGCACCCAGCGAGCGGCGGCCGGCCGACTTCGGCAAGGGCAGCGGCGCGATGTCCTCGCGCTCGGCGGCAAGGCCCGCCATGGCCTGCTCGCGCGCCACCAGGCGGCGGGCGATGTAGCGCGTCACCGCGTCCGCCATATCGGCGGGGTTGGCGCTTTCCGCCAGAACGCGGCGGCCGGCGCGGGTGTCCTGCAGGAAGCGGTAGGTGCGCTTGTCCCGGCCCATGGCGATGTGGGCGATCATGTCGACGAACAGGCGGGGCGTCTCGCCCGGCATCAGGCCGCGGTCGAACAGGTCGGCATGCTCGGCGGGGAGATCGGCGAACACCGGCTCCAGCACTTCGTTGAGCATGGCGAGGCGGGCGAGTTCGGCATCGCGCAGTTCCACCACCACGCCGGCGCGCTCGGCGGCCTCGATGCGGGCGGCGCGCATCGCATCGCGCAGCGACAGTTCCGGGCCCGCGCCCGGCCGGCGGCCGACCTCATTCATACGCACACTCCCGAACCCGAAGCCGCAGAGTAGCGCGGAACCGATGTCGCGGGAAAGCGCGGCGCGGCGCGGTGTCAGCTCTGCACCAGCAACTGCACCCGGTCGGCGCTGAAGCGGGCGCGGGAGAATTGCAGCGGGCGGCGGGCGGCGTCGGTGTTCACGCTCTCCACCACCAGCACGGTGCGGCCGGGGGCCAGCGCCAGATGGGTACGCTCCTCCTCGTCGGCAGTGCGGGCGGTGATGCGGGTTTCGCTGCGGCGATAATCGCCGAGGCCGAGCGCTTCCAGCGCGCGGGTGACCGAGCCGGTGGCGGCGGCGAGCAGATCGAGATCGCGGCAGCGCTCGGCGGCGTACCAGTGCGTGCCGCAGGTGATGGGAACGCCGTCGGCCTCGCGCACCATGTCGATGCGCAGCACTGGCGCGCCGGGTGCCAGCCCCAACGCCGCCGCCACCTCCGGCGCCGCCGGCTCGACGCGCGAGCCAACCACCCGCCCGCTCGGCGCCCGGCCGGCACCGGTGACGATCTCGGAGAAGCGGGTGCGGGCGCCAATCGGGTAGGGCAGCGGCGGCTCGCGCACAAAGGTGCCGCGGCCGGGGGTGGCCTCGATCAGCCCGCGATCGGTGAGAACCGCAAGCGCGCGCCGCAGCGTGTGGCGGTTCACGCCGAAACGCTCCGCCAAATCCGCCTCCACCGGCAGACGCTGGCCGGGCTTGAGGGTGCCGGCCGCGATGTCCGCCTCCAGCCGCTCGGCGATCTGCCGCCACAAGGCGATGCCGGTGCCGCGGGAAACATCGTCGGGCTCAGCGGTCGCACGCCTGTCGTCGATGGCCGGCATGGTGAGGCTCGCGAAAAACGGGGTGAAGGCGGGTTGCGTATTTGTATAGATAAATATACAAACTGTCGCGTCGTGTCCATCTCCGAGCTTACCCCATGACGAAGCCCCCTCCCCCGGCCGATGCCGCGCGCCCTTTGGCGATGGCGGCGCTGGCGCGGGCGTCGCGCACTGAGCTCGACGCCATGCTGGCGACGCTGGCGCCGGTGCCGCCCGCTTCCGATCTTCGGACACCGGAGGTCGGGCTGGTTATGCTGCGCGGGCGCGCCGGCGGCGACGGGGCGGCGTTCAATCTCGGCGAGGCGACCGTGAGCCGTGCCGCGGTGCGGCTGGAGGGCGGCGCCAGCGGCTTCGCCTATCGGCTCGGCCGCGCGCCGTCCGAGGCGCGCATCGCGGCCGTGCTGGACGCGCTGTGGCAGGACGCCGGCCGCCGCGCCGCGGTGGAAGCCGCGCTGGCCCCGGTGCGGGCGCGGCTCGACGCCGAGGCGGCGCTGGTACGCGGCGAGACCGCGGCGACCAAGGTCGATTTCTTCACTCTGGTCCGCGGCGAGGATGCATGAACGCCCCCGCCGCCGGCTTCACTGATCCGGTGTTCGACGCCCAGGCCGCGTTCCGCGCCGCCATGTGGGCCATGGCCCGGCCGGGCGAGGTGCGCGTGCTGAGCGCCCTGCCACTGCCGCCGGCCCCGCTCTCGGCCACGGCGGCCGCGCTGGCGCTGGCGCTGGCCGATTACGAGACGCCGCTCTGGCTCGACCCCGCGCTGGCCGGCGCGCCGGACGTTGCCGCCTATCTGCGCTTCCACACCGGCGCGCCGATCGCCGCCGCGCCCGCTACGGCGCGGTTCGCGCTGATCGCCGATCCCGCCGCGATGCCGCCGCTGGCGAGCTTCGCGCAGGGCGAGCCGGACTATCCGGACCGCTCCGTGACGCTGATCCTTCAGGTGCGCGGCTTCGCGCCCGCCGGCCTCAATCTGGAAGGGCCGGGCGTCGAGGGCCGTCGCCGCTTCGGCGCCGCGCCACTGCCGGCCGGGCTCACGGGCTGGCTCCGGGCCAACCGGGCGCTGTACCCGCGCGGAGTCGACCTGTTTCTCGCCGGGCCGGGCGGCATCGCCGCGCTGCCGCGCTCCACCGTCGTAACGGAGGACTAGCGATGTATGTGGCGGCCAAGGGCGGCGAGCGGGCAATCCGCAACGCGCACGCGCTGCTCGCCCGGCGCCGGCGCGGCGACACGCGCTTGCCGGACATCACATTGGCGCAGATCGCCGGCCAGCTCGCACTGGCGGTGGACCGGGTGATGGCGGAAGGCTCGCTCTATGACGCGGCGCTGGCCGCGCTGGCGGTGAAGCAGGCGCGCGGCGACCTGATCGAGGCGATCTTCCTCATCCGCGCCTTCCGCACCACGCTGCCGCGCTTCGGCGCCAGCGTGCCGCTGGACACCGCCACCATGCTGGTGCGCCGGCGCGTTTCCGCTACCTATAAGGACCTGCCGGGCGGCCAATTGCTGGGGCCGACCTTCGACTACACCCACCGGCTGCTCGACCCCGGCCTCGCCAAGGACGGCGCGGTGCCGGAGGCCGCCGTTTTGCCGGCAGCGCACGAGCCGATGCCCCGCGTCACCGACCTGCTCGGTGCCGAGGGTCTGGTCGAAGCCTCCCCGCCGGACGACGGCACCGAGCCGTTCGACATCACCCGCACCCCGCTGGCGTTTCCTGCCGATCGGGCGGCGCGGTTGCAGAGCCTGGCGCGGGGCGACGAGGGTTTCCTGCTGGCGCTCGGCTATTCCACCCAGCGCGGCTATGCTCGCAGCCATCCCTTCGTCGGCGAAATCCGCTTCGGCGATGTCGAGGTGAGCTTCTTTGCCGAGGAGCTGGGCTTCGAGGTCTCGCTCGGCACCGTGCAGGTCACCGAGTGCCAGATGATCAACCAGTTCAAGGGCTCGGCCCAGGTTCCGCCGCACTTCACCCGCGGCTACGGGCTGGTGTTCGGCCAGTGCGAGCGCAAGGCGATGGCAATGGCGCTGGTGGAGCGCGCGCTGCGCTGGAGCGAGCTGGGCGAGGAGCAAGGGTCTCCGGCGCAGGACGAGGAGTTCGTGCTGTCCCACGCCGACAATGTGCAGGCCACCGGCTTCGTCGAGCATTTGAAGCTGCCGCATTATGTCGACTTCCAGGCCGAGCTGGAGCTGGTGCGCCGCCTGCGGGCCGAGTACGCGGAGGCCGGCGCATGAGCGCGATGCCCGACATCACCTATAATTTCGCCTATCTGGACGAGCAGACCAAGCGGATGATCCGCCGTGCCATCCTCAAGGCGATCGCCGTGCCGGGCTACCAGGTGCCGTTCGCCGCGCGCGAAATGCCGATGCCCTATGGCTGGGGCACCGGCGGCGTGCAGGTGACCGCGGCGGTGCTGGGGCCGGACGACGTGCTGAAAGTGATCGACCAGGGCGCCGACGACACCACCAATGCGGTAGCCATTCGCGGCTTCTTCGAGAAGACCGCCGGCGTCGCCACCACCACGGCGACGCATGAGGCTACCATCATCCAGACCCGCCACCGCATCCCGGAGGCGCCGCTCCGGGAGGACCAGATCCTGGTCTATCAGGTGCCGATCCCGGAGCCGCTGCGCTATCTGGAACCGCGCGAGAGCGAGACCCGCCAGCTCCATGCGCTGGCCGAATACGGGCTGATGCATGTGAAGCTCTATGAAGACATTTCCCGCCACGGCCATGTCGCCACCACCTATGCCTATCCGGTCGAAGTCGCGGGCCGCTATGTGATGGACCCCTCGCCGATCCCGACCTTCGACACGCCGAAGATGGATGCCTGCCCCGCGCTGCAACTGTTCGGCGCCGGGCGGGAAAAGCGCATCTACGCGGTGCCGCCCTTCACCCGCGTGCGACCGCTGGATTTCGACGACCACCCGTTCCGCGT
>JBGGNI010000179.1:0-5050 GCA_041287585.1 Xanthobacteraceae bacterium
CTGACCAAGTTCGACATGCGCCAGGCCGATTCCTACTATTATTACTCCGACCACTACGCCAGCGCCTACGAGTACCGCCGCGGCATCGACACCGAACCGGCCGACGCACCGCCCCAGAAGGACGGGCGGTTCCTGTCGTGACGGCGGCGGCCGCGCGCCGTGGCGCACGGCACTGCTCGTGCCTGCCGCGGGCTGGGCCAGATCGAGAACCAGGTCGGCCTGGTGCGGGAGCGCTTCTTCACGCCGCGCCCTCGGGCGAAGAGCTATAATGAGCGTCGAGACCGGAAACGACAGCCGGCGCTTCGAAAATCACGCCTGAACCGCAGCCCGTCAGGTCAAGATGCACCAACCCGAGGGTCAAAATCGGCGTCGCTTGACAAAGCGGCTGCGCCTCATGTTCCGGTCCTCTCGATGGGCTGAAACGAACGTCAAACTGGACGACCACAGAGGGGCAACGTCACCCGAGAGGCATTGGGCCAAAGCTTCTTGGCCATGCCCAGCCTCGCCCAGATATGGCCAACAAATGGGTCAGTTGGGCGCCATCGATGCAACTTAGAACCAAGTGTAGCGCTTGAGAAATATTATGACTTGATATATCTCTTCAAATTAAAAATAATAACCTCAAGTTTCGTCGATTTGAGATCGGCTAATTTTTCTTCTATAGATTCGTCAAGATACTGATATATCTCTGATGTAACGCTAAGCAATCTAATTAAGTCTTTTCCGGCAAAATTTCGACTATTGCGCTTGAGAAGATCTGAAATTTCCTTCTGGTGCGCCCTGATCTCTTTAAGCATTAATTTCAACTGTAGTGAATTGTCTCGACTGGAGGAAATCAGGGCTGCGGTCTTCAGAGCCGCATCCTTTGCGAGATCTCCATGCTTAGCGATGGCCTCCAGATCATTCATCGTTTAAACTATCCTAATCCTGAAGAAACCAGCATATCGCGCGAAGCCTCCTCGGCTTAGACAAAGGCTACCGTATCAACCTTAACTGTACATTTCTCTTTCGTAAATGAGGCTTGTTCTGTCGAGGAAAATAGGGCGGAGGACGAAACCGCGTGAGCGGGTCATGGCAGGTTCGCCGTTCAGGTTAGCGAGCGATCCGCCATGGATGCCGCCGCGACCGAGGCGTTCAATCCCGGCGGCTCCAGTGCCGCCATAGTGCGCCGTATACTCGCCCGGTCCCGGTGGGAGTGCCAGGAAATTCGCGTCCGAGCCGGCCATACTGGACCTGGAGGTCGATATGCCGCCTCGGCGCGATGGCCGCGGCGGTGCCTCTCGTCCGGGCATCTGCCGAAGGCCGAGAACGAACGCACCGACCGGGGCACGCCTCGCGGCCTTCGAAGCCGGCGAGAAAGAGCCGGGGGCATATTCGCATATCTCAAATGGGGTATGACGGCCGGGAGCGGATTTCCTATGCTGGCAATGCGTTGGGCGCCCCAAACGCCTCACGCGATCCTTCCTCACATCGCGCCGCGTTGCTTATCGGGGGCGAACGCGGCGCGATGTATTTTTCGTTCTCGGTCTGTTGACGCTGTACGGCCGGCGACGACGCGACAGACCCCGCCGATGCCGCCCTGCGAGGGCACATCGCAGAGTTCGCGTGAGCTCAGGTCGCGTCGATGGCGGCTGTAGTCAACAGGTGAGGTAAATGATCGCGATCGACAGAACGGCGGTCCCCGTCCTTGGCGAGCCCCTCGGCACGATCTGGTGGCGTGGGAGGCAGTGGGCGGTCACAAGCACTGGGATCGAAGCCCTGGACGGAACCTGCGTCACCGAAAAACATCGACTTCTCGACACGATCGAGCACTGGCCATGGCCACGCCAACTGAGCCGGGAGACCTGGTGCGACAGCGACGAGTTCGCGACGGCCTTTATGGTCGCGCTCGTGCTCCATGGCTATTCACACGCGGATTCACGCTCGCTGCGACGGCACTTCAAGAAGATGGATAGAGCCAGCGAGGATGTGTCGGCGCAACTCGAATGGCCTTGGCCACCATCGTCACCTTAGGCCGAGCCTGCGTTGAGGAAAAGTGGACGCCGCGACGATCGGCGCACCCACTTGAAACAGAGTGCTCTTCGCGCGCTGGCCGCGAGGAAAGCGCCCGGCTGACACCGGCACTGTCATCGAGGGCCTCGCCGACGATCTTGAAGCCCAACTCCGGATTGGTCCCGCTGGCAAGGTCGTTGAGATGGAACGGACCGACCGGGGGCTCCTGAACCGCCGTCACGTCCACCGTCACCGTGCCGGTATCTGTGCCGCTCTTGCCATCGGAAACGGTGTAGTCGAACGCGGCGGCGCCGCTGTAGTCGGCATCGGGGGTGAAGGTGATCTGGCCGTTCACCAGGCTGACCGTGCCGTTCACCGCGTTGGAGGTGGCGTCCGGCAAGCCGCCTCAATAAGGCGGCGTGACGCTGGACCGGGCAAGCGCGGGCGCGACCATGCGCGCGATGCGCGAGCGGAATGCCCGAACCTGTCGTGACCATGAAGGAGGAAGCGCCGAGCCAACCTTGCGTTGCTGTTGCGATGCGATAGAGTCCCGAAAAGGATCGGTTACAGATCAGCGGATACACGCCATGATGGCGGGGTCAGCCCCATCGGTCGAAGGTGAGGCGCCCTATCGCGGCTTGGCGACATGGTATCGGGTGGCCGGCCCGTGCCGCGCGGACGCGACGCCGATCGTGGTGGTCCATGGCGGGCCGGGGTTCGGCCACGACTATCTGGCCCCCATCGACGGACTTGCCGACAGCCGTCGGATGGCTTTCTACGACCAGATCGGATGCGGGCGTTCGGCCAGGCCCGGCTGGTTTCCCCAATCGCCGGTCGCGTGGCTGGTCGGCGAACTCGAAAATCTGCTGGATCGCCTCGGCTGGGCGGATGATCACATCGTTCTCGGGCATTCGAGCGGCGCCGTGATCGCGATGGAATATGCCGCCCGCGTGCCCAAGGGGCTGCGCGGCCTGGTGCTCTCGAATGCCTACGCCTCGATGCCGGCCTTTAGCGCCGGCGTTCGCGCCCGGCGCGAGGAGGTCGCGGCGGCCGTGCGTGCGAAAGCCGGCTTGCCGCAGGCCGGCGACGACGACGCCATCATGGCATTGGTGCTGGAGCGCCATGTCTGCCGGGTGCAACCGCCGCCGGCCGAATTGCAGCGCTCGCTGGCGATGTGGTCGTCCGATCCGCGGATGTTCCAGGCGCAGTATGGCCCGAGCCTGTTCGAGCCCATGGGCGCGCTGCGGAACTGGTCCATCGACGGCCGTCTCGACCGCATCGAGGCGCCCACCCTCGTTCTGCACGGGCATCACGACCTTGCGGGCGAGGCGGCGATGAAACCCTTGCTGGCTATCCCGACAGTGCGGCATCGCATCTTCGCCCAATCCAGCCATATGGCGCATCTCGAGGAGCCGGATCGCTTCATGCGGGAAGTCCGTGCTTTTTTAGCGGACCTTGAGCGGTCGGCTGCCGGGGCGCATCACCTGCTTTCCCATGCAACCTTGAATCGGGTTCCGTAGCCGTGCTGGATCCGTCTCGCATCGACACCGCCATCGATGGTCTCTACGACGCTGCGGTTGCCAACCGAGGCTGGGCCGATGCGCTGCATGGATTGGCTCGCGCAGCCGATGCGGTGTGCAGCCGGTTCTATCCGCGGCAGCGGGGGCATCTGTCGTGGGCACCGGCGGCGTCTCACGACTATCAGCCATTCCTCGATGAGTTCGTCAGAGACGGGTGGTGGCGCTCGGACCACCGCGCCGTGCGTGGTTGGGCCGGACTGGCGGGCGGACGACGGGTGCTCATCGACCATGATGTTGCCTCCGATGAGGAACGTCAGACGCTTCCCCAGTATCGTGAGCTATACCGGCGTTATGACGTGCCGTGGTGGGCGGCCGTTTCGTTCGAGGTGAACGGCGCCCTCTGGGCCGTGCCGTTTCTGCGGAGCGCCAAGCAGGGTCCTTTCACGCGCGAGGAGGCCAAGTCCCTGCTCGGACTCGCGCCGCACTTAGAGCGCATCCACCGGCTCTCCCGGCTCGCATTGGACGCTTCGGCCGGTTCCGCTCTGATGGCGTTCGAGCGGCTCGGGTGTCCCGCGGCCTTGCTCAAGGCCGACCGCACGATCTGGCGCCACAATGCCGCGCTGGAAGATCTCCTGGGCCCGCTTCTGCAAATGACTCACCGGCGGCTCACGGCGCTTGACCGCGCCAACGACGCGCGCCTGCAAGCCCATATCGATGCCGCGCTGTCCGTCGCGGCGGCCTCGCATGGCTCGGCGGATCCGGCCGTGCTGCGTCAATTGGGCACTCCGTCGATCCTGGTCGATGCGTTCCCAATCGCGAACCTGCTGGCGGACGCCTTCGGCGAGACTCGCGCGCTCCTGATTTTCACCGACCTCTCGGAGCGCCGCGCGCCCCGCAAAGCGGCGCTCCGCGCGAGCTTCGGCTTGACGCCTGCCGAAGTGCGCTTGGCGGCCATGGTGGCGTGCGGTTTCGATCTTACGGATATTGCGAGGCGATTTGGCGTCTCGAAGGGAACGGCGCGCGCGCAACTGAAATCGGTATTCGCAAAGACAGGTACGAATCGGCAGGCTGATTTAGTCGCGGCACTTGCAACCTTCCGGCATGTCGAAACATAATATTCAATCGTGATGTTTTGTACATGGATCGAGGTTTTCAGCCCCGGATATGATTTTCAACTGGCCACTCGCTTGCATCATGCTCGGTTGCGCCAATGCTACCATCGTAGTTCACCAGCAGGACGACATCATTTCCGGTCTGTTCGAGCGTGAGGTATGCGTCGCAACCGGGGCATTCGTTGGAAAGATGGCAAAATGGCAACATACTCGGAGAGACCGCGAAAATCCTTCCGGCATACCCCGATAGGGTGATTTTTCAGACCGAGAGAAGCCAGTTCAGGAGTAAGCGTCGTCTGGACCGCACCTTCTTTGCGCACGTGTATGCGGGCATTTTGACGATCTGCTTTGGAGGATCGTTTTGTGTCTGTGCTTGACCATAGACTTGAGCCGGAAGGTGGCGTCCGTCGGTTTGAGGTGATTAAT
>JBGGNI010000180.1:0-50038 GCA_041287585.1 Xanthobacteraceae bacterium
ATTAATCACCTCAAACCGACGGACGCCACCTTCCGGCTCAAGTCTATGGTCAAGCACAGACACAAAACGATCCTCCAAAGCAGATCGTCAAAATGCCCGCATACACGTGCGCAAAGAAGGTGCGGTCCAGACGACGCTTACGCTGATGGCAGAGGAGGCCGAGGAAGTCACCCTATCGGACTAAGGGTCGGTGGATCGTCCTTATTGCTGAGGCTGGGATCATCGACGAGGTATATTTCCTTGCCATGTTCCAGGTTCGTGCAGCCGCCGCGAGACGGAGGTGCTCATGGGCGAATGCGGTCCGGCGTGGCGGGCCGTTCCGGGGACGCAATGAAGACGAAAGGAGATGTCCTGCCCCTCAGCCTCGCCGCGTGGGCCAGAGAAGATAAAAGGATAGTGCGTTACCGCTAAAACATTCAGTCTTTTTGGGCTGGCTGCGCTTCTGAAGCCTCCGGGGACGACCGGCCGTGCTGCCAAGGAGCAAAGTATGCGCCAAGTCCAACGATTGCGACCAAGACCATAACGGCAACAAACTTGGTCACGACAAACGTCAACTCGCCACGCTTAACCCTCTTCCATTCATACTTAAGTAAGTCGTTCGCCGCCGTAATAAATTTAACTTCAATAGACTTAAATTGTGTCGCCTTGATTTTATTTTCATCCAATGCAATATCTGAGAATGACTTCATGCATGTCAGAACTCTCATTGAATGAGGTTCGCTCGAATTTAAACGCAGATTAATGGCAAAGTGCGCTTGATTTAATGTTCGATAAAGGGGCGAAAGAGCAGAAACTTTTTCTGCTTGACTTGTGTATATGACCGACAAAGCATCCGCGATAGAATTTATACTTGTAAGATAGTTCACAAATTCGACGCGAAGCGCGTCAACCCATGCCTGCCTGAAATCGGATACTTTTTGCTCTTTACTTATAATGAGTCCAATCAACGACACGATTGCTGCGATGAATGCCGCGCCGACCGCCCCAAAGCTCAAATCTTCAAACATTTCACATCTCCCGCCTTCGCCCGAATGACCGTTGAAGGGTCGATAAGCGATTAGCTTGCATCCGCCATCTGTCGCTGTAGCATGATACGGCGGTCGCCGTACCAGCTCAGGAAAAATGCGGAAATGTGGGATGCCTGAGATCGTACCCTTCAAGTTAAGGTTGAGCGGAGACATTGCCGATCAGCATCAGTTCCAAGGCTACGATGGCTATATGGCTTTGGCTGGGTTCGCCTGGGTCTTGTCGCTTGTAAGCAATTTTGCTGAAACGGGAAAGATAAGAGCGCGTGGAGAATTTGAAGGCCGGGAGGCGGTTCGAGCTAAGGCTTTGCAAGAAGGCAGCGTCGTAGCTGAGTTTCTAGTCCATCTTCAAAATAATCCGGAGCAAATATTCGGACTAGGAACCGTAGGTGCCATTAGTAGCGGTACGCTTCTATATGCCTTATTCCAAAGGGTCGTATTTCGTAACTTGGGTGAGGCAAGCCCACAAACTGACCAATTACTTGGCAAACTCTTAAGTCGACGGTCGGGCGACGTCGAGGCTCTAGTCGCTATATCCGAAGCGCCCATTCGACAGGCCCACCGAATTATAGGCAACGGTGCAAGCAAGGTCGAAATATCCGGCGGCTTCAATATTCTTAACACTTTCGACCAAGCCACCAAGGATTACGTTCTAACAAATGCAAGGGACGATGAACCAAAATCGAAAGATTTCAGCGTCGCAGCATTTAACGCAAATTCCGGATATGGCAGTGTATTCGATGGAGATCTTGGACATGTTGTTCCTTTCAGCATGTCAAAAGAAGTACTCAGGCGCCATAAATCGGTTTTTTCCTGGGGTCTTGATCAGTATGCCCGAGGAACCGGAAAGAAAATTTCTGCTGAATATACTCGAATTCTAGCGCTGGATGGGCGAGTTAAACGCTACATCATTTTGAGCGCGAGCGGCACTTAGCTGATGCTGCGGCAAATGACATTTAGACGGCAGGCGGTTGTTCGCCGAAAGAAGGTCCGCCCCCCCCGCGATTCGCCGCGCTCGAACCATAAAGAGAACAAATGAGAGGGGAAATGGTGATGACGATATGATAGGCGTCAGCCATCGGATCGAACCCGCTTAAACCGCTCGACTCATCTGAGCAGAGTGCTACTTGACGTTTCGAGAATATGGTTAATGCTCTATTCTGGCTCGGTCACGTGACATCTCACCGCCTGATTGTGACGTGCGCCGCCCAATCCGTGACATGCCCCGCCGATTTCGTGACATCGCCGGCCAAAACGTGACACAAAAGGCTTATTGCCGATCGAGCGCCCCGGCGGGCGTTCTCTCGGTCGGCTTGCTTCGCCGCCCGGGACTTCTCAAGTGCGCGGGCGCGCTTTTCGGCTTGCTGCCGTTCCCTGGCCGCGGCATCAGGCGAAGTCCAGCCCATAGTCCCCGAACACCCCGCGCAGCTCCCGCGCGATGTCCGATGCGATCCGCTGCCCGTCCGCGGCTGACCCGGTGATGTTGAAGGTAAACGGCCCAGTGTTCCGGGTGACCGGCGCGGGATCCCGGCGTGGCGCGCGCTCCGGCGCGGCCGCCGGCGTCCGGTTGGCGGGGAAGATCGTGCCGTTTTCCTCGGGCTTGAAGAACTCTTGCCCGAACTCATTGATTTTATAGAGCCCGCCGGCGTAGACGCTGCCGCCTGACGCGCGGCCGGGGCCGGTGGCGAGCCCGGTGGCGGTGTCTTGGTCCCTTCCGACCGGCCCCCACCGGCCGGAGGCCGGGTTGGCGGCACCGATGGCCGGGCGGCCGGCGGGCGCGCCGCTGCCGGCCGAGAAGAAATTCGAAACGGCGTCGGCGCCGGCCCTGGCTTTGTCGATGACCCAGCCGATGGCGTCGGCGATGCGCTGGATCCCGGCGACAAGCGTCGCGACGCCGCCGGCGGCGACCTGGCCAAGCGTATCGCCCCATGCCCGCCAGGACGCGCCGCTCTCGTCGAGCGGGCCAAGCAGGCCGGTGACCTTATCGAAGATCGAAGAGACGGCAGCGGCGAAGCCCTCAATGGCCGGGCGTGCCGGGCCGAGCGCCGCCATGAAACTGTCGCCGAACGACTTGAACAGCTCGCCGATGCCGTCCCAGTTCTGGTAGATCAGGGTGCCGGCCGCCGCGATGCCGGCGACGATCGCACCCACGCCGCTGCTGACGAAGGCGAACCGAAGCGCGACGCCGGCGCTGCGGAACAGCGCCGGTAGAAGCCGGAATGGGTTGACCAGCATGAGCGCGGCCGAGCCGACGCCGCGGATCAATGCCGGCAGCAGCCGGAAGGAATTCCCCAGCGCCAGCGCGGCGGTGCCGATCTTCGCCAACCCCAGCCCGGCGATCAGCGCCCCGCCGCGGAGGCTCCCCAGAGCGAAGGACGCGGCAAGCCCGGCGATGCGAAGTCCGACGAAGCCGGCGGCGGCGCTGATGATGCCGGCCGTCACCTTGGGAAAGCGGTCCGCCAGATCCGCGAGCCGCGAAATGATCGGCTCGAGGAAATCCATGACCTTCGTCATCGCCGGAATCAGCGCCTTGCCGATGGTGATGGAGAGCCGCTCGAGTCGGTTTTGGAACAGCTGCACGGCGTTGGCCGACGTCTTGGACCTGGCGGCGTATTCCCGGTTCGCGGAGTCCGCATAGGTGGTCGCATCGGCCACGACGTCGAGCGATTCCTTAAGCAGATCGAGATTGGTCAGCAGCGGGCTGAGCGCGCGCGCCTCATCGCCGAACAGCTGCGAGACGATTGCGGCGCGCTTGTCCGCCGGCAGCTTGGCGATGCGCTCCATGACGTCCGTCGTCGCCTTGACGGCATCCTTCTGCATCGCCTTGGACACATTCACGGCGTCAAGGCCCAGCGCTTTGAACGCCTTGCGCTGCGCCGTGGTGGCGGCGGCGCCCTTGGTGAGGGCGCGGCCCATATTGTTGAACGAGGTGGCGGCGACGTCCGGCGCCGCGCCGGAGGAAATCATCGCCGAGCCGAAGGCCGCCGCTTGCTCGGCGGTGAAGCCGAACATTTTGGCCATGGCCCCGACGCGGGTGGTGAAGTCGAGCACGTCCGACGCGCTCGAGGCCTGCCGGTTGGATAGCTCGTTCATGGCGTCCGCCAGGCGGAACACCTGTTCTGTGCTGTAGCCGAGCCCGGTGCGCAGCTTCGCCAAGGCGTCACCGGCAGAAGCGGCGCTGATGTCGAAGGCCACGCCGATCTTCGCCGCGCCCTCGGTGAACTTCAGCAGTTCGGCGCCGGCAATGCCGGCCTGGCCGGCCGCGGCGGCGATGTTGGCGAGGCCGGACACCGCCACCGGCAGGCGCGCGGACAGGTCCAACAGATCCTTTTCGAACCGCTTCACCGCATCGCCCGGGCCGAAGTCGACGACCTTGGTGACGTCGGCCATGGCGCTCTCGAATTCCATGGCCGAGCGCACCGGCGCCCCCAGGGCGCGGGACAGCGCATAGGCGCTCGCCACCGCGTCGAGCATGCGGGCGCGCATCATGTCCATGCGGCGGCTGTTGGCATCAAGCGCGGCGTTCAGCCGGCCGACGACAGTGCGGTCGACCTCGCGTGCCGCGTTACCGATGCCGCGAATGGAACCGGCCACCTGGCGGGCCGGCCCGGTGACCTTGTCGAGCAGGCCAACGACAAGGGTTGCAGACTCGGTGCGGGCCATCGTCGATCCTCACAGCTGGCGGGCTTTAGCGATGCGCTTCGCCTCGTCGAAGTATTCGAGAAACTCCGGCCAGGGCTTGCGTTCGAACACGTCGACGGGGGTGCTCAAGATGTGCGAGGCCTCGGCAATCATGCGTCGCCAGCCGCCCCGCCCGGCGCCGCCTCGAACAAAGGGGGCAAGGCGTCCATAATGGCTTGCACGTCGAAATAGCGGATCTTCTCCGAGGCGCCGGAAGGCCAATCGTTATCCTTCGCCACCATAGCCAGGAGCACTACGGTCTCAGTGGCGCCAGCGTTGCGCAGCTTCTCGGCAACGGCCATCGCGCCGGCGGTCGGTTCGTCGACCTTGATGCTCGTATAGACGTGACCCTCGTGCTCGACGGGGCGCTTCAACGTGATGGTGGTCATAGTCGTTTGTCCTTCAGAGTTTCATGAAGTTGGAACGGAAGACGGTTTGGCGCGGCACGGCCGCGGGCGCCGGGCTCTCGGTGCGCAGCTCGGCGGATTCGATGCGTGCGACGGCGTCGGCGAGGCTGAGGCCCGCGGCATACAGGCCGTGCAGGGCGGCGGTGGCGTACACCCGGCAGTCGAGCGGCTCATTGCGCACGCCGGGATCGTGTACCCATTCGATGCGTGCGACGCCCTTGGTGAAGCGTCGCACGGGGCGTTCTGCGACCAAGCCCTGAAACCAAAAGTAATCGCGATCGGCCGGCCAATGGCACGCCGCGGCGCCGGGCTTGTCGATCCGAAGGCGCGTCAGCAGCCCGTGCTTGAGGGTGTCGACGCCGACCATGTGCACCGGCGCCAGCCTGGCGCGCAGCGGCTTGGGCGGCCGGCGCGGCCACGGCGGGACGCCGGCGCCGCCCCGGCCCTTTATCGCCCAAACCCGCCGATTGAGCCGCTCGGCGCTGAACCGCATGACCATGTCGGTGCGATGCCCGCCAGAGTCGACCGCGACTGCGGACACGGGCAGATCCTGCACGGCGCGCGGATGGCGGAAGCGCCGCAACAGGAGGGCGTCGAGCGCCGCCCACACCTCCGGCCGGGAGGTGTCGCCGTGCACGATGGCGTAGTCGAGCGACCACGATTCTTCGCCGCGGCCCCAAGCGACCCACTCGACCTCAATGCGATCATCTTGGGTGTCCACGCCGGCAGTGATCACAGCCGCGCCGTCGGGCAGCAGATCCGTCCACGGCACATCGCATTCGGCCCCGCGCGCGGCGAGGGTGTCAGGGGCAAGCGGCGCGGTGTCCCGATCCTCGAAAGGCTCCCCAAGCGCGGTATTGGTCCACACCTGAAGGCGTTCGGCCGTTCGCTTCGACGCCAGAAAATCGAGTGCCAGTTCCGACCAGGTCACGAAGGGCGAGGCCAGACCGGAGATGTGGAAGCCGGCGGTGCGGCCGTCGCCGCCGCCTGTCGCCTGCCAGCGGCAGTTCGCCAGCAGGATGGGCTTCTGCCTTTCCTCGATGACGCCGCCGCACGACGCGCACGCCAGGAAGGCGCGGTGCGGGTCGTCTTCCGGCCACTGGATCGCGCTCCAAACGAATGGGCGATATTCGGTGCAGTGCGGGCATGGCCAGTAGAGCCGGCGCTGGTCGCTCTCGGCGTAGGCGCTGGCGATGCGCGAGACGCCCTCGACGGTCGGCGTCGACATCATCAGGATTTTGCGCCGGCCGCGGAAGGTCGCGGTGCGTGCAATGGCGAGCTGCACCGGATCGCCTTCGCCGCCGGCGTCGTGCGGGAAGGCGTCGACCTCGTCCAGCACGATGAAGCGCGCAGGGGTGGAGCGCAGCCCGACGCCGCTGTTCGCGCCGACGAAGGCGACCGAGCCGCCGGGATAGGATTTCAGGAACGCGCTGTTCCCGGCCTTGCGCGGGCCCGGCGTCACCACTCGGTCGCGCAGCTCCGGCGTGGCCTCGATCATCGGATCGACGCGGGTGCGCACCGTACGCCGCGCCGCCTCCGTCGTCGGCATGACGTAGAGCATCGCGCCCGGCGTGAGGTGGATCACGGAACCGGTGAAGTTCAGGCCGATTTCCGTCTTCCCGACCTGCGCCGCCGCCATCACGACGACACGCTCGATAGGCGAAGTGCTCGAAAGGCAGTCCATGATGCCGGCTAGGTACGGGGTGCGTGAGGTCCGCCAGCGGCCCGGCTCGGCGCTGGTCGCCGGCAGGATGCGATGGGCGGTTGCCCAGGCCTCGACGCTGATCTGAGGATCCGGCGTGAGGCCGGCGCGCCATGCGGCGTCAAGCGCTGCGGCGGTCATGCAGCGGAGTTCCGGCAAGCTCGGCAAGGTGTTCGCGGACGAGACGATCAAGCGTCGCGAAGACGGCGGCCTCACTGCCTCCGCTCTCCGCCGCCACGCTCGCCGCGGCACGCGCTGCCCAGCCGGTCCAGGCATCCCGTTCGAACCGGGCCCGCTCGAAAAGGATGCGCTCGGCTTCGCTCCGGTCGACCAGCTCGCCGGTTTTCCGCTTGAACTCCAGATCGAGAAGCGCCGACTCGCGCCGCAGTTTCTCCCCCCGAAGGTCGCTCACCGCAACGGACGTCCCGGCGCCCGGCTTGCGCGCCTCCCGACGATGACGATCGAGGTTGGCGTCGATCCACCGCCGCGCCTCGGCCTCGACGATCCGGCCGTCGTCCGTCACCGGCATGCCGTGCTGCACCAGCTGCGTGATGCGGGAGCGCGCCAGCCCCAACCGGCGGGCGAGTTCAGCCTTGGTGATGGTCTGTTCAGTCAACTGAACACCCAAACACTGGCGATATTCGAGGCGCGGCGGCCCCGCTGGGCTTCACCGCCAGGAAGGACCCGCGCCCCACCTTGCCGGTCACGGCTCGTCCCCCGCCGGCCCTGCCGGCACACAGCGGCAGAGCACGCGGCCAAGGCCATCGGGCTCGACGACGCGGATGATCAGCGCCAGCTCGTCCCGCTCGAGCAGCACGATGCGGTCGCCGGGGCGCAGCTGGACCGGCAGCGACGGTGCGCCGAAGCTGGCGTGCGCGCGGTCCCCGGTCAATTCGGCCGATGCTTCCTCATGCCGGCGGGTGGTGACGATGACCGGGTTGAAGTCGACGGCCGCCACGGCGCTGAAGGACGCACGGTCCGGATCAAGGCTGCCGCGCGTGAACCGGCCACCGGCCTGCGGATCAACGCGCACGGCTTCGCCAAAGACGCGATCGACGGCGCGAGAGGCGAGGCGCTCGTAGTTGGCGAACCTCATCAGACGCCGGCCTCAATGCGGCGCTTGACCTCGCGCAGGATCTTTTCTTGCAGCCGGCCGACGTCCTCGCGCCACGCCTCGAGCGGGGCTTCGTCCGGACGCACCATTTCCCTGGCGATGTTCGGCCCCCACAATTTCTTGATCGGCAAGCGAGCATCGGTCTCCCGCACGAAGACCTGACCATTGAGCCCGGGCGCTGCGACACGGGCGCCGATCGGGCCGCCCTGCATGAAGGCGCCCTCGAAGGTCCGGCGTACCTTGTACGGCGCCGCCGACGTGCCGGAGCGCACCTCGCGCGCGCCGAACGCGCTCAGGGGCAACCATCCGTCCTCCGCCTCGATCTTGTAGGAAAGCCTGCCGGTGGTCGCGTTCTTGGACGTGACGACCCGCGAGACGCGCCCGTATGGCGCGCCCGTGTAGCCGGCGAGCGCGCGGCGCACCTTGGTCCGCGTCGGCTGCATGGCCCGGTTGAGGGACTGCGCCAACAGCCGCGCGTCGGCGCCTTCGACTTGCCGGGCGAGCGCGTCGACCGTCTCGGTGCCGGTGATCTTGATCGTGCTCATGCTGCCCTCGAATGAAAAGCCCCGCCCGCCGGTTCGATACGGCAGGCGGGGCAAGTTGGGCTGCGCGGATGTGGACAGACGCTGGCGGGCACATCCGCGCTTGAGGCCAGCCGCTGGCCCTCGCAACCCCCGCCGGGAACTGAATTAGACGCTGACGCCGTTCAGGCGGACGACGCCGGTGGCGCTCGGATTGGCCGCCGCGGTCACCGCCACGCCGATCAGCGAGTTGCCGCTGGCGGTGGTGGTGGCCAGCTTCGTGGCCGCGTCGAAATAGATCTTCGCGCCGACGGTCCACGCCTGCGCGCTCACCTTGGGCAGACGGTAGACGCCGCCGATACAAAGCTCGAGGTCCGTGCTCTCGGCCGCGGTAAATGCGGCGACGCCGAAGAGCGAACCGACGAGCACCCCGTCTCCCGACACCACGCCGCCGCTGGGGGCGGGAACGGTAATGACGCGGCCTTCCTGCACAAAGTTGCGCATGATCAAAGTCCTTTAGATGTTCTGAGATACGTGACGCGCGCGGGCTCGGTGCCCGACGCCCTGGCGATCTGCATTTCGAGGTCGCGGATAGCCGCGGCCATCTCGGTGTCGGATTTGTATTCGACCGTCCGGTCGCGGAACTCGGCGCGCCGAACGCCCGACGCGCGAGCCTCACGCAGCGCGTCAAGCCATTCCTGCATCGTCGCGACGTCTGCCATGGTCAGGCGCCAGCGTTCCGGAACCACCCCCTATGGTCAGTCCAGCCGCCACCGAATACCTCGCGGACACGGAACCGGACGCCGTCGACGTCGAAGCCGACCTCCTGCGCGATCTGCGGGCCCGGCTCGCCCTCGAGATACGAATATTCAAGGCATGGGATTTCGCCCGGATCGGCGACGACATACCAGCTCGCTCCGGTCAGGCGCGGCTCGACGATCAGCGAGAGGCGGCCGGAGAACACGTTCGTATCGTCCACCTTCGCCGGCGTGATGCTGGCGAGGAACTTCTCCGCGGCGGTTTCCAGCTCGCGCCCGACCAGAAGATAACGCGGCGTGACGCTGATCAGGTTGCCACCGGCATCGGTCTGCGAGCGCAGCGCTAACCGGGCGGCGGACAGGGTCGCCTCGGCGATGGCGCCGCCACTCGCGGCGAGGTTCCCGTGGTCCGCATGGAAAACCGCCTTGCCATCGCTCATCAGCGGGTTTGACGTGAGCCGGGCGAGAAGAAAGCTGGCCTCGAATGCGGCCGCGGCCTGACCGAGACGGCCTGCCAGATCTACGAACGCCCCGATGTCGTCGTTGACAAGCATTTGCCGCGTCAAGCCGACGATTTTGCCAAAAGTATCAACGTGGTACGCCTCCTCCGTCTTGACCAGCGCGCCCGACTTGAACTCCCCGTGCTCGTTGACTTTCTCGAGGGTGAGGTCGCTGGCGTAGCTGATCGAGACGCGGTTCCGGAAATCGCGCGTCGTGGTCTGCCGCGAGAGCTGGCGAATGCCGGAGGGCGCCGCCTGATAGCTGCGTCGGAGTGTGCGGTCGAGGGCTTCTCCGTAGGCTGCCGGGAAGTCCGACGTGGTGAGGAGCGCGCGCTCAATGACAGTCGCCGGGCTGAGGCCGGTCGTCTGAATGCCCGCGATGCGCAAGCAATCGCGGGCAAGGTCGAGCGTCGTCATGCCGATAAACTCGCGGGCCGGGTGCGTAACCTGGTGCGAGGGGACATGGCGCGCGTACAGCGCCTCGCCGATCGCGCGCGCGCGGACCTCGGGATTGTCGAGCGTCGCCGTGTTGTGCTGCGAGCGCACCGTGGCCGTGGTGGATGATCGGCTTTGCAGCGCCGCGAAGGCGGCGGCCCGGGCGCCGTCGGCGGTAGCGCCGGCGTCGATCTGGGCATCAACGAAGTCCTGCCCGAGCCCGACGGTGCGGGCGATGCTGCGAATCTCGGCATTCACGGCCGCCCGATCAACGATGACGGGTGCGGTAGTGGAGATGGGGGCCGCGCTGCGGGTGCCGGCCGCCGGATCAGCGCCGACGGGAAGGAGGCTTGTTTCTAGCAGTCGCAGGCCGGTCGACACACGCTCGCGCCGTCCCGTACTCGGATTGGCGCGCTCCGCCCATCCGGTCGCCTCATAGCCTATCGATGCCGCGAATGTCGCGCCATCCGCCATCTCGGCAGCCAGTCGCTGCGCCCGCTGATTGTGCTGCGACAGGCGGCCGGTGCCGACAAGAACGCCGTTTTCGATGCGGATATTCGTCACCTCGCCGAGCTGGTCATCGACCGATCGACGTGAATGAGCGTCCAGCAAAGGAACTGAAGTGGGGATGGTCACCGTGGCGAGGTCGATCACCTCGTTGAAGACGCCGCGAGCATCGGCTCGCGTCACCGGCGCCCCAGATGACATGACGACGGTGAAGGTGCGATCGGCCGGGTTCCACGTCGTCCGACCGCCCGCTTCGGCGCGGGTCAGGACTTCGGGATGGTCACGTGTCAGGATTTGCAGCATCAGCGGCACCCTTGGGTTTGGGCGCCGCAGCGGCGCCGAATGACAGGTTCAGGGACGTTTCGCGCGCCCGATCAGCGGCAATTTCCGCGTCCAGCGCCTCGATATCGATGCCGCGTGCGGCCACCATCTGACGGCGGCTGGTCAAACCGGCAGCGATCGCAGCAACTTCCGCTTCAACGTCTTTGCTCGGGTCGACCCATTCTTGCTTGGGCGTGATCCAGCGAGCGCCAAGCGCCGGTGCTACCTCGCCAACAATCCGGCCGGACAAGATTTCGATTGTGGCCCAGCGCTGCCAGATTGGGCGCAGCATCTGAAATGCGATCGTGTTGTGCTGGATTGTCTCGACACGACGGCGCCATGCGACCATGCCAGCACGAATTGAGCTGTAATTGACGCTGGTTAGGTCGCCGGTCATCGCCTCATAGGGAACGCCGAGCCCGGCCGCAATTTCGCGGGCGGTGACCTTCAGGAAGTCGATGACCTCGGCGCCAATTTTCGCAGGATCGGAGAACGTCACGCTCGTTCCCGGAGGAAGGCGGATCAGTGCGCCGGGTTCCATCGTGGAATCGAACTCTCCGGTGTTCTGATCGCCACTGAGAAGCCCGTCTTGCGGCGTGCTGGTGATGAACCCAGCCACTAAAGTGGCAACCTTCTGGCGCACGAGCTGGGCATCTATCGCCGCGTCATAGTCGGCGAGCCGGAGCAAGATCGGAGCGAGCCAGCTCACACCTCGGACTTGTCCCGGCATGTCGACCCGGAACAGGTGGATGACGTCGTCCGCCGGGATCCGCACCGCCGTCGCCGGGTAGTTGAAGGCGACACCCTGTCGTTCGGGGAGAACGTGATAGGCAACCCGCCGCCCATCGGCCGCGAACTCAATGCCGGCGACGACTCTGCCGCCGCCTGGCAGTTCGCGGTGAATGCTCGGGTCGATCTGTTCCGGGTCCAGCAGCCGGATACGCAACCCCGCCGGGTCGTTGATCAACACCATGAAGCTTTCGCCGTCGGTCACCACTCGGCGGACAGCAAGGGCCTGCAGCGCATAGAAGTCGCCGAGCTCATCGGCATCGGCGCGGTCCGTCCACTCTTCGAAGCTTGCATTCAACGTGGCGCGGACGCCGTCGTCAGGATATGTGGCTTGCGGTCGGATTCCGCTCGCGACCAAGGCGGAAACCCATGCGTCAACCCCGCTCGCGGCAAAGGGATTGTTCGCCACGAGACCACGGGCGCGGTTCGCCAGCGTCGCGCGAGCCCCAATCTGTTCGGCGCGCGGGTTCGGCATCGACTTCGTGCCAAACCACCGCCGGCCGCTCGCCGCGCCCTCGTAGCCGCGGGTCGTACCAGGCGACGGGGCCGTGGAATTGAACGCCGTTATCGCCGCGCCGGCGCGGCGGAAGATGTCGAGAATCGTGGGCCTCAATAGAAAAAGCCGCCTCGGATGCCCGGGCGGCTGGGTTGCGACGCAGTGATGGAGAGTACTTCCGGAACGGTACTATTTCAGGCGAAAGTTGCCAAGAAAAATCTTGACTCCATCGGATTACACTGAGTCACATTGAGTAACACAAAAGAACAGATCGATACAGTTGAGCTCCATCAGCGACAGTTGTTTGCGGAAGATCCCACTTTCTTCCTATTCAACCCGTCGACGATAGCGTCGAGCGCATCGTCGCGATGGCGGATCCCCGTTCGATAGGCGATCCCCATTTCGGCAAGACGATGCTTGAATGAGACGTTCTCGGCAATAGCGCGGAGCCAAGCCGCCAAGGCGAGGCGGTGGTGCTGATGTCTCAAGAGGCCAAGCCACGCGAGCGCCTCGTCAGCCGCCACGATGTCCGCGGACGAAACCGCAAGACGAACACGCGCCGGCGCGCCGGTTCGCTCGGCATCATTAAGGCCTTGGATCCAACGCGCGAGTGCGTCCGGTTCAGGCTCGGGCATGGCGTTCCCGTAACCCCGTGGTGCGGGCCTGACGACGGACTGCTCGATCGCTTCAATAGCGGCCGCGAGGCGGTTCGCGACCGCCTTGCGGGTCCATGGCCCCGCCGTCACGCCGAGCCGACCAGATTGAGGATGACAACCGCTCGGCAGCCGACATATTCGCGCAGGTTATGGGCCCGGCGCGCCAGAGCTTGAAAGGCCGTGACAATCGCTTCGGGGTTGTCCAGGTCGTCGAAGTCGACGCACGAAAATACGTCGGCGAGATTTTGAATATCCTGCATGTCGGAATCGAGAGTCTCAATAAAACACCCAACCACGTCGGCGATATCTTCGGCGCCGGCGCCTTCATCGGAGGGCGGCGCCGACGCAACCGCGGCCGCGAGCATCTCTCCGGCCGATGCGCTGCCGGTTGGCCCGAACTTCTGTGCCAGGCGGGCGCCGACGGTGAGGCCAAGGTCCGGGTTTGCGATGGCGGCAGCCTTCGCGGCTGCCAGGGTGGCGGCGAAGCGCTTCGCCGGACTGCGGGGAGGGGGGTTGGCAGAATGCATGGCGTTCATGTGGTGTCCTCCTATTGGATGGATTGGGAAATTTGGACGCACAGGTCCGGTGAGACGGCGCCTCAAGCGCCGGCCCTCACGAAGGTCTGCTGCTGCTGGTGGTGGTGTTAGCGCCGGCCTATCGCTTCGCGGCCGGCTTCCTCAAGCCGCGCCACCACCAAGGCGAGACCCGAATGCCTGGCGACGCATCTCGACTTCGACGGCCTCGCGGAGTTTCGTCACGTACTCTTCGATCGCCGCGTCCGACAGGCCAACTGCAGCGAGCTGCCTCGACACAGACGCGACGGTCCGTCCCCACTCGATCGCGGCAGTGTGGTCCGACTTTCTCGATAGCAGTGCCGCGGCAATGCGGCGAATGCGGCCGACACGCCGCTGCGCCGGGAAGACGATCACGCGCGACGGTGGCACCCAATCGAACAGCGGAAGTCCGGTCATGAGAAAGTCCCTGTCCCCATGGTAAATTATATATGCACCGATTTTCGTGACGCTCAGGCGGCCGGTTTAGAGGCAAAACCGTCCCGATTTTCGTGACACATGTCCCGATTATCGTGACGGGGTGTCCCTATTTTCGGGACGGTTTGTCCCGATTTTAGGTGCGGGATTCTGTTTTCCGGCGGCGTCCAGTTCTTGAAGTCTCTGGTGGGCTGCTCGCCCATATGCCCGATTTCCGTAAGCCGCCAATAGGTGGCGCTCGCCTTGCCCTCGCTCCCCAGGAATGCCTTTTGGGTCGGCCGAATGAACCCGTGTTCCTGAAGATCCTTGAACCACCGTTCCGTCGAGGACCGGGAGGCATCGAGCTCGGCAGCAGCCTTGCGGACGCCAAGGTATATCGAGCCGTTATTCTGGCCGTTGAAGAACGATTTCAAGCCGACGTAGAGGCAGCGCGCCCCGAAGGGCAGCGCGCGCCATGCCGGCTCTTGGAGCAGGCTCTTGGAAATCGAGACGAATGGTTGCGCGGGTGCCGCATCCCATGCCTCGCGGATCCGCCGCTTGCGCGCCATCAATGGAGCCCTTTCGCACCGCCGGACAGGCGCGCGTCGCGCTCCTGTCGCCAGCTCAATGCCGCGTGAAGAAGTTCGCTGCCCGCGCGGTCCAGCGCGGCCGGCGGGCAGCCGTAGCGGGTGAGCGCTTCGGCGATGTTCGGCCCGACCGACGCGGCGACGAAGTGTTGGAATTCGGCCGCTACATCGCCCTGCGCCCCGGCCTTGACCACGGCGCAGCTTTCGGCGTCAGACAGCCAAAGATTTGTCTGGTCCCGAAGCGCGGCCCAAGTCTCGGGATCGAGGCGCCAGGTCATGCCGCGTCCCCAAGCACTGCAGCGAGCAACTTCCGGCGCGAGGCAGCCCAGCGGCCGCCGATCTTCTTTGCGGGAAGGTGCCCAGCGCTGAGAAGGTGGAACGTTTGACGTTCCGTTCGCCCGATCACCCGCGCGATGTTTCCGACTTCCCAAACGATGTCGTCCGAGGACGCGGACCCGCCGCCGCCATCTGCAATCTGTTTCATTCCGCCTCCCATGGGTGCAACTTGCACCCATGGTTAACACTGATGGCGAATAGGTGCAAGTCGCACCCTTGCGTTTTTTGGTGGCGAGTTGCACTCATCTGAAATGGACAGCGAGAGAGACAAATATCCGAGCGAGACCGCGGAGCGCTTTCAGGTGCGCCTTCCAAAAGGATTGCGGGATCGCATCAAGGCCTATGCCGAAAGGCACGGCCGCTCCATGAATACGGAAATCGTCCGGGT
Organism: Xanthobacteraceae bacterium; assembly: GCA_041287585.1. Classification (GTDB taxonomy): domain Bacteria; phylum Pseudomonadota; class Alphaproteobacteria; order Rhizobiales; family Xanthobacteraceae; genus Ancylobacter. The sequence goes on from JBGGNI010000180.1 coordinate 15,192, forward strand.
TCTAGAAAATGAGTTCCCGGAACCCTGGTCGGTTGAAACCCGGATCGGGGAACTGCTCGACTTGGTCGCCGTCCTAAAGGGCGGCGCCAGCAATGAGGCCGTGGGGCGCCTTGTCGACGAAGTAGACGAGACGGTGCGAGGCATGATTGCAGGCCGAGTGAGCGGCTTGGATGAAGATCAAAGGTCAATTATAAAGAATAAGTTCGACGAATTGCTACTTAATTGGGGAAGTAATTGGGTCGATCACAAAGACTTAGATGAGGAAGAGCGTCAAACATTGGACCTGACCGGCAAGACGCAGAAATTCGTCCATCCGAAAAAGGATGATTAGCGCATGTCCGTACGCAAGCGCACTTGGACGACAGCTAAGGGCGAGGAGAAATCCGCTTGGGTCGTCGCGTACACTGATTCCTCCGGCAAAAGACGGTTGAAGACCTTCCCGAAGAAAAAGGAAGCCGACGCCTTCGCCGCCACGGCGAGCGTCGAAGTGCGCGACGGAACCCATGTCGCCGACCGGGACACGGCTACGGTCCAGGAGGCCGGGGGCCTGTGGCTCAAGAGCTGCGACGCGGCAGGGCTCGAGCGGTCGACCATCGACCAATATGAGCAGCACTTCCGGCTGCACATTGCTCCGATGATCGGCGGAACGAAGCTGAGCAAAATCACGGTTCCGGTCGTCCGCGCCTTTCAGGACCAGTTGCGGGAACAGGGCAGATCCGCGGCCATGATCAAGCGCGTAACAGTCAGCCTGGGCAGCATCCTCGGAGACAGCCAAGAGAGAGGCTTAACGGTGCGCAACGCCGTGCACGAGATGTCGAAGCGTCGGAAGGGTGGCGCAAAGGCAGAGAAGCGCCAGAAGGCGCGCCTGCGGTATGGCGTGGATATCCCGACCATGGCGGAGGTTCGGGCCATCCTTGCGGCGGCCGAGGGCCGCTTCCGCTCGCTCCTGGTCACCGCCATCTTCACAGGCATGAGAGCCAGTGAATTGCGCGGCTTGTCATGGGCCGACGTGGATCTCGACAAGGGTCAGGTCCACGTCAGGCGGCGGGCCGATAAATATCACGTCATCGGGATGCCAAAGTCCGATGCCGGACAGCGGACCATCCCGCTAACGCCAATGGTGGCGAACGCACTGAAGGAGTGGCGGCTTGCCTGCCCAAAGGGCGACCTCAATCTGGTCTTCCCGAACGGGGAGGGGAACGTCGAGTGGCATCAGAACATCATCAAGCGCGGCCTGTGGCCGGCGATGGTTAAGGCTGGCGTGACCGTTCCGACGGGCAAGGTTGACGAGGAAGGCAAGCCGGCGCTGGCGGCGAAGTACACCGGCCTCCATGCTCTGCGGCACTGGTTCGCGAGCTGGTGCATAAATTCCAAGGCGGATGGTGGGCTCGAGCTTTCCCCAAAAGCCGTGCAGACTCGGATGGGCCATTCCGGCATTCAAGTTACCTTCGACACCTATGGTCACCTGTTCCCGGCCGCTGACGAGGCCCAAGCTTTGGCCGATGCAGAAACCCGTCTGCTGGCAGTCAACGCGACATAGACGCGACATGGAGCCAGATTCTCTATACAGAACAATCGTGGAACGAACTCTCTGACTCCGTTAGTCCTGGTTCGAATCCAGGTCCCCCAGCCAATTGATATTGCTGCGCTTTTCCCCATTTTGAGACATGACGGAAACACCCGTTCGGGCGTTCATTCGGGCGATTTTGTTCTCGTTTCGAGCTTTCGGATGGCGGCCTCGCCTAGCGCCGGATCGCGGCCGAGGTAATGCGCGTCCAGAATCGCGGATGCGTCGCGAAGTGAGTGGCCGGTTATGACCGAAATCTCGGGCACGCTAGCTCCGGCGACCGCGAGGCGGGTCACAGCCGTTCCGCGCAGATCGTGGAAGGTAACATCCCTGAGGACATCGGCCCCGGCGATCGGCGTCCGACAGGCGCTGGTCGAGGCGCCCCCCTGGCTGCCGATGGCGGTGTACAAGGCCTTCGCGCAGTCCAAGGCGATCGCGCTCGAACATTTGTCGGAGACCTCGGCCACCAAGGTGACGCTGCCGTTCGTCGAGGAACAATTTCGCCGCGCGCGGGCGCTGATGGGTGCTGATGGGTGCTGATTTTTGGCCCTATGGCTTCGAGACGAACCGCCATGTGCTGAATTATTTTACGCGGGCACACCATCGTCAGGGATTGTCTGCCCGGCCGGTCGAGGCTGCCGAGCTGTTCCACGCTTCGACGTTGGAACGCTATGTGATCTGATCCACTCCCGGCCCGGCGTTGGGTCCGGGAAACAGGATGAGGAGCGCCCGTGCAGTTCGCCCGGCTCGACAACGTCACCATTCACTACCGCCTCACCGGCGACCCGGCGGTGCGGCCGGTGCTGGCCCTCGCCAATTCGCTCGGCACCGACTTCCGCATCTGGGACGGCGTGGTGGAACGGCTCGCCGACGATTATTCCATTCTGCTGTACGACATGCGCGGGCACGGCCTGTCCGAGCTCGGCGCGGTGCCGCTCGATATCGACGGACACGCCCGCGACCTTGAAGCCCTGCTCGGCACACTCGGCATAAGCCGGGCGGTGATGTGCGGCCTGTCGGTCGGTGGCCTGGTCGCCCAGGCGCTCTATCGCCGCCGGCCGGAGCTGGTCAGCGCGCTGGTGCTGTGCGGCACCGCTCCCAAAATCGGCACGACCGAGACATGGAACGCGCGCATTGCCGCGGTGGAGGCCGGCGGGCTCGATGGCCTGGTCGATCCGGTGATGGAGCGTTGGTTCACGCCGGCCTTCCGGACGCCCGAAAACGCAGCCTATGCCGGCTGTCGCATCATGCTGGCCCGCCAGTCGCCGGCCGGTTATGCCGCGACCTGCGCGGCGATCCGCGACGCCGACCTCACCGGGGCGGCGCTCGGCATCGCCGTTCCGACGCTGTGCATCGTCGGCGACCAGGACGGCTCCACCCCGCCGGACTTGGTGCGCGCGATGGCCGATCTCATTCCCGGCGCCCGCTTCGAGGTGATCGCCGGAGCCGGCCACATTCCCTGCGTCGAGCAGCCGGCAGCGCTCGCGGCGCTGATCCGCGATTTTCTGGGCACCGCCACGGAGAGCCGCACAGATGACTGAGCCCGTTCGCCCGTCCGCGCGCCATGACCAGGGGATGGCCACCCGCCGCGCCGTGCTGGGCGATGCCCATGTGGCGCGGGCGGAAGCCGCGACCACCGGCTTCGACCAGCCGTTTCAGGAATTGATCACCGAAGCGGCGTGGGGCCATGTGTGGTCGCGGCCGGGCTGGACAAAGCGCGAGCGCTCGATGGTCACCATCGCGCTGCTCGCCGCCCTGGGGCACGACGAGGAGGTCGCCATGCATGTGCGCGCCACCGCCAATACCGGCGCCACCCGCGAGGACGTCTGCGAGGCGCTGCTGCATGTGGCGATCTATGCCGGCGTGCCGGCGGCCAACCATGCGATCAAGATCGCCAAGACGGTGTTTGAACAGATGGACGCCGGAACGGCGGCCTGAAGGGGAAACGCAATGTTCGACAGATCCAATCAGCGTCCCGAGACCGGCGCCTTCTTCGCGCGCGACCGGCAGTGGCACCCGCCCGCCTATACGCCCGGCTACAAGACCTCCGTGCTGCGCTCGCCGCAAAAGGCGCTGCTGTCGCTCGGCGCCACCCTCAGCGAGATCACCGGCCCGGTGTTCGGCCATTCGATGCTGGGCGCGCTCGACAACGACCTGATCCACAACCATGCCCGTCCCGGCGAGAGCGCGATCGGCGAGCGCATCGTCGTCCATGGCCGGGTGCTGGACGAGCGCGGCCGGCCGGTGCGCGGTGCGCTGCTCGAATTCTGGCAGGCCAATGCCGGAGGCCGCTACCGCCACAAGAAGGAGACTTATCTGGCCGCGCTCGATCCGAATTTCGGCGGCTGCGGGCGGACGATCACCGACGAGGATGGCGCCTATGCGTTCCGCACCGTGCGGCCGGGCGCCTATCCGTGGCCCAACGGCGTCAATGACTGGCGCCCGGCCCACATCCATTTCTCGGTGTTCGGTCACGGCTTCGCCCAGCGCCTGATCACCCAGATGTATTTCGAGGGCGACCCGATGATCTGGAAATGTCCGATCGTCAATTCCATCCCCGACCGCGCCGCCATCGAGCAGCTCGTCGCGCCGCTCGATTGGGGCAACACCATCCCGATGGATTCGCGCGCCTACAAATTCGACATCGTATTGCGCGGACGCCGCTCGACCCTGTTCGAGAACCGCAGGGAGGGCAATTGATGGTGCAGACGCTGGGCTATCTCAAGGAGACGCCGTCGCAGACCGCCGGCCCCTATGTGCATATCGGGCTGACGCCGAATGTCTGCGACATTGCCGGCATCTATCCCGAAGACCTCGGCGTCGCGATGGTGGGCGAGCGCGCTGCCGGTTCGCGGATCACCGTCACCGGCCACGTCTATGACGGCGCCGGCACCCCGATCAAGGACGCGCTGATCGAGATCTGGCAGGCCGATGCCGCCGGCCTGTACAACAGCCCGAGCGAGACCCGCGGCACCGCCGATCCGCACTTCACCGGCTGGGGCCGCTACGCGGTGGACGGCGCGTCCGGTGCCTTCCGCTTCGAGACGGTGAAGCCCGGCCGCGTGCCCTATCCGGACGGGCGAAGCATGGCGCCGCACATCAGCTTCTGGATCGTCGCGCGCGGCATCAATATCGGCCTGCACACCCGCATGTATTTTCCCGACGAGGCGGATGCCAATACGGCCGATCCGCTGCTGGCGCGCATCGAGCACCGCACGCGGGTTGCGACGCTCATCGCCGCCGGAACGCCGCCGCACTATGTGTTCGACATCCATCTCCAGGGCGAGAAGGAAACCGTGTTTCTGGATATTTGAGCGCACATGCACGGCATCGGGCTCTCGCCTTTCGATCATCCGCTCCTGTCCGGCCTGCTCGGCGATGTTGAGGTCGGCGGGGAACTGTCGGCGTCGGCCGACATCGTCGCGATTCTCGCCTTCGAGAGCGCGCTGGCGCGCGCCGAGGCCGCACACGGCATCATCCCCGCGACGGCGGCGGAGCGCATCGGGGAGGGCTGCGCCGGCTTCGCGCCGGACTTTGACGCGCTGCGGTCGGCGGTCGCGATCGACGGCGTAGTTGTTCCCGATCTGGTGCGCCAGCTTCGCGCGGCGGTCGGCGGCGCGGATGCCGCTTATGTCCATTTCGGTGCCACCAGCCAAGATGCGGTCGACACCAGCCTGATGCTGCGGCTGAAGCGGACCGCGGTCCTGTTCGATGCTCGCCTCGCCGCGCTGATCTCGCGGCTCGACGCGCTCGACGGCCGGTTCGGCGCGGCCGCGATGATGGGACAGACGCGGATGCAGCCGGCCATCGCGATCACGGCGGGCGACCGGCTGCGCGCCTGGCGCGACCCTCTCGCCGCCGCCCGCGGCCGCCTTGCCGCCCTGGTCTTCCCGCTGCAGTTCGGCGGCGCCGCGGGCACGCTGGAGAAGTTCGACGGCAAAGGCGCGGCGGTGCGCGCGACGCTGGCGGGCGAACTCGGCCTCACCGACACCCGGCAATGGCACAGCGGGCGCGCGCCGATCCTCGATATCGGCCACGCGCTGGCATTGATCAGCGGCAGCCTCGGCAAGATCGGCCAGGACATCGCGCTGATGGCCCAGAACGGGGAGGAGATTGCGCTTTCGGGCGGCGGCGGCTCCTCGGCGATGCCGCACAAGCAGAACCCCGTCGCCGCGGAGGCGCTGGTTACCCTGGCCCGGTTCAACGCCACGCTCGCCGGCGGGCTGCATCAATCGATGGTCCACGAACAGGAGCGTTCGGGGGCGGCGTGGACCCTCGAATGGATGATCCTGCCGCAGATGGCGCTCGCCTGCGGCAGCGGTCTGCAGCTCGCCGGCAAATTGCTCGCCAGCGTCCGGCGCCTCGGCAACCTCCCCCTCTAGCTCTTGCCCCGCCGACCGCTGCGGCAGGCGTCCGAGCGGTAGAAGACGTCGTTCCAGAACGTGCGCCATTGTGCGGAACAAACGCTGCTCTTCAAACGTTCATACTGCACATTTTCCGAGCACAAGAGGCACGCAATGAAACGCATCCTTACGGCTGCGGTCGTCACGATTCTGTCTACCGCAGCGATGGCCCAGGTGCCGGCGGCAAATCCCGCCCCCGCAATGCCGGCGACGAACAACCCTGACACCAACAAGCCGGCACAGCCGGCGGCCGGCGCCAACAGCTTCACTGAAGCGCAAGCAAAGGCCCGCATCGAAGAAAAGGGCTTCATGCAGGTCTCCGGTCTTCAGAAGGACAAGGACGGTATCTGGCGCGGCAAGGCCATGAAGGGCAACACGTCTCACGATGTTGCCCTCGATTACCAGGGTCATGTTTTCCCGAACTGAGCCATTGAATCCGCAAATGTCTGAAAGGAAGATTCCGATGTCAAAAACGGTCACGGGTTTGTTCGACCATTACGATGATGCTTTGACGGCGTCCAACCATCTTGAATCGCTTGGCGTGCCGCGCGCATCGATCAGCGTCGTCGCCAATAATTCGGACGATTGGTACGGGCGCGACGACCGTCGCCCCGACACCGCCGATACTGCGGACGATGCCGCCACCGGCGTCGGCGTCGGCGCGGTGCTTGGCGGGGCCGGCGGCCTGTTGGCCGGCCTGGGTCTGCTGGCCATTCCCGGCATCGGGCCGGTGGTGGCGGCCGGGTGGCTGGCCTCGACGGCCGCCGGTGCGGTGGCCGGTGCCGTTGCCGGCGGTGCGGCGGGCGGATTGATCGGCTCGCTCACGTCGGCGGGCGTATCCGAGAACGATGCCAATGTGTATGCCGAAGGCGTGCGGCGCGGCGGCACGCTGGTTTCGGCAAAGGTCGATGAGGCGTTGGCCGACGAGGCGCAGGCCATTCTGGAGAAGCACAAGTCCGTCGATGTCGGCGAGCGCGAGCGGCTCTATCGCGGCAATGGCTGGTCCCGCTTCGACGAAGCCGCGCCGCCCTACAGCGCCGACGAAGTGGCCCGCGAGCGGCGCCAGTACCTCGTCTAGGCTTCGACCGCCGATAAGCCAGCCGGACTGAAGTCAGGCCCCGACCTCCCCGGAGGCCGGGGCTTTTTCTTCGCGGCGCGACGGTCCGACCAACGGAACCTTTGATGCCCGCTGGCTTTGAGTTCCCGTAATCTGGGGACATTCATGCTTGTAGCGATGCCGGCCATCACCAAACCCGTCGACCCGGACGGGTTGGACCCTGCGTTGCGGCAGTTGGCGCCGCGCATCGCCTCGCGCGCGGAAACTCTGGACGAGGATGGCGCGTTTCCCCGCGACGACTTTGCCGATCTTGCCGCAATCGGCGCACTCGCCATGCCGTTTGAGCAGCAGCGCCCCGACGTTTTGCTGAACACGCTGCGCATTGTCGGCCATGCCAGCCTGCCGCTCGGCCGGTTGCTGGAAGGGCATGTGAATGCGGCGGTACTGATCTCGCGCTATGGCACGGCGAGCCAGCAGGCAGCGGCGCTTCGCCATGCGCGGGCGGGCGAGGTGTTCGGCGTGTGGAACACCGAGGGCCAGGATGGTCTGCGCCTTGTGCCGGCCGCCGACGGCTTCGTTCTGGAGGGGCGCAAGACTTTCGCGTCGGGTGCCGGCTTCTTGATGCACCCGCTGGTGACCGCCCGAACCGACAACGGTGCGGCGATGATGGTGCTGCCGCGGCTCGATCATCGCCGCCGGGCCGACCTTTCGCAGTGGCGCGCCCACGGCATGCGGGCTTCGGCGACCGGGAGTTTTGATTTCACCGGCCTCGCCGTGCGGGCGCAGGACATCATCGGCGCGGACGGCGACTATCACCGGCAGCCGGTTTTCTCGGCTGGGGCCTGGCGGTTTCTGGCCGTGCAACTGGGCGGCGTGGAGCGACTGGTCGACGAGGCGTGCCGCCATCTGCGCGAGACGGGCAGGGCGGCCGATCCGCACCAGGTCGCCCGTATCGGGCAGGCAGCCACCGCTGCGGAGAGCGCCCGCCTTTGGGTGGAGCGCGCGGCGGACCTTGCCGATGCGCAGGACGATCCGCAGCGCACCGTCGCCTATGTGAACCTCGCGCGCGGCGCGGTGGAGCGTTGCGCGCTGGATGTTCTGGAACTCGTGCACCGCTCGATCGGCCTCGCCGCCTTCCTGCGCAGCCATGCCGTCGAGCGCATCAGCCGCGATCTTGCGACCTATCTTCGTCAGCCCGCTCCCGGCCGCGCCTTGAGCGAGGGCGGATCTTACGTGCTCGGCTGCGACAGCGCGGCCGGAGACCTGTGGCGATGAGCTTCACCGCCGCACAGGCGCGGGACGCCATGGAGCACTTCCCGATCGTGCCGCTGGCGGGCCTCCTGCGGCGCGGCTTGCCCGTGGTGGCGCCGCATCCCGATGACGAGAGCCTCGGCTGCGGCGGTTTGATCGCGGCCTGCCGGGCCGCTTCTGTCCCGGTGCGTATCGTGGCGGTGAGCGACGGCGCCGGTTCCCACCCGGCATCGCGTGCTTTTCCGCCGGCGCGGCTTGCCGCTCTCCGGCGCTCGGAGATGCTCGCGGCGGCAGACCAGCTCGGCGTCGCCGCCTCCGATGTGGATTTTATCGACCTTCCGGATCGCGCAGTGCCGGAAGCTGGGCCGGAAGCCGCGCGTGCCGTTGAGGCAATCGTGGCAGCAGCGGCGGGGGCCGACGCCATAGCGGTGACCTGGCATCACGACCCGCATTGCGACCATAAAGCAAGCGTCGCCCTCGCGCGGGCGGCCGCGGTGCGCTTGCCGGGCGTCCGCCTGTGGGAGTACCCGATCTGGGGTCTCGCCTTGCCGGACGACACGGTGCTGGAGGGAGCATTGCCGCAGGGTGTGCGTGTCGATGTCGGCGCGCATCTGGGGGCGAAGCGGCGCGCCGTCTACGCTCACGCATCGCAATGCTCGGCGCTGATCGCCGACGATCCGGCTGGTTTCCGTCTGCAGCCGGCCATGCTGGCGCGTTTCACTGGCCGCTACGAAATCCTTATCGAGGCAAATTCATGAGCGCATCGCTGCCGCCGAGCTATTTCGATGCGCTCTATGACAGCGATCCGGACCCCTGGCAGTTCGAAACCAGCCTCTATGAGCGCGCCAAATACGACGCCACGCTCGCCGGGCTGCCAAGCCCCCATTATGCCCGCGCACTCGAGATAGGCTGCTCGATCGGTGTGCTCACCGAGCGCCTGGCACTGCGGTGCGGCGCGCTGGTGGCCGTCGACCCGGCCACCAAGGCGCTGGAAGCGGCGCGCCGGCGGTGCCGCCAACTCGGCCATATCGCGTTCGTCGAGGCCGGCGTCCCCGACTTCTGGCCGGCCGGACGCTTCGACCTGATCCTGCTATCCGAGGTGGTCTACTATCTCAGCGTCGAAGACGTGCGGCGCCTGGCGCGGCAGGTCGCCGACAGCATCGACACCGGCGGGCACATCGCGCTGGTGCACTGGATCGGCGCGACAGACTATCCGCTGTCCGGGGACGAAGCCTCGGCGCTCTTCCTGTCTGCCCTCGGCGACCGGGTGGAGCCGGTACGGCAGGAGCGAGCCGAGGCTTACCGGCTTGATGTGTTGCGCGCTCGCTGACAGCGAAGCCAGCACGCGCCGTGCGGTGCGGATCTGGTTCGGCAATTCAGCGGGCCGCAGCACAACCGGCCGCAAGCGCGGGCTGGCGGCTTCCAGCCGCTGCCAGGTGCTGCCGAAGCCAGGGCGAATCGCCCGGACCATGTCGTCGGCGCCGATCTGGAGACGCTCCTGCCAGAGGCCCCCGCCGAGCCGACCCGCGGCGTGATCACGCCGCGCCAAGCCCCGCAACGCCATCCGCCGGAGCGCCAGCGGGAGGTGCTCCAGCCGCTCGTCGCACGGCGCCTCGGCCTGCCGGACCCGCTCAAGCAGCGTATCGGCGCAGCCGCCACGGGCCTGCCCGGTGAGGCGAGCGGATGTGGTGACGACGATTGACGGATCATGGCGAATGGCCAGGTCGTGGCGGCGCAACGCAGCCGCAAGCGCGCGGTCTTCGCCGACAGCCCCGACCGGCAGGCCGCCGATCGTCCGATAGGCGGAAAGCGAGAGAGCGTAGCTCGCGCCGGACGCGGTCCAATGATTGGGCCACGGGTCGTCGGCGATCGGATCGAGGCGGCCCGCGAGCTCAAGCAATTCCTGTTCGTAGGCGCTTTCAAGTGCCAATCGGGCGCGAAGCGGCTGTGGAAGCTCCGCATGTTCGGCCGGGTCGAGCACGAAGCGGCCGGCGACCGCTTGGCGGTGGCCCGTGAGCGCCGCGAGGTTTCGAGCGACCCAATCGGGCTGCACCCGGCTGTCGGCGTCCGTGGTCAGCAGCACGCCGTCGCCTCGGCTGCGCTCCAGCCAGAGCGCGGCGATGTCGAGAGCAAGCCCTCGGGCAAATCCGGCATTGGCATCGTCCAACGGCAGTTGCGCCTCGATCAGCCGATAGGGCACGGCATGCTGTGCCAGCAGGCTCCTGGCACGGACGACGGTGTCGTCTTCGCAATTATTGGCCACCAGCACGACACCGAGGCCGCCCTTCTGCTGGCCACCATACGAAACCTGCGTCAGAAGCGCCGCAAGACAGGCGTCAATCCGCTGGCTTTCATTGCGCACCGGTACGGCAACCAGTGCCGGCGGAGCCGGCTCCGTGCGGCACGCCGTCCGGTCGTCGGCAAGCAGCTGCTGCGCCAATTCGCGTCTTGGGGAAGGTCGATACATTGGGAATTCCTGAGTCCCGGACGAACGTTCGGTCGAGCGTTCCGGTTCCGAACAGGTGCGCAATCACGCCGCCCGCTTGCCTTTTTCAAGCCGCTTGATCGCCTGTTCCAGCGGCCGCAGCCCGTCGCAATAGTCCTGCCAGGCCGTGCTCTTGGCGAGCAGCTCCGGCACGGTGCGGAGCGTGTAGCGCCTGGGGTCGAGATCGGCTTTCACCTGCGTCCAGGTCAGCGGCATCGACACCGTCGCGCCGGGCCGGGCACGGGGCGACAGCGGCGCCACCGCCGTCGCCATGCGGTCGTTGCGCAGATAATCGAGGAAGATGCGGCCGTTCCGCAGGCTCTTGGTCATCTTGATCAGGTAAAGCTGCGGGTTGTCGCGGGCCATCTGCTCGCAGACATCATGGGCAAAGGCCTTCGCCTCGGCCCAGCTTGGCGCCGTACGCCTGGATGTGGCAAGCGGCGTGACGACGTGCAGACCCTTGCCGCCGGTGGTCTTGCAGAAGCTGATGAGCCCCAGATCGTCCAGACGGTCTCGCATCTCCCGCGCCGCCTCGACCACCGTGGAGAACGGGACGTCCGGGCCGGGGTCGAGATCGAACACCAGCCGGCCCGGCACCTCCGGCTGTCCCGGCTCGCAATTCCACGGATGCAGCTCCAGCGCGCCCGCCTGCGCAACGGCGGCCAACCCTTCCACGCGGTCGATCTGGAGATAAGGCTTCCTGTCGCCGGACACCGTCACCAGAGTGAGCAGGTTCGAGGACCCCGGCATGGCGTGGCGCTGGAAAAACTGCTCGCCGCCGATGCCGTCCGGTGCGCGGATGATGGAACATGGCCGTCCCTTGACGTGATCGATCAGCCAGGCACCGACGGCTTCGTAATAGCGGGCGAGCTCTTCCTTGGTGACCGGGCGGGCGTCCAGGGCGTCCGGCCAGAGCGGCTTGTCGGGGTTCGAGATCAGAACGCCCATCACATCGACCTTGCCGCCGCGCCGGGCGGGCTTCGCCGATGCGGGCGGGGCAGGGAGCGGCACATCCGTCCTGGAAGGCGGCGCCGGCGTCTCCGCTTCGACCTGCGACGCCGGCTTGTCTTCGCGCAGAGCCTTGAAGGCGGCCTGACGCACCAGACCGTCGGCGGTCCACCCTGCGAACTCGATTTCCGCCACCAGCTCGGGTTCGAGCCACACCACGCCGGGCTCCTTGTTCGGCGCGCCGATGCCGGTGAAGGGCGAAACCGCGGCCACCTTCGCCTTCAATTTCGGGAGCAGGCTCTTGACCTTGGCGGCGCCATAGCCCGTGCCGACGCGTCCCACATAGACGAAGCTGTCGCCGCGGTGAACGCCGACCAGCAGCGAGCGGAACTTGCCCTCGGTGGTGGCATAGCCGCCCATCACCACTTCGTGGCCGGCTCGGCATTTCGACTTCGCCCAGGTGTGCGTTCGGCCGGATTTGTAGGGAGCGTCGCCCCTCTTCGAGACGATGCCTTCCAGCGAGAGGCGGCAAGCCGAGCGCAGCACCGCTTCGCCGCCATTCTCGAAATGCTCGACGAAACGAAGACGGGAATTCTCTCCCGCCTTGTCCAGCAGCTCCTGCAACCGCGTCTTGCGGTCGAGCAATGGCTTGGCGCGCAGATCGTCACCGCTTTCGAACAGTAGATCGAAGGCGAAATAGACCAGCGCGTCGCTCTTGCCTTCGGAAAGCGCTGCCTGAAGCGCGGCAAAGTCCGGCGCGCCGTTCTCCTCCAAGGCGCAGATTTCGCCGTCGATGATGACATCGGGCAGCTCGGCTGCCGCGCGCGCGATGGCCAAGAACCTGTCGGTCCAGTCCAGCCCGGTCCGTGTCTTCAAGCTCACCTTGCCGTCGCGCACCCGCATCTGGATGCGATAGCCGTCGAATTTGATTTCGTGGATCCAGCCTTCCGCCGCAGGCGGGCGCTGCAGCGTTTCGCAAAGCTGCGGGGCAATGAAAGCGGGAAGTTCGGCGGCTGCGGGCGAAACGGCCTTGGTTTTCTTCGCTTTGCGTTTCTCAGCGGCAAGGCCCGAGCTGCTGTCCCACACCGCATCGGCCGGCACCGCGTCGGCCCGCATCATGAAAGGCTTCGGCTTGCGCCCCTTTCCCGCCGCGATGGCCTCCATGGTGCGGCCGGACGCGACCGAGCGTGCATTGTCATCGACCACCGCCGCGCCTTTGGCGTCCACGGCGTGTTCGTCGCGATGCTTGATCAGCAGCCAATTGGTGCGTTTGCCCTGGTCGCGGTCCTTGTCCATCCGTACCAGCACGAAGCTGCCGTGCAGCCGCTCGCCGTCGAGCTGGAACTTCAGCTCGCCCTTGGCCAGAGCCTGCTCCGGGCTGAGCTTGCCCTCCGGCTCCCAATAGCCGCGGTCCCACAGCATCACCGTGCCGCCGCCATACTGCCCCTTCGGAATCGTCCCTTCGAAATCGCCATAGTCGAGCGGATGGTCTTCGACTTCGACGGCGAGGCGCTTGTCGTGCGGATCGAGCGACGGGCCGCGGGTCACCGCCCATGATTTGAAGACGCCGTCGAGTTCGAGGCGCAGATCATAGTGCAGCCGGGTGGCATCGTGCTTCTGAACGACGAAGCGACCGCGGGTCGAGGGTTCGGCGGAATCCTGGCCGCTCGGCTCCTTGGTTTGCCCGAAGTCGCGCTTGGCTTTGTAGCGGGTCAGCTTGTCGTTCGCCATCGGCGTCCTCGAGGCAGAAGGCACGTCGCCCTCGACCAAGAATGTCAGGGAAGGCGAACATGTTCCCTCGTGCCTTCGCCATGCCTGATATCCTGGCGGACAATGCCTATATTGTGCACGACAGCAACATCAGGAGGTCCAGGACCATGACAACGGAACGCGCAGTGCTCGCCGGCGGTTGCTTTTGGGGCATGCAGGATCTGATCCGCCGCCGGCCCGGCATTGTCTCGACCCGTGTCGGCTATTCCGGCGGCGACGTGCCCAATGCCACCTACCGCAACCATGGCAGCCATGCCGAAGCGATCGAGATCGTGTTCGATCCGAGCCGGACAAGCTATCGCGACGTGCTCGAATTCTTCTTCCAGATTCATGATCCGACGACGCGCAACCGCCAGGGCAACGATGTCGGCACCGGATATCGCTCCGCAATCTTCTATGCGAGCGAGGAACAGAAGCGCGTCGCGCTGGAGACCATAGCGGATGTGAATGCCTCCGGCCTATGGCCCGGCAAGGTGGTGACGGAAGTCGCACCGGTGGGTGACTTCTGGCAGGCCGAGCCGGAGCATCAGGACTATCTGGAGCGCCAGCCGAACGGCTACACCTGCCACTTCCCGCGGCCGAACTGGCGACTGCCCAAGCGCGAGGATGTCCGCCGGGCAGGCTAAGCCTCGCAGTGCACCGAATGGCGAGACCCCGGACCGAAGGGTTCGGGGCCGCGTCTACATCCGCATCATAAATGCTGGGCGCAAAAGCGCAGTCGGCCCATTTTAGCTTGGGCGACCTTCTATCCTGGGAACGAATTGGATCACGCTTCGTTGAGCGCTATCGACGTTGGTGCCATGAGCGCGAACGTACAAAATCCCTGGAGTGACGGCGATGGCTAAAACCCCAAAAGATCTCAACGACCTTTTTTATGAAACCCTTAAAGACATTTATTATGCCGAAAAGCAGATCTTGAAGGCTCTTCCTAAAATGTCGAAGGCCGCTCAGTCACAAGAACTTTCGGCGGCGTTTCTGAAGCATCGGGATGAGACCAAGATCCACGTCGAGCGCTTGGTCGAAGTGTTCGAAATCATCGGAAAGCCTGCACGGGCAAAGGTCTGCGACGCCATTGTCGGCATTCTTGCCGAAGGCGACGAGATCACCGAGGATTTCGCCGGCACCGATGCCCTCGACCCCGGCCTGCTGGCTGCCGCCCAGGCGGTGGAGCATTACGAGATCAGCCGCTACGGCACGCTCAAGGCCTGGGCTTCGCAGCTCGGCATGAAGGATGCCGTCGAGCTGCTCGACCAGACGCTGGGCGAGGAAAAGCACACCGACGAAGCGCTGACGCTTCTCGCCACGGGTTCGGTCAACCTAAAGGCTGCGTAACGCGAACGGCGGGCGCCTTTTCGCCCGCCGAACCGGCGGCCACGGCTGCGAACCAGCGTTCAGTTGCTGTATGCGCCTCAGCCAATACAGAAATTCATTCGCGAGGACTTCACGATGGCCACGCTGCCGATCGACGACAATTTGCTCACGCCACGCCGTGACTATGACTCTCCCCGTGGAAGCGTGGTAACTCCAGCAGAGGATGCGCGCACCATCCTCATCAACAAAGTGTCCTGGGGCGCCGTATTTGCCGGCGTCGCGGTGGCGCTGGTCTGTCAGTTGATCCTGAACATGATCGGCGTCGGGGTCGGGGCCGCAACGCTCGATCCTATGCAGGGCGCGGCGGGCAATCCTTCTGCAAGCGGCTTCTCCATGGGCGCGGCCATTTGGTGGACCTTGTCCGGCGTTCTTGCCTCGCTCGCCGGCGGTTATGCCGCCGGACGCCTGGCCGGCAAGCCGAAGGGCTCCACCGCCGGCTGGCACGGGCTGACCGCCTGGGCACTGACCACGCTGGTCGTGTTCTACCTGCTCACCACGGCCATCGGCGGCATCGTCGGCGGTGCCTACCGCACGGTGACGAGCGCGGTCGGCAATGTTGCGAGCACGGTTGGCTCGACTGCGCAGACTGCGGCGCAGATCGCTGCCCCGAACATGTCCGCCCTGGCTGACCCGTTCGCTTCGATCGAACAGTCGGTGCGTAACACCGCTGGGAGCAATGACCCTGCGGCGCTTCGCGATGCCGCGGTGACGGCGGTGCGCGCCGTGATAACCGGCGACCCGCAGCAGGCCGGAGACGCCCGCGAGGGCGCTGCGCAGGCGATCGCCAAGGCTCAGAACATTCCTGTGGAGCAGGCGCGCACCCAGGTTCAGCAATATGAGCAGCAGTATCGCCAGACCATGGAACAGGCGAAGCAGCAGGCGGCGCAGGCGGCCGATACCGCAGCCAAGGCGGTGTCGCGCGGGGCTCTGTTCGGCGCCATCGCGCTGCTGCTGGGCGGCCTCGCCGGCTGGTTCGGCGGCCGCATGGGCGCCGTGGAGCCGACCGTTACCGTGCGTTCCGCGGCGGTGAGAAGCTGAACGTCCGCGGACTTTCCATAAACCTGCTGAAACTCTGGACGGCGCGAACCTCAGGTTCGCGTCGTTTTAGTATTGCGGTGCCGTTCCGCGCCGCAAAGCCGCACTCTGGACGGTGCCGCGCTTCGGCTCGGCGGCAACCAGTCCCCACGAATGGGCGATGTCCAACGTGGCGGAAATTCCGACATCGAGGAAGAACGGTCCGGCGACGCCGCGGCCCGGACCGATGATGCGGACCGGCGCGCCATGTGCCAGGCCGGCAATGCGATGGTCCTCGACCCGCACGCGGCCTTCGGCATCACGCCAGATCCGGTGACTGACGGTCGGCCGGCCCGGCTTTGAAACGGCGGGCGTCTCGATGCCGTGCACATCCAGCCACTGCGTCAACAGCGCGTCGGCGTTGGCGGGCACCACCGTGGTGTCCGCGGCTCCGTGCCAGACCGCCACGCGAGGCCAGGGAGCTTTTGGAAGGAACGCGGCGCGGACCTGCGCGCCCCATTCGCGCGGCGTGCGGGCGGCGGGGCGTTGCATGCTCCGCACCGCCTCCTCGTCCGAGCCGGCGGCGCCGTAAGGCAGGCCGGCAATGATCGCGCCGGCCGCGAAGACGTCCGGATAGGCTGCCAGCATGACATTGGCCATGGCGCCGCCGGCGGAAAATCCGGTGACGAAGACGCGGCGCCGGTCGATGCCGTTGCTCACGATCATGTCTTCGGTCATCTGCTGGATCGACAGCGCCTCGCCGACGCCACGGCCGATATCGTCCGGCCGAAACCAGTTGAAGCTGGAATTCGCATTGTTCTGCGGCTGCTGCTGGGGAAACAGCAGCGCGAAGCCCTCGCGCTCCGCCAGCGCCGACCACCCCGCACCGCGGTCATAGTCCTCTGCGGTCTGCTCGCAGCCGTGCAGCACCACCACCAGCGCCGAGGCGGGCGGCAAATCGGGTGGCGCATAGGAGAACATGCGAAGGGCACCGGGATTCGATCCGAACCCCTCGATCTCGCGCAGCCAGCGGTCCGGCGTTTCCGCATGGAGTGCGGACGGCCCGATGCGGCGGGCCGATGGCCCGCTTCGTAAGCCGGAGGGTCCCAGACTGCGTCCGCCTATCCCCATCATGCCGATCCTTCCAGTGCGTGTACCATGGCCGCCAAAGAAATAACGCGCCGCACCATAGAATGTTGCGTTGCACTATAGTCCGGTGTCGGCGCGGCGGGAATGGGGCCGCGCCGCTCCGGCGCCGCCGCCGGCAATTGGTCGCCATCGACGATTGCGCGCGCCCACGGGGCGACCCATCAGCGTCACCTCGCAGGCCGGGATGACACGGTTTGCGGTGGAACTCCGCCGCGCCGGGCACCCGGACGCACAGTCGCTTTAGGCGCGCTCTCGGACAGCACGGCGGCAAGCTTCTGGACCGTGCGGTCCCAGCTCCAGTTTTCCATCACGATCTTTCGCGGTGCATAGGGCGTCAGGTCCGCCAGCATGTCCTGCAGCACCATGTGGAAGTCGTCGGCCTTCGCGATGCGCCCGGTCAGCGGCGTGATGTAGTGCAGGCCGCAGCGCAGCGCGGCATTGGCGAGGACCGGCAGGCCGGCCAGCATGTATTCCGTCAGGATTGCCGGCGCGCCGTCGTCGACTCCGCACACCACGCCGACCCGCGCCAGGTTCATCAGGCGGTTGACCTCCGCATGGCTGACGCCGGGCGGGCCGATGAAGTCGATGGACAGGCCGAGTTCCGCCGCCTGCTCGCGCAACAGTCCGCCGCCTTCGCCATAGCCGCAGACGCAAAGCGCGCGGATGGAGCGTGGGAGCCGAGCCAAGGCCTGGAACAGCACGTCGTGCCGCTTATAGGGCTGCGCGGCGGCGACGTAGACGACATCGTGGGTTTTTTCCAACCCGAGCGGAAAGAACGTCTCCGGCGAGGCGAATTCCGGTCCGATCGGCATGATCGCCGTCGCCATTGCGGGATGGCGGCGCTCGACCTCGCATGATTGCCATTGCGCGCTGGTGAGGACGAGATCGAAATGCCGGCTGACCTCCGGCGGGATACGCAGCGCCGGCGCATCGATGGAATTGTAGATCTTGATGCTGCCGGCACAGGCCTCAAGGATGGCCTCGTCCACGCCGAGACCCCAGACGCAGAGAATGTCCGGCGGCCCGAAGGCGACGATGTGCCCGAGCATGTCGCTGGAGGCGAACGGTGTCGCCGCCGTGTCGGCGCGGAAGGAGCGGTGAAGCAGATGGGGTGAATCCTGCGACCAAGGCGGTGGTTCGTCGCGGGCCCAGAACGACCATATTTCCGCGTAATCGCAAAGGTTCTGCCGGATCGCTGCCAGCGGCAGCCGCTCAAGGTAGCCGCCGACGACCTCCGGCATCCCGGATGCGCCGGAATGCAGCGCCTCGCCCGGACGCGGGCCTCTTTCCCCCGAAAGCCAGGAGGCGGCAAATTCCGCTGCCGGAGGCTGGTCGCGAAACGTGGCGCCGTCGCAGAAATCGCTGATGATGACGATGCGCCGATGGCGATGCCCGCTAGCCCGCTGCATCGACCAGTTCTCGTGCCGGCGTCGCCTGGCGGTGCCAGCGTTCGATGGCGGCGGCCAGCGGCCGGTAGGCCGGGCGTCGCCCGTCGCTCAGGCAGTTCGCGAGAAGTCCGCTGGGGCAGTCGCGATCATTGTCCCAGCCGACATGGTCGATGATTGGGTAGAGGCAGATGCCTTCGACCGGGATGCCGGCGCGGTGGGCCGCCGCCACCTCGCCGGCGATGGTGTCGAACCAGTCCGCCCGCGGCGCGCCTTCCGTTCCGGTCTCCGACACCAGAACCGGCCGGCCATAGCGGGCATGGGTTTCGGCCAGCAGCGTGCGGAACGGCCGGTAAGAGGCGTGGCGTTCGTCGATCGGCGGGCCGCCATGGATCCACTGGTTGTTCGGATAGTAATTGACGCCGACGATATCGAGCAGCCTCGGTTCGCCGCCGAGTTGCGGCCACATCGCGCCGGCGATCATGTCGAAGGTCTGGAACTGCGCCAGCCGCGCACCTTCGGCGTGCAGGCGCTCATACGGGCGCGCCGGATCGACCGCGATGTTGATGACCGGCTCGCAGTGCACGAAGCGGGCCCGCGGATCGACCGCGAGGATCTCCTGCATGGCCGCAATCGCCGCCCGCGCGAGCTGGACCTTCAGTTCGAAGCCGCGGCCGCGCGCGAACGGGTTGAGATACTGCCCATCGCCGCCGCCCCAGGCATGAAAGGAAATCTCGTTGATCGGGCAGTAGAACGCCGGCGCGTCGGTCTCCTGCTTGATGACCCGCGCGGCCGCCGTGGCGAAGCGGGCATAGCGGGTGACGAAGGCCGGCGACCAGATGTCGAGATCGTCCGGCCAGCCATAATGCATCAGGTCCCAGATCACCTGCGTGCGGGCCGCCCGTGCCGCGCCGAGCATCGGCAGCAGGCTCGACCAGTCATAACGGCCGCTCGCGCTCTCGATCCGATGCCAGCGCAGCCCGTCGCGCACAGTGACGATGCGGTGCTCCTGTAGCTGCCGATAATCGGCCGCCGCATTGTCGTCGTGCCCGGTGGCGGCGATCAGATCGAGCCGCCGCCCGTCGCGCCGCCGGTGGGTCGAACATTCGAAGCCGCCCTGGATGAAGCTGGCGAAGATGGATGGAGAGGTGGCGCCGGCGCGCTCGCGCAGCACCGCATCCACCAGGCGTTCCCATTGCGGCACAACCACATCGGCGCTGTAGGCGGCCTCGACTTTGGCGCGCAGCGCGGATCCGAGACGCTTGCCGTAGGCAGGGTCGCGGAGCAGCTTTTCGATCGCATTCGCCACGGCATGCGGGGATTCATGCGGGACGAAGAGGCCGGAAACGCCGTCGGAGATCTGCTGCATCGAACCATTATCGGCGGTGGCGACCACCGGAAGGCCTGCGGCACCGGCTTCGGTGATGACGTGCGGCATGCCTTCGCCGCGCGACAGCCAGACCAAGATGTCCATCGCGGAAAGCAGCGCCGGCACGTCGTCGCGATCGCCGAGAAACGTCAGGACGCCAGTGAGGCCGCGCGTCACCGCAAGCTGCGCCAGCCTATTGGCATAGTCCGGCATGAAGGCGTCGGGACCGCCGACCACGACGAAGCGGACGTCGGGCCGGGCCGCGTGCACGATGGTGGCCGCTTCGATGAAATCCTCCACCCGTTTCTTGGCATCCAGCCTGCCGACCCAGCCGACCAGCGGGGTGGCGCCGCCGATGCCGAGCGATGCGCGCGCCGCCGGCCTGTGCATCGGCGAGAATTCGTCGAGATCGACCATGGACGGGATTTCGACGGCGTGTTCGGTGCGGCCGGGCATTATGGAGGCGGCTGCATCGCGGATCGAACGGCAGACCCCGACATAGCGGCTGGTGAAATGCTTCGGCCCCGCCAGCGCTTCTGAGACCAGCCCGCCATGCTCGATAAGGGGCGGGCGCCAGTGCAGCCTCTCCAGCGCCGGATAGATGTCCGCAACATTCTGGCATGAGATGACGACATCATAGGCGCATATTTTTCGCGCCAGATAATCGACCGTGTCCTCGAACGACAGTTCGCAGGGCGCGTCATCGACATCCACGCCCAGCGCCGCGAGCTGCCGCGCGGTCTGCTGCGGCATGCCCGGCTTGCGAAAGCAGACCACGACATCGATACGATACTTCGCCGGGTCGAGTGTGCGGGCAAGCAGGCGCACCTCGGTCTCCTCGCCACCGACCACCAGCCAGGCGAAGACGAACAATAATCGTGTGGGACGCGGCGGCACTTGGTTCATTCTTGAAAGTCGAAAACGATCTGCACGAAGTCCGCACGGTCTGCGATCAGGCTCGACACAAATGCAGGCGCCTCATTGATCGGGACGACATGGGTGATCATCACATCGCGGATCGCCTTCGCATTCTGTTGCAACAGACGTACCGTCTCGGCGGACAGCCGCTTCCTGTCCCATCGATGCGCCAGCCCGCGCGGCACGCGGGCGATCTGCGCGCAGCGCAGGTTGAGGCCGTTGTGATGGAATTCCTCGCCCAGCCGGGTCTCGGCGGCGCCGCCCTGATAGAACGCCAGATCGATTACGCTGCCCTGCGGCCGCAAGGCCTGAAGCGCACAATGCAGGCTTTCCGATCGGGCTCGGGTCTGGAACACGAAGTCCGCACCGCGATCGGCGGCGCCATGATGCCAGCGCGCCTTCGCATGCTGGCGGCATTGATCTTCGGTCATCGCGATGAGACCGAGTTCCTCCACCTTGCGTCGCCGCCATTGCGAGGGCTCGGCGACCACGACGTCGGCCCCCGCGCTTCTTGCAAACAGCGCGGTGAGCAAGCCGACCGTGCCGGCGCCCATCACGATGACCGGCCGGCCGTCGATCCCCTCGCCAAGCCGGCGCACGTTCGCGCCAAAAGATTCCGCGTCGGCGTGGAGGATGCCGTTGGCGGCGATCGGTCCCATCTGCGCTGTGAAAATGCCGAGAACCGGGTCGAGGCTGCCCGGCAGCGGCACCAGCAGCTCATGAGACGGGTCGGCGGTGTGGCCGGATTTGTGACCATAGGTGGCGCCGACGACATCGCCGCGGGCAAAGCCTTCCGCGCCGTCCAGAATGCGCGCTGATTCCATATAGCCGAGAAACGGCAGTGGATAGCGCGCGCTCGGCTCTCCCTCGACGAACAGGCCGCGCTCGCCGTCCCAGCGCGCATGCAGATAAGGGTTGCTGCCCTTGAGCAAGGTGAGCTCGGTGCCGGCCGAAAAGCCGCTATAGAGTGTGTCCAGCCGCACATGGCCCGGTGCGGGCGGGCCCTCCTCGTAGTTGAAAAAATACATTCGCTCCGGCGCCTCGACGCCGAGCGAGCGGATGGTGCGCGCCTCATGCATCGGCCGGCTCCGCGATCTGGTGGTGGAGGCGGACCGGCATGCCGGTCTCGGCCGATCTGGCGATGGCCAGCGCGACGCGGTGGGTTTTCAACGCCTCGCCGTAGGGGCACCGAATGCGGTTCGTCGCACCAAGCACCGCATCGATGAAATCCCGATCTTCCAGATAGACCGGGTCCTGTCCCGCCTGCCGGACCGGACGGCCGTGCCCGACATCGACCATGATATCGCGGTCGGACAATTCGATGGCGAGACCATCAGCGAACAGATGAAGCCCGATGCGGTGGCTCCAGCGCAGCAGGCAGGTGGCGGTAAATGTGCCGACCGCGCCATTGGCAAAGCGCACGGTGACCGACGTTGCCGCCGCCACATCGAGGCCGGGAAAATCGGCGCGGGAGACCTGCACCGACTGCGCGAACACCTCGACGATTTCCCCGACGGTGTAGCGCGCCAGATCGATGATGTGGGTTGCCTGCTCGACGATCTGTCCGCCGGACGCGCTCTGCTGCCACCACCAGCGCGGCGGCGGTGTCTGGTCGAGCCAGTAGCCCGACACTAGCCGGGCCGGATTGTCCGCCAGCAGATTTCGCGCCTCCTCGACTGTATCGAGATAGCGCAGATGATAGCCGGTCGCGGTGATCAGGCCGCTCCGCTCGACTTTCGCCGCGGTCGCTTCGGCGGTCGCAAGGTCGACCGAGAGCGGCTTTTCGACGAAGAACGGCAGACCGGCGCCGATGACGGCGTCTTCCGGTGCGCCATGGGCGAACGGCGGCACGCAGATATAGACGGCGTCGAGCGCCTCGCGTTGCAGCATCTCCTCAGAGGAGCGATAGGCGCCTGCGCCAAGCTCGGTTGCGAAGGCTTCCGCGCGGGCGACGTCCGTGTCGGCCACGGCGACGATCCGCACGTCCTCCATGCCTTGCAGGACCCCGGCATGACGCCGCGCGATCCCGCCCGCGCCGATAATGCCCAGCCGAACACTGCTTTGCGGCGTACTCATAAATTCTGCTCTTTCGTTGAGGCCACGCAGTGGTAGACGGCGGCGGTCTCGCGCCCCATCCGTTCCACCCGGAAGTACTGTTCGAAGCGCGATCGATTGCGATCGCCGATCCGGCGCCGTTCGTCTTCGCAAGCAAGCGCGCGGATGATGGCGGCGGCCAGTGCGCCGGCGTCGCCCGGTTCGACCAGCCAGGGATAATCGCCGCCGACCGCCTCGCAGGTTCCCCCGATGCGGGTCGCCACGACCGGCAGCCTCAGCGCCATCGCTTCCAGGATCGCCAGCGGCAAACCTTCGAACCGCGACGGCAGCACGAACAAATCGGCCGCGGCCAACAGGTCCGGCACATCGTCGCGCTCGCCCAGGAACAGGACCGCCTCGCCGAGACCCGACTGGCTGGCCATGTCCTGCCGTGCCGCGCGCTCCGGCCCGTCGCCGACCAGCAGAAAGCGAGCCTGCGGCACCGCCTGAAGCACCTGCCGGGACGCGGCGAGCAGCAGGCCATAGTCTTTCTGCGCGGTGAAGCGGGCCACGGTGACGACCACCGGAGCGTCGGCGGGCAAAGCCAGCCGGCGCCGCGTTTCCTCGCGGGCGAGCACGGGGCAGGGCGGCTCGATGCCGTTCAGTATGGTCGTCGTGCGGCCGCAGGCCACCCCGGCCTGACGATGGCTTCGCGCGGCGAATTCGGAGACGAAGATTACGCCGTCGGCCGTCTCGACGCCGCGCCGGTGTTCCGCCCGCTGAGCTTCGTCGGTCAACACATAGGGAAGGTGTTCGGTGCGAACCACCGGGACGCCCGCTGCCCGACCCACGGCGGCCAATCCGTGACCTTCCCAGCCGATGCCGGCATGGACATGCAGAATGCCAGCGCGGACACCCTTCAGCCACTGTCCGAAAACGGTCTCGCTTTCGATCGGGATCACGCTGAGGCCGGCGCTGTCCGCCCGTTGCAGAAAATGCGCGCCGCTGCCGATGGGGGGAAAGCCCACCACGACGCGATGATCGCAAGCGATGGCGCGCGCCAGCGCCAGCATATGGATGCCGACGCCTGACGGTATCTTACTGTCGGTCGCCATCACGACCAGCGGCCGTTCCGCGGTCGCCGTCATTCCGCCGCCGCCGCCCATTCGGAGGCAGGTCCGGCCTCGGTTCGCATCAGGCGACGAAAGGTTGCCAGCGCCTGGCCGACGACCTGGTCCATATTGTAGTATTTGTAAGTGCCAAGTCGCCCGACAAAGATGACGTTATCGATGGTCTGCGCCAGCTGCTCGTATTTTTTGTAGAGGATCTGGTTTTCCGGTCGCGGCACCGGGTAATAGGGTTCGCCGTCGGGCCTGGAGAACTCATACGATATGCTGGTCTTGGCGTGGCTCTGGCCGGTGAGGTGCTTGTATTCGGTAATCCGGGTGTAGGGCACGCTCTGGGACGGATAATTCACCACGGCAACCGGCTGGAACTGCGGCACGTCGTGGATTTCGTGGCGGAAGTCGAGGCTGCGATAGGGCAGCGGGCCGAAGCGGTGCTCGAAGAAGGCGTCGATCGGACCGGTGAAAATGGTGCGCGGCGCCAGATTCTCCTTCGCCAGATCCTGATAATCGACATCGAGTTCGATGCGGATGTTCGGATGATCGAGCATGTTTTCGAACAGGCGGGTGAAGCCGTTCGCCGGCATGGCCTGGTAGGTGTCGAGGAAGTAGCGATCGTCCGTCGAGGTGCGGGTTGGAATGCGCGCGGTGACGGATTTGTCCAGTTCCGACGGATCGAGGCCCCATTGCTTGCGGGTGTAGCCTTCGAAGAAGGTCCGGTAGAGGTCGGTGCCGATCTGCGCGATCACCACGTCCTTCGAGGTGCGCACCGCTTCAACCGGCTCGGCCCGGCCGGCCAGAAAGGCGGCGGCGGCGGCGTCGTTCGAGAGGTCGAGGCCGTACAGCCCGTTGAGCGTCGTGCGGTTGATCGGCATCGGCAGAAGCTTGTCCGCGACGCTGGCAAGAACGCGGTGCTCGTATGGCCGCCAGTCCGTGAACCGGGAGAGATAGGCGAAAACCTCTTGGCTGTTGGTGTGGAAGATGTGGGGGCCGTATTTGTGGATGAGGATGCCGGCCCGGTCATGAAAGTCATAGGTGTTGCCGGCGATATGGTCGCGGCGATCGCACAGGAACACGCGCTTGCCTGCGCAAGCCAGCCGCTCGGCCAGCACCGAGCCGGCAAAGCCGGCGCCGACGATGAGATAATCATAGTGGCCGCCGCGGTCCCATCGCCGGGGTGACCGGAGTGTTGGCTCCGCTTTGGTGCCGACCTCGTCGACCAGCGCCCACATCTGCCGAAATGTCTCGTCCCAGGACGACCGCGCCAGCAGGCGATCCGCCTCCGGCTGCCAGGACCGCGGGGCCTGCGACAAGGAGAGGGCGTGCTCGCAGGCTGCGACGAACTCTGCCGCGCCATCGGCGATCGTCACGCCTTGCAGCGCTCCGTAATGGCGAACGACGTCCGCGACGGGCGTCGAGACCACCGACTTGCCGGCGGACAAATATTCCGGGGTCTTGGTCGGGCTGATGAAGCGGGTCGCGTCATTGATCGCGAACGGCATCAGCGCGGCGTCCCAGCCCGCAAGATAGGCGGGCAGGTCGGCATAGTCCTTAATGCCGAGGTAATGAATGTTCTGCGCCCGCGGCAGCTCTTCCGGATCGATCTTGGCCACCGGCCCGATCATCACCAGCGACCAGTGCGGCCTGGCGGCCGCCACGGCGGCGATCAGGGGAAGATCGATACGCTCGTCGATGACGCCGTAATAGCCCAGCACCGGCCCCGGCAGGTCTGCCTGATCGGCCGGCGCGGCAAGGGGCGAGCGAGCGGTGGCGAAATGATCGCAATCGACGCTCGAAGGGAAAAGGTGGATATTGCGGTGCTGGTCGCGCTTGGCCTGATAGATACTGAAGCCGCCGGTGAAGACGAGGTCGGCGCGCTGCATCAGCCGGCGCTCATTGTCGCGGAGCGCAGGCGGCGCGAAACGGAAATTCGATAGTTCGTCCATGCAGTCGTAAACGACCGCCGCCGCCGGAATATGGGCGGCGAACGGGTACATCATCGGCGAGTAGAACCACAGGATGGGCTTCGCGCCGCCCTGCAAAGACAGCAACTGGTCGAGCAGGGCGGCAAGCGCGGCTTCAAGTCGGGCCCCCTGCCAATCGTGCGGCACACGCGGGCGCACGGCGACCACCGCGGTGTCGTCGAATGCGTGAAATTCCAGGTAGGGCAGATGGTGATCGGTCGGAATATGCTCTTCAAAAAAGAACACTCTTCGCTTTTCGCTTGCGCGCCGCATCAAATGTTGCGGTCTCTGGAGCACAAAATCCCAACGCAGGTGCGAAAAGCAAATCAACGGCAAAGTATCATTTGATATTATTTCAGACGAAGGCGCTTTTTTGTTCAAGGTAAATGCCCCGCGGTTGACTTGCACTCAACTTCGCGCTCCTGGGCAGGTTCCCGCAGCGCGGGTTTATTTTTGCAATGCACACAGTTGCCGGTATTCGGCGCCATCCGGATTGGGCGCAGCCGTCGCAGCCGGCGGCGCCCGGCGGGATGCGCAAACGGCCGGACGTGCGAACGGCGCGGAGTGAGGCGCCGCAGCCACACATGATAAAAATCAATAAAGCCAAGTACTTCGCCGCAAAAGTGGCGACCGGACCGAGCAGCCGGCGACTCACGGCGCTTGTCATGCCCGTTGCCATCAAAGATAGAGGAGGGCAACGCGTGCAGGTATCTCGATGAACGTCCTACTGAAGTGCATAGCCATAGGCGTATCGGGGCTGCTGCTCGCCGCCTGTTCCGGTCCCCCGGACGGCGTTCTCATCCCGGTGGCAAGCACCGCGACCGGCGCGAGCCAGGTCGACATGGTGGTGGCGACCACCCGGCTGCCGTCCGACAAGCCCGGCGACATGTATAGCGGCGAGCGCGGGCGCCCGACGCTGTCCTTCGCCCGCATCACGGTTTCCGTGCCGCCGGCCGCGGCCCGCAAGATCGGCGAAGTGCAGTGGCCCAAGCAGGTGCCGGGCAATCCGATGACCGACTTCGTCACCACCCGCGCCGATATAATCGACCGCGAACAGGCGCTGGCATGGTTCAGCGGACGCTTGAAGGTGACGCCGCAGCGCCGGGTGATGGTGTTCATCCATGGCTTCAACAATCGCTTCGACGATGCGGTGTTCCGCTTTGCGCAGATCGTCCACGATTCCGGCGCGCCGGTGGTGCCGATCCTGTTCACCTGGCCCTCGCGCGGCAGCGTGCTGGCCTATGGCTACGACCGCGAGAGCACCAATTATTCGCGCGACGCGCTGGAGCGGCTGCTGACCCATCTGTCCGCCGATCCGCAGGTCGGCGAGATCACCGTGTTGGCGCATTCGATGGGCAATTGGGTGACGGTGGAGGCGCTCCGGCAGATGGCGATCCGCAACAAGCGTATCGCGCCGAAGATCCAGAACATCATCCTCGCCGCGCCGGACCTCGATGTCGACGTGTTCCGCACCCAGGTCTACGACATGGGTGAGCCGCGCCCGAACATCACGGTCTTCGTCTCGCGCGACGACAAGGCGCTGGCCTTCTCGCGCCGTGTCTGGGGCAGCACCGACCGGCTCGGCGCCATCGACCCCGACAAGGAGCCCTATAAGACCGAGTTCGAGCGCGACAAGATCACCGTTGTCGACCTCACCAAGCTGCGCACCGGCGACCCGCTCAACCACGGCAAGTTCGCCGAAAGCCCGGAAGTGGTGCAGATGATCGGCCAGCGGCTGGCCGAGGGCCAGAACATCAATGATTCCCGCGTCGGGCTGGGTGACCACATCATCGAGGCAACCGCCGGCGCCGCTGCCGCGGTCGGCACCGCCGCCGGCGTCATCGTTGCGGCGCCTGTGGCGATCGTCGATGCGAACACGCGCAAAAGCTACAACGAGCACATCACGAACCTCGGCCACAGCGTCGCCCAGACCGGCGAGCAGCAAAAGGCGTTGGCGCCTCCCCCGGCTCCGGGGGAATAGGGTCGATCGAAGTCGGAACTTGCCGGCGTGTTCGTTATCTGTTCTCATTCCGCATCGAGTCGACCGCATCCTTCGTCCCCGGATGCAGCGGGAGCAGGCATGGCCATTCAGACCATCTATGTGATTCAGGCGTTCAAGGCCGGTCCGCGCGGTGGGCTGAGGGCGGAGCCGCCCAGCAGTGCGCGGAACTCGGCCATGGCGATCCGCACGGCCGAGCGTCTGGCGGGGACCAAGGCCGGCGTGGTCGCCTTCGCGACGACCGGCGACGCGGAGACCGGGGATTTCGACAACGAGCCGGAGATCCTGTTCAAATCCGGTCGCCTTCCCGCCCAGTTCAGCGAAGAGGTGTAGGCCCCCCGCCGGGGTGGCCGAGCGCTCTCAGCACCTGTCGCACGGCGGACGGAATCGGCGCGATGACCGGCGCGGCGAAGCGGCGTTCCAGCCCGATCGCCGCCTGGCCCAGCGGTCCCCCGCCGATTACCACGGCCTCGGCACCGTCCTCATCGAAGCATTGCGCCACCGCCCTCGCCAGCGCGTCTTCAAGGCGCTTCGGATCCGCAGCAAGCGCGAGCGGGTCTTCCTCCGTCAGCCTTATGCCGGTGAACTGCGCGCCCAGCCCCAGTGCCTGCGCCTTGCGCGTCAACACGTCGACCAGGCCCGGGGTAACGGTAGCGATGCCGAAACGCCGGCCGCCCGCACCGGCCTCGCACATGCTGGCCTCGCAGATGCCGGCAACCGGAATGTCGAGCGCGCTCCGCAGCTCGGCAAGGCCCGGATCGCCATAGGCGCTGACGATGACCGCACGCACGCCGTCCAGCTCGGCGGTGCCGATTTCGACGACGCCCGGCGCGGCCGCAGCGAGCTGCGTCTCTTCGAGGATCATCGGCACGCCGTACCGGGCGGTGACGCCGTGAACCTCGAAGCCGGGCCCAAACGCCGTGCCGGCGATTGCGACCATCATCGCGGTGGTGGTCTCGGATGTGTTGGGGTTGATCAGACGAATGCGTTGCATGATATCGCGGCACGCCGGGCCGGCGGCCATTCCTCTCTCGTCGGAAGCCTTACAAGCGGGCGAAGCGACGCGGCCTATCCCGGATGCAGGCAGGCTACATATCCGGCGCCCAAGCCCGCAACTCCGCGAGGCACGATGGGTGGCACCAACTCGCGGCATTGCTCGGACACGCGCTTGCAGCGTGGCCCGAAGGCGCAACCCGGCGGCGGCGCGGCGAGGTCCGGCGGCGCGCCGGGGATCGCCTCCAGCCGGCTGCCCTTGGCGAGGTCGTGCCCGGCGCGCGAGGCGAGCAGGCCCTGCGTATAGGGGTGGGCCGGCGTGCGGATGACGTCGCCGCAGGTGCCGCTTTCCACGATGCGGCCGGCATACATCACCGCGATACGGTCGGCGACCTCGACCGCGACGCCGATGTCGTGGGTGACGAACACCACGGCGAGGCCGAGCTCGCGCTGCAATTCGCGCAGCAGCAGCAGCACCTGGATCTGCACCGTGGCGTCGAGCGCGGTGGTCGGCTCGTCGGCCAGCAGCACCTTGGGCCGGCAGGCCAGCGCCAGCGCGATCATCGCCCGCTGGCGCATGCCGCCGGACATTTCATGCGGGTAATTGTCGAGCCGGCGTTCGGGGGAGGGGATGCGCACCCGCTCGAACAGCTCCAGCCCGCGCTGGCGACCTTTCGCGTGGGAGACGCCTTCGTGCCGCACCACCGCCTCGGCGATCTGGTCGCCGATCTTGTAGACCGGGTCGAAGGCAAGGCCGGGGTCCTGAAAGATCATCGAAACGGTGCTGCCGCGGAAGGCGGCTAGCTCGGCGCTGGACAGAGCAAGCACGTCGCGCCCTTCGACGCGGAGCCGCCCGCCGATCTTCGCGCTCTTGGGATGCAGCCGCATCAGCGAGCGCAGCGTCACGCTCTTGCCGGAACCGGATTCGCCCAGCAGTGCCACGGTCTCGCCGCGCGCCAGAGCGAGGTCGACCCCAGCGACGGCGCGGATGTATTTTCGCCCCGCTTTGAAGTCGACGGTGAGGCTTTCGACCTCGACGATGTTGTCGCCCATCGCATGCCTCCTTCAGGATGCCGAAAGCCGGGGATGGCCCGACTGCGGATTGGCAAGGTGGCAGGCGGCGAGATGCCCGCCGCCGACATCGTGAAGCGCTGGCTCGGCGTGGCTGCACAGTGCCGTCACATATTTGCAGCGGGTGTGGAAGCGGCAGCCGGGCGGCGGGTTTATCGGGTTCGGCGGGTCGCCCGAGAGCGGCGCCTCCTCCGTCCTGTTGTCCGGATCCATGGAGGGCATGGAGGACAGCAGCGCCTGCGTATAGGGATGGCCCGGCCGCTCGAAGATGTTGTCGGAACCGCCGACCTCGGCCACTTTGCCGAGATACATCACCATCACCCGGTCCGACATGAAGCGCACGACATTGAGGTCGTGCGAGATGAACATGTAGGTCAGGCCGAACTCCTCCTTGAGGTCGAGCAGCAGGTTCAGCACCTGCGCCTCCACCGATTTGTCGAGCGCGGATACAGCCTCGTCGAGGATCAGCAGCCGCGGCTCCAGCGCCAAGGCGCGCGCGATGTTGACGCGCTGGCGCTGGCCACCGGAAATCTCGTGCGGGTAGCGCCCGGCGAACCGCGCCGGCTCCATGCCGACGCGATGCAGCAGATCGTGCGCACGGTTCACCGCCGCCTTGCGGCCGAGGCCGTGGACGCGCGGGCCGAAGGCGATGGTGTCCTCCACCGTCAGGCGCGGATTCAGCGAGGCGTAGCTGTCCTGGAACACCATCTGCACCTGGCGGCGGAAGCTGCCGAGGTCGAGCGCCGTGGAGCCCACCGCCTCGCCGTCGAGCAATATGTCGCCGGCGTCCGGCTTCATGATCTGCATGACGAGGCGCGCGGTGGTGGATTTGCCGCAGCCGGACTCGCCGACGATGCCCAGCGTTTCGCCTTTGGCGACCGCGAAGTCGACGCCGTCCACCGCGCGCACCACCGGCCCCGCCTTGGCGAGGAAGCCGGCCTTGCGGCCGAAGTGCTTTATCAGGCCGTTGACCGCGAGCAGCGGCGTGGCGGCCCCGCCGCGGTCGCGTCCTTCCGGCACCATGCTGTCGACGATCACGCTCATTGCTTCACCTCCATGGCGGTGCGCAGGCCGTCGGAGAAGATGTTGAACGAGATGGAGGTGAGGAAGATCATCACGCCCGGAAGCGCCGCGACGAGTGGCTGCGAATAGATCGCGGTGCGCAGCGTGTTCAGCATCAGCCCCCATTCCGGCTCGGGCGGCTTCACCCCCAGCCCGAGGAAGGACAGGCCCGAGGACAGGATCATCGAGACGCTGACCAGGCTGGTGGCATAGACGAAGATTGGCCCCAGCACATTGCCCAGCACATGCACCCGCACGATGGTGAACGCGCTCGCGCCCGAGACGCGTGCCGCCTCGACATAGTCGCGGGTGCGGATCTGGGTGGTCACGCTCTCCGCCACGCGGGCGATCTGCGGCACGAAGACCACGGTGAGCGAGACGATCGAATTGAGGATGCCGGCACCGAGCGCGCCGGAAAGCGCGATGGCCAGCAGCACCGAGGGGAAGGCGAAGAAGACGTCGATGGTGCGCATCAGCGCGGTGTTCGGCCATCCCCCGACATAGCCGGCGACAATTCCGATGCCGGAGCCGATGAAGAAGGCCAGGATGACCGGCATCACGCCGAGGAACAGCGACAGCCGCCCGGCATAGATCAGCCGCGTGAGCATATCGCGGCCGAGTTCGTCCGAGCCGAGCGGGAAGCCGGGGAAGCCGATCGGCCGCAGCCGGCGCACCATGTTGCTCTTGTACGGGTCGGCAGGCGCGATATAGGGCGCGAACACCGCGGCCAATATGATGATGAGCAGGATGGCAAGCGCGGTCATCGCGACCGGATCGCGCATCAGCCGGTGCAGCACGCTGCCCCAATAGCCGCGGCTGGCGGCGACCGGTGCCGGGATGCGGGTGTCGTCGGCGATATCGAGGGTGACGGTCATGGCATCAGCCTCGCTGAATGCGCGGATCGAGCGCCGTCTGCAGCACGTCGACCACCAGATTGAGAGTGACGAAGAACATGGCGAGCACCAGTATGGTGCCTTGCAGCAGCGGCAGGTCGCGCTGGAAGATCGCCGCGTTCAGCAAGAACCCGGTGCCGGGCCAGGAGAACACCGTCTCGATCAGAATGGAGCCGCCGAGCAGATAGCCGAGCTGAAGGCCCATCACCGCCAGCGCGGTCGGGGCGGCGTTGCGCACCACATGCTTGAACACGCCCCACTCGCCGAGGCCCTTGGCGCGCAGCGCCTGCACGAAGTCCTGGTTGAGGATATCGGCGACCAGCGCCCGCACCGTGCGCGAGATGATGCCCATGGGGATCACCGACATGGTGACGGCCGGCAGGATGATGTAGCGAAGATGCTCGAAATCGGGCACCCAGTTGCCGGAGCCGTCCGGCCCGGCGCCGGTCGGCGGCAGCCAGCCGAGCTGGGCCGAAAACACGATCACCAGCACCATGCCCAGCCAGTAGTGCGGCACGCTGACGCCGAACACCGACAGTGCCGATGCAAAGCGATCCAGCGGGCTGTTGCGGAAATAGCCGGCGACGAAGCCGAAGAAGGTGCCGAAGGTGAATCCGATCAGGGTTGCGACCGAGGCCAGGATCAGCGAATTGCCGACCGCGCGGCCGACCTCGCTCAGCACCGGGCGGCCGCTGGCGATCGACTGGCCGAGATCGCCCTGCAGCACCTTCCAGAGCCAGATGCCGTATTGGATCGGCAGCGGCTTGTCGAAGCCGTAGGCCGCGCGCATCTCGGCCTGCTGGGCCGCGGTGGCGTCGATCGGCATCACCGCGGTCAGCGGATCGCCGGGGGCGAGATGGAACAGGAGAAAGCAGAAGATGCTGACGCCCAGCGCGACCGGCGTGACGTAGACGATCCGCTTGAGCGCGTAGAGAAGCACGGTCTGGCTCCGCGGCCGTATGAGGAAAACGCCGGCCGCGGCGTTGCCGCGGCGGCCGGCGCACGTGGCCTACTTGTCCATCGTGATCGGCGAGAAGTCCTGGAACCAGTTCTTCGCCTGGATGAAGCCCTTCACCTTGGGGCTGATCGCGCGCGCGTTGACGTCATGCGTGACCATCAGGAACAGCGCTTCGTCCACGTATTTCTCGTGAACCTTTTGCAGCACCGCGAGCTGCTCCTTCGGATCGAATGTGGTCTTCACCGCGTCGAGCAGCTTGTCCATCTCCGGATCGCAGTAGTGGCCCCAGTTGGTGCCCTTCGGCGCCTTCAGGTCGCATTGCAGATGGCGGATGAAGCCGGTGAACGGGTCCTGCACGAAATAAGTGAAGTTGATGCTGTGGCCGGTCTTCGAGGCCGGATCCGTGGCGCCGGCGCGCCAGATGTTGATGAGCTGGTTCCAGTCGACCACCTCGAACTCGACCTTGACGCCGACCTCGCCGAGATTCTGCTGCACGAACTCGTTCATCGGCAGCGGCTGCATCTGGCCGGAGCCCGACGCCGAGATCAGCGCCTTCACCACCAGCGGCTTGCTGGTGCTGTAGCCCGCCTCGGCCAGAAGCTTCTTTGCCTCCGCCTGGTCGTATTTCACCTTGAACGAAGGCTTGCCGAACCACTGATGGCCGGGCGGCATGAAGCCTTCCGCCGGGATCATCAGGCCCTGCAGCAGCTCCTTCATGCCCTCGCGGTCGATCGCGAGGTTCGCGGCCTTGCGCACCTTGATGTCATTCCACGGCGAGCCCGGCGCACGCGACAAATGCCAGGTCCAGTTGTGCGGATAGGCGTTGATGACGATGTTGAACTTGGTCTTTTTCAGCGATTCGACCGCGTCGGGCGCCGGCGCCTCGATCCAGTCCACCTGGCCGGCGCGCAGCGCCGCGACCCGCGCATTGGCCTCGGGCAGCGGCAGCAGCACGAGCTTGTCGAGCTTCGGCACGCGCGCCTTGTCCCAATAGTCCTTGTTGGGGACCATCTCGGCGCGCTCGCGCGGCGCGAACAGCGTGAGCTTCCACGGGCCGGTGCCGGACGGCTCCTTGGCGAAGGCGTCCCAGTTCTTGCCGAGCTTCTCCCACTGCGCGGGCGATGACATCATGATCCAGGCAAGCTGATAGGGCAGCGTCGCGTCGGGCGCCTTGGTGACGATCTCGAGCGTGTATTTGTCGACCGCCTTGTAGGAGGCGATGGCGGGAATGCGCGATCGGCCCTGCGCCGACTGGCGCTGGTCGTACTGCGGCGCGTCGTTCTTCAGGAGCTTGTCGAAGTTCCACACCGCCGCGGCGGCCGTGAACTCCGAGCCGTCGTGGAACTTCACGCCTTCGCGGATCTTGAACACCCAGCGGTTCTTGCTGGCGTCGGCGGGATCGACGCCGTAGCTCGCGGCAAGGCCCGGCACCAGGTCGGACGGCTTGTCGAAGCTCGACAGGTCCCAGTTGATGAGCGCGTCATAGACCGTATAGCCCATGAAGCGCATGCCTTCGCCGCCCTGGTCGGTCTGCCCGGTGGTGAGCGGAATGTCGGACGCGGTCATGCCGATGCGCAGCGTTCCCGACGCCAGCGCGGATCCACTCGACAGTCCGCCGGCCATCGCGGCGAGAGCAAGGACTGCAATTCTTGTCGATCGAAACATCTCGGTGCCCCTTTGGGTTCGTCACGTGGGCTCCGGGGCAGCAAGAGCTATGCCAATAAATACATTCGAGAGTTCAGGCGCTTGAGCTGTGACCTCATCGGGGCCTGCCAAAGCTGCTCAGCGAATAGGCAGGGTGCGGGAAGTTAAGGCCAGCGGCTAACCGTCGACCTTCGCGGCGATGGCCTCGATCTCCACCGTGAACTCCCGGCGGGTGAATCCGCCGACGATCATCAGGGTGGACGCCGGCGCCGGCAGCGCCACGTAGCGGTCGCGCACCGCCATGTAAGGGGCCATGTGCTCGCGTGCGCACACATAGGCGTTGATGCGGACGATGCCGCCGAACGACATGCGCGCCTTCCGGATACAGGCGCCAATCGCCTCGAAGCAGAGCACCGCC
>JBGGNI010000181.1:0-51915 GCA_041287585.1 Xanthobacteraceae bacterium
AGGAAAGGCACGAGACATGGCTCTTTATGAGCACGTGTTCCTCGCGCGCCAGGACGTTACGGCGCAGCAGGTCGAGGAACTCACCGCCCGCTTCAAGGGCGTTATCGAAGCCAATGGCGGCACCGTCGCCAAGGCCGAATATTGGGGCGTCAAGACGCTCACCTACCGCGTGCGCAAGAACCGCAAGGCGCATTTCTCGCTGCTCAACATCGACGCCCCGGCTCCCGCCGTCGCCGAGATGGAGCGCCAGATGCGCATTGACGAGGACGTGCTGCGCTTCCTCACCATCCGCGTCGAGACGCTTGAGGAAGGCCCGTCCGTGATGCTGCAGAAGCGCGACCGCGACGATCGCGGCGACCGCGGCTTCGGCGATCGCGGCTTCGGCGGCGACCGCGGCTTCGGCGGCGGTGGACGTGACCGCGGCTTCGGTGGTGGTGGCGGCGGTGGCGGACGCGACCGTGACGACCGGCCGCCGCGTCGCGACCGCGATGTCAGCGAAACCGTTTCGACCGGGGAGAGCGTGTGATGGCTTTTGG
Organism: Xanthobacteraceae bacterium; assembly: GCA_041287585.1. Classification (GTDB taxonomy): domain Bacteria; phylum Pseudomonadota; class Alphaproteobacteria; order Rhizobiales; family Xanthobacteraceae; genus Ancylobacter. Next base: position 537 of record JBGGNI010000181.1, read on the forward strand.
TGCTCAGTCCGCCGGAACCGGCGCTTCCACTTCGGCCGGCGCGCGCCGGCCCTTCTTCCGCCGTCGCAAGACCTGCCCGTTCTCCGGCACCAACGCGCCTAAGATCGACTACAAGGACGTGCGCCTGCTGCAGCGCTACATTTCCGAGCGCGGCAAGATCGTGCCGAGCCGCATCACCGCGGTTTCCGCCAAGAAGCAGCGCGAGCTGGCCGCCGCTATCAAGCGCGCGCGCTTCCTCGGCCTGCTGCCGTTCGTGATCCGCTGAGCGACAGCTGAGAAAATCCGGTCGGGATTCGTCATCCCGGCCGGAGGCGAACCCGGAGAGCCGGGATCGCCGAGCAAAGTTAGCCATGCGATCCCGGATACGGCCTTTGGCCGTTCCGGGATGACGCGGGTGGAAAACTTCTCCAAAACGACCGGCCGCCGGGAATGGTCCCGGCGCGTCGAAAGCTGGGGCGGCGTCGTTCGCCCCTAACCGCGAAGGCGGGACAGCTCGTCGATGATCGTCTTTCTGCTCATAGCGCTGGGTGCCGGCGCCACGTCCGCTTTGCTGGTCGCCTCGGTGGCCAGCGGCAGCGTGCTGTCTGTGCCGCTGTTCTATCTGGCGCCGCTGCCGATTCTGGCGGTCGGGCTTGGCTGGTCGCACATCGCCGCGCTCATCGCCGCCTCCACCGCCGCGGTCGGCGTCGGCCTGATGTCGGACGTCTCGCTGCTCGGCGCCTATGCCGCCTGCGTCGGCGCGCCGGCCTATATGCTCACCTATCTCGCGCTGATGGCGCGCACCGTGCCGGTGCCGGGCGGCGAACGGCTGGAGTGGTTCCCGGTCGGCCGCCTCATTCTGGCCGCCGCGGTCGCCGGGGCGCTGGCCACCCTCGCTTTGGTGCCGCTGGTCGCCAGCAATGTGGAGGCCTATCAGGCCGCCTTGCGCGGGCTGCTGCAGGCGGCGCTGGAAGACCAGGCCGGCGAAACCTCCACGGATGCCGCGCGCCTGGCGGAGTTGCTGGCCGTGGTCATCCCGCCCACCGCCGCCGTGCTCACCATGGTGATGCAGCTCGCCAATCTGTGGCTCGCCGGCCGCATCAGCCGCCTGTCCGGCCGGCTGGCGCGGCCCTGGCCGGACCTCGCAAGCGCCCGCCTGCCGCGCGGCGCCGCCTTCCTGCTGTTCGTCAGCCTGAGCACGGCCTATCTGGCGGACGGCCTGCTGGGTCTTGCGGCGGAAGCGCTGGGCGCCACCCTGATCATGGCGTTCGGCCTGGTCGGGCTCGCCGTCATCCACGCCATCACCCGCGGCGGCGGCGGGCGGGCGCTGGTGCTCGTCACCTGCTGGCTGGCCTGCCTGGTGCTCGGCTGGCCCTTCCTCATCGCCGCCATGGGCGGCATTGCCGACACTTTTCTCGATCTGCGCGGGCGCTTCGGCCGCCGCGGCGACCGCCCCGCAAACGATGCCTGACACCTTCTAGAGACCAACGAAACGACGGAGAGACCCGATGAATGTGATTTTGCTCGAACGCGTCGCCAAGCTCGGCCAGATCGGCGAAGTGGTGCGCGTCAAAGACGGCTTCGCGCGCAACTTCCTGTTGCCGCTCGGCAAGGCGCTGCGGGCCACCAAGGACAACCGCACCAAGTTCGAATCGATGAAGGTGCAGTTGGAGGCGCGCAATCTCGAACTCAAGGCCGAGGCCGCCAAGGTCGGCGAGACGCTGGCCGGCACCGAGCTGATCATCGTGCGCCAGGCTGGCGAGACCGGCCATCTCTATGGCTCGGTCTCCACCCGCGACATCGCCGAAGGGCTCACCGCCGCCGGGTTCACCGTCTCCCGCCAGCAGATCCTGCTCAACCAGCCGCTCAAGACGGTCGGCGTGCACGAGGTTTTGGTGTCGCTGCACCCGGAGGTGGAAGTCACCGTCCTCGCCAACATCGCCCGCAGCGCCGACGAAGCCGTGCGCCAGTCCCGCGGCGAGGATCTCTCGGTGAACCGCGACGACGACGAGGATGAGGATTTCGAGGCCGACGCCGAGGAAGAGACCGACGGCGAGGCCGCCTGATTTCGGCAGAAGCGCCGGCTTTGTGGCTCTTGGGGAGGCTCCGGTTGACCGGGGCCTCTCCTTGTTTCAGGCTTCTGCATCGCTCTGTTAATTCTCCGCGCGAGCTTTGAGGCATGAAGCCGACCCTTGCCGCCGTGCTGATGGCCGCGCTCCTGGCATGCCCCGCGGGAGCGGCAAGCGAGGATTTCTACGCGGCCGCCCCGCACGAGCTTCACGGCCGCGCGGGCAGCCTGATCAAGGCCGAACCCATCACGCCGCCGCCCGGTGCCGCATCGGCCTATCGGCTGCTGTACCGCTCGACCGGGCTGAAGGGCGAAAGCGTCGCGGTCTCCGGCGTCGTCGCCATTCCCGCAGCCGGCACCGCCGGCGACCGACCGGTGGTGTCGTGGGCGCACCCGACAGCGGGCATCGCCGATGCCTGTGCGCCGTCCAAGCGCGCCGACGTGTTCGAGCGCGTGCCGGGCATCGCAAACCTGCTCGGCCAGGGCGTCATCGTGGTGGGCACCGACTATGCCGGCCTCGGCACGGACGGCGTCCACCCCTATCTCATCGGTCCGAGCGAAGGCCACGCCGTGCTGGACGCCGCGCGGGCCGTGCGCACGCTGCCCGATGCCGGCGCCGGTTCGCGCCTGGTCGTATCGGGCTATTCGCAGGGCGGCCATGCCGCGCTGTGGGCCGGCAAGCTGGCGCGGAGCTATGCGCCGGACCTGCATTTGGTCGGCATCGCCGCCATCGCGCCGCCGACCGAGCTGGGCACGATCTTGCGCGCCGACCTCGGCGGACGCGCCGGCAAGGTGCTGTCCGCCTTCGCGCTCTCCTCCTGGTCGCAGCTCTACGACATACCGGTCGACAGCGTGCTGAAGGACAAGGTCGAGCTGGTGCTGGGGCGGGTGGCGAAGGATTGCACTGAAACCTTTCAGGACACACTGCGCGTGATCGCCGACGAGGCGCCGTTCGAGCGCGAGGGCTTCCTCGATGCCGACGTAACGGTGACGCAGCCCTGGCGCGGGCTGATCGAGAGCAACACGCCGGCGGTCACCCCCGCCGACGTGCCGGTGCTCATCGCGCAGGGCGCCGCCGACAGCATCGTTCAGCCATTGGTCACCAGCCTCTATATGGACGAGCTGTGCGCCCACGGCGTGCCGGTGGAGTTCGTCCTGGAGCCGCGCGCCGAACACACCGACATGCCGGCCCGCAGCGCCGATGCCGTCACCGATTGGATCGCCCGCCGCCTCGCCGGCGCCCCCGCCCGCACCGACTGCAAGGCGCGCTAGAGCACGCGGGTCACGCTTAGCGACTGCTTGGAAAGTCAAAAGCGGCCGGCATCGGCCTCGTGCGTCCTTCGAGGCCCGAGCGATGCTCGGGCGCCTCAGGATGACGTATCTTTTTGTTTTTGCATAAATATTCGTCATGCTGAGGCGCCGGCCATAGGCCGGCCTCGAAGCACGCACCCCAGCAGAGTTCGAGCATTGTCATCCCGGCCGGAGCGCAGCGCGAGCCGGGATGACAATGTTTCCAGGACCGACCAGACAGCGCCTAGAACGACGAACAGGTCTCGGTCGACTTTGTCACCGTCGAGCCATCGGGCATCTGCCGTGTGGTTTCGTGCTTGGTGCAGTTCATCGGCGGCGGCGGCGCGGCCGGGGCCATGCCGGGCATGGTGCCGGCGGAACCGCCACTGCCGCGCTGGCAACCCATGGCGGTGAGATAGCCCCCGCTCTGCGCGCAGAGCTCGGACTGGCGCCGCAAAAATTCGTCGATGCTGTTGGCCGACGCGGCCGGCGCCGCCAGCATGCCGAGCGCCACCGCACAGGCGGCGGCAAGACGATGAGACTGTGAACGCATGGTGCCGTCTCGCTGTGGGGTATCTTCGGGGCCGGTCCGGTCGGCAGCCCCTGCTTTTAACGCATGCGGGGGCGTTGAGACAGCCGGCCCGCCACCGGGAGGCCACCGCGCGCGCGATCATGGGACTTGCGAATTTTCCCCGCTGTTCACAGACTTTTCCACAGCCGCAAAGCGAACGATGATGGAACGGATTCGCTTCGGGACTCTCGCCCCGCCGCTGCGGTAGGGCTAGCCTCAGGCCTCTCGCCCCAGGAACCCGCATGCTCGATTCCCCCGCCCGCCCGCTCGCGGCCACCGAGCCGTCCTACCGCACCGCCCCGCACAATGTGGAGGCGGAACAGGCGCTGCTCGGCGCCGTGCTGGTGAACAACGAGGCGTTCTACCGGGTGTCGGACTTTCTGGAGCCACGCCATTTCTTCGAGACGGTGCACCGCACCATCTTCGAGACCATCAGCGCGCTGGTGCGCGCCGGCAAGGTGGCGACGCCGGTCACGCTCAAGACCTTCCTGCCGGCCGATCTCGATATTGCCGGCCTCACCGCCCCGCAATACCTCGCCCGCCTCGCCGCCGAGGCCACCACCATCATCAATGCCGAGGATTACGGCCGCGCCATCTACGACCTGTCGGTGCGACGCGACCTCATCGCCATCGGCGAGGAGATCGTCAACGACGCCTTTGACGCGCCGGTGGAGGCCCGGCCGCAGGACCAGATCGAGGAGGCCGAGAAGCGGCTCTACGAACTGGCCGAGACCGGGCGCTACGATGGCGGCTTCCTGCGCTTCACCGATGCGCTGAAGGAGGCGGTGGACATGGCCAGCCGCGCCTTCCAGCGCGACGGCCACCTCTCCGGCATCGCCACCGGGCTCGACGACCTCGACAGCCTGATGGGCGGATTGCAGCACTCCGACCTCATCATCCTGGCCGGCCGCCCCGGCATGGGCAAGACCGCGCTCGCCACCAACATCGCCTACAATGTCGCGGCCGCCTATCGCGGCGAAACTCTGCCGGACGGCTCGATCCGCCCGCTGGACGGCGGCATTTGCGGCTTCTTCTCGCTGGAAATGTCGGCCGAGCAGCTCGCCACCCGTATTCTCGCAGAGCAGACCGAAATTCCCTCCTACAAGATCCGCCGCGGCGACATCACCGAAAGCGATTTCGACAAGCTCGCCGCCGGCGCACAGACCATGCAGACCGTGCCGCTCTATATCGACGACACCGGCGGCATCTCCATCGCCCAGCTGCGCGCCCGCGCCCGCCGGCTGAAGCGCCAGCGCGGGCTGGATTTCATGATCGTCGACTATCTGCAATTGCTCACCGGCTCGTCCAAGCGCGCCTCGGAGGGCCGCGTGCAGGAGATCACCGAGATCACCACCGGCCTCAAGGCGCTGGCCAAGGAGCTGGCCGTGCCGATCCTGGCGCTGTCCCAGCTCTCGCGACAGGTGGAGTCGCGCGACGACAAGCGGCCCCAGCTCTCGGACCTGCGCGAATCCGGCTCGATCGAGCAGGATGCCGACGTCGTGCTGTTCGTGTTCCGCGAGGAGTATTACCTCAAGAACAAGGAGCCCAAGGAGGGCTCCGAAGAGTGGTTCAAGTGGGAGAGCGATATGGCGCAGGCCGCCAACACCGCGGAAATCATAATCGGCAAGCAGCGCCACGGCCCCACCGGCACGGTGAAGGTGGCGTTCGAGGCGCAGTTCACCCGCTTCGCCTCGCTCGCCCAGGCCGACCGACTGCCGGCGCGGAGCGGCGCGTGAGCCTCACGGCGATTGCCCCGCAGGAGGAAGCCGGCGGGCTGCTCACCATCGACCTCGGCGCCCTCGCCGGCAATTTCCGCACGCTGGCCGCCGGCGTCGCCCCGGCCGAATGCGCGGCGGTGCTGAAGGGCGACGCCTACGGCACCGGCCTGGAGCACGCCGCCCCGGCGCTGTGGAACGCTGGCGCGCGCACTTTCTTCGTCGCCGTGCTCAGCGAGGCCCGCCGGCTGCGGGCGGTGCTGCCGGACGCCGTGATCTATGTGCTGAACGGCCTGTTCGAGGGCACCGAGGCCACCTATGCCGAGCTCGGCCTGCGCCCGGTGCTGGGCAGCGTGCCGGAGATCGCCGGCTGGAGCCGGTTCTGCGGCGCGGCCGGGCGGTCGCTGCCGGCGGCGGTGCATGTCGACACCGGCATGAACCGGCTCGGCCTCACGGTGAAGGAGGCCGCCGGCTTCGCCGCGCTCGGCAGCAGCGGCCGGCCCTTTACGGTGGCGCTGCTCATGAGCCACCTCGCCTGCGCCGATGATGGCGCCGACCCGCTGACCGAGCGGCAGATCGCCGCCTTCGACGCCGTGCGCGCGCTGTTTCCCGGCGTGCCGGCCTCGCTGGCCAATTCCGCCGGCACGGTGGCGCTGCCGCGCTGCTGGCACGATCTGGTGCGACCGGGCATCGCGCTCTATGGCGGGCGCTCGCGCGCTGGCGTGGCGCCGTTGCAGCCGGTGGTGCGGCTCGATCTGCGCATCGTCCAGGTGCGGGAGGTGCCGGCCGGCCAGAGCGTCGGCTATGGCGGCGCCCAGACCACGCGCCGCCACAGCCGCATCGCCCTGGTCTCGGCCGGCTATGCCGACGGCATTCCACGCTTCGCCGGCGCCTCGGACGCGCAGCGCGGCGCCGAAGTCGTCATCGCCGGGCAGCGCTGCCCGCTGTTCGGCCGCGTCTCCATGGACCTCATCGCCATCGACGTCACCGACGTGCCGGAGGCGCGCCGCGGCGCCTTGGCCACGCTGATCGGCGAGGGCCTCGGCGTCGACGACCTCGCCGGCCATGCCGGCACCATCGGCTATGAGGTGCTCACCTCGCTCGGCCGGCGCTATCACCGGCGCTGGATCTGATGGCCAAGCGGCCGGCGAGCTTCATCTGCCAGGTCTGCGGCGCCGCGCATGTGCGCTGGCAGGGCAAGTGCGACGCCTGCGGCGCCTGGAACAGCATCGCCGAGGAACAAGGCGGCGCCACCACCTTGCCGGCCGCCCAGCGCGGCGGCCGCAAGGGGCGCATCCTCGCGCTGCAGAGCCTCAGCGGCGCCATCGAGGACGCGCCGCGCTCGCGCGTCGGCATCGCCGAGTTCGACCGCGTCGCCGGCGGCGGGCTGGTGCCGGGTTCGGTGCTGCTGATCGGCGGCGATCCCGGCATCGGCAAGTCGACCTTGCTGATCCAGGCCGCCGCAGCGCTGGGGCGCGGCGGGCGGCGCGTGGTGTATGTCTCCGGCGAGGAGGCGGTGGCGCAGGTGCGGCTGCGCGCCGAGCGGCTCGGCCTGGCCGACGCGCCGGTGGACCTCGCCGCCGAGACCAATGTCGAAGACATCATCGCCACGCTGTCCGCCGGCCCGCCGCCGACCCTGGTGGTGGTCGATTCGATCCAGACCATGTGGACCGACAGCGTCGAATCCGCTCCCGGCACGGTCACGCAGGTGCGCTCCTCGGCGCAGCTGCTGATCGGCTACGCCAAGCGCAGCGGCGCGGCGGTGATCCTGGTCGGCCATGTCACCAAGGACGGCCAGATCGCCGGTCCCCGCGTGGTGGAACACATGGTGGACGCCGTGCTGTCGTTCGAGGGCGACGGCGCCCACCGCTTCCGCATCCTGCGGGCGCAGAAGAACCGCTTCGGCCCCACCGACGAGATCGGCGTGTTCGAGATGACCGGCCTCGGGCTTGCCGAGGTGGCCAACCCCTCGGAGCTGTTCCTGGCCGGCCGCGACGCCGGCGCGCCGGGCACCGCGGTCTATGCCGGCATGGAGGGCACCCGGCCGGTGCTGGTGGAAATCCAGGCGCTGGTGGTGCCCACCAATCTCGGCACGCCGCGCCGGGCGGTGGTGGGATGGGACCCCAGCCGGCTCTCCATGGTGCTGGCGGTGCTGGAGGCGCGCTGCGGCGTCAAGCTCAGCGGCCACGACGTGCATCTCAACGTCGCGGGCGGCTTCCGCATCGCCGAGCCGGCGGCGGACCTCGCGGTGGCGGCGGCGCTGGTGTCCTCGCTGCTCGGCGTCGCTTTGCCGGCGGATGCGGTGCATTTCGGCGAGGCCAGCCTCACCGGCGCGGTGCGCCCGGTCGCCCATGTCGCCGCCCGGCTGAAGGAAGCCGCCAAGCTCGGCTTCGGCCGCGCCGTGGTGCCGGCCGGGGCACGCGAGCCGCCGGAGCCCGGCCTCAGCGTCGAGACCATCGGCACGCTGGGCGAGCTTGCCGCCGGCATCGCCGCCCGGCAGCCGCGCCGCGCCGCCGCACAGGACGGTCGAGCCCGCGTGCCGGCAGAAGACGGATGACGCCGCGCGCGCGGCACGCTATAGGTCGCGCGCCTGCAGTCCGGGTGCGCTCGGTCGATTCTTCTCCCGCGGACGCCGGCAACGGCACCCCGCCTCGATCACGGTAGAGCTTTGACGCTGCTCGATATCATTCTGCTCGCCGTCATGCTCGTCTCGGGCCTGCTCGCCATGGTGCGCGGCCTGATGCGGGAGGTTCTCGCCATCGCCTCCTGGGGCGCCGCCGCCGCGGTGACGCTCTATGCCTATCCGCACGCTTTGCCGCTGGCCAAGCAGTATATTCCGCAGGACACCTTCGCCATGGCCGCGGCCGTGGGCGGCGTGTTCCTGCTGACGCTCATCGTGGTGTCGATCATCACCGTGCGGATTTCCGACGCCATACTGGACAGCCGCATCGGCGCGCTGGACCGCACTCTGGGCTTCCTGTTCGGCCTCGGCCGCGGATTCCTTATCGTGGTTGTGGCCTTCCTGTTTTTCAACTGGCTGGCCCAGAACGAACAGGGCCAGCCCGAGTGGATTCGCGATGCGCGCTCGCGCGTGGTCTTGCAAAAGGCCGGCGACTGGCTCATCTCCGTTCTGCCGGACGATCCCGAACGCCTTATCCGGGAATTCCGCAAGAAGGACGACGCCGATCAGGCCGAGCCGCCGCCGGAAGGCGGCACGCCCGCAGCCCCGGCGCCGTAAGCCTGAACCAGGTGCGTATCGCGCGCCCGGAACATCGTTTCGATTGACGCAGGGCGCCAGGCAGCTTCGTCGGACGCCGATCAGGACCGGAGGTCCAAAATGGACGTGACCGCAGGCAACGCGGGCGCATTGGCGGAGCCGTTCGATCCCCATGCGGACCGGCTTCGCGAAGAATGCGGCGTGTTCGGCATTTTCGGCCACCCCGATGCCGCCGCCATTACCGCGCTGGGCCTGCACGCCTTGCAGCACCGCGGCCAGGAAGCCACCGGCATCGTCACCTATGACGGCCGCCGCTTCCATTCCGAGCGCCGGCTTGGCCTTGTCGGCGATGCGTTCTCCGACGCCGAGGTGATAAAGCGCCTGCCCGGCTCCATCGCCGTCGGCCATGTGCGCTATTCCACCACCGGCGAGACCATATTGCGCAACGTCCAGCCGCTGTTCGCCGAGCTGGACGGCGGCGGTTTCGCCATCGGCCACAACGGCAACCTCACCAACGGGCTGACGCTGCGCCGCCAGATCATTCGCGACGGCGCATTGTGCCAATCCACCTCCGACACCGAGGTGATGCTGCACCTTGTGGCCCGCTCCAAGAAGCCGCGCTTCATCGAGCGCTTCATCGACGCCCTGCGCGCCATCGAGGGCGCCTATGCGTTTGTCGGCCTCACCAACAAGAAGCTGGTGGGCGCGCGCGACCCGCTCGGCATCCGCCCGCTGGTGCTCGGCGAACTGGACGGCCACCCGATCCTCACCTCCGAGACCTGCGCACTGGACATAATAGGCGCGCGCTATGTGCGGGACATCGAGAACGGCGAAGTGATCGTGTTCTCCGAGGACAAGGTGGAAACGCTGCGCCCCTTCCCGGTGCAGCCGGCCCGGCCGGACATTTTCGAGTACATTTATTTCGCCCGGCCGGACTCCATCGTCGGCGGCCACAGCGTCTATCAGGTGCGCCGCACCATGGGCATGGAGTTCGCCCGCGAGGCGCCGGCGGATGCCGACGTGGTGGTGCCGGTGCCGGATTCCGGCGTGCCCGCCGCCATCGGCTATGCCCACGCCTCCGGCATTCCCTATGAGCTCGGCATCATCCGCAACCATTATGTCGGCCGCACCTTCATCCAGCCCACTCAATCGGTGCGGGACCAGGGCGTGCGGATGAAGCATTCGGCCAATCGTTCGGTGGTGGAGGGCAAGCGCATCGTCCTCATCGACGACAGCCTGGTGCGCGGCACCACATCCGTGAAGATCGTGCGCATGATGCGCGAGGCCGGCGCCCGCGAGGTGCATTTCCGCATCGCCAGCCCGCCCATCACCCACCCGGATTTCTACGGCATCGACACGCCGGACCGCGACAAGCTGCTGGCGGCCAATCTCGATGTGGAGGGCATGCGCCGCTATATTGGCGCCGACAGCCTGGCGTTCCTGTCGATCGACGGCATCTACCGCGCCATGGGCTTTCCGGAGGGGCGCAATGCCGAGCGCCCGCAATTCACCGACCATTGCTTCACCGGCGAGTATCCCACCCCGCTCACCGACCGCGCCCGCGAGGTCACGCCCCGCCAGCTCTCCCTCCTCGCCGAGGCAAGCTGAGCATGGTGGAGCTGAACCAGTGGCATCGCGGCCGGCTGATCGACCATATCCAGCTCGTGGTCGCCGACCTTGAAGCCTGCCGGCGGTTCTACGGCGCAGTGTTCGAGGCGCTGGGCGTGCCGCTGGTCGACGGCGAGGGCTACTTCTTCGCGGACGAGCTGTTCGTCAGTGCCGGCGAGCCGGCCACCGGGCGGGCGCATCTCGCCTTCCAGGCCGGCAATGAGGAAACCGTGCAGCGCTTCCACGCCGCCGCGCTGGCCGCTGGCGGGCGCGACAATGGCGGGCCGGGCCTGCGCGACTACCACCCCGGCTATTACGCCGCCTTCGTGCTCGACCCCGAAGGCAATAATATCGAGGCGGTGTTCCACGGTCCGGCGGAGCGCTCGGCGCCATCCGTGGTGTTCAGCGCGGCCGGCTGAGTGCGGACTTAGATGAGCCATCTGCGTGTTGCATCGGCCTCGTGCGTCCTTCGAGGCCCGAGCTGGGCTCGGGCGCCTCAGGATGACGCGCGTCACTGTCTGGCAAAGACGATCGTCATGCTGAGGTGCCGGCCGCAGGCCTCGAAGCACGCGCGTCGGTCGTATCCGCGTTTCCCCCTGAGGTTCTCCCATGACTGACCGTCCCCTCGCCGACCGGGTCGCCCTGGTCACCGGCGCCACGCGCGGCATCGGGCGGGCGACCGCCCTCGCGCTGGCGGGCGCCGGGGCCCATGTCATCGCGCTCGGGCGTACCTCCGGGGCGCTGGAGGAACTGGACGACGCCATCAAGGCCGTCGGCTCCAGCGCCACGCTGGTGCCGGTGGACGTGAAGGACGGGCCGGGCATCGACCGGCTGGGCGGCGCGATCTTCGAACGCTTCGGCGTGCTCGACGTGTTCGTGGCCAATGCCGGCGTGCTGGGGCCGATGACGCCGCTGGCGCACATCGAGCCGAAGGAGTGGGACGACACCATCGCCGCCAACCTCACCGCCAATTGGCGGCTGGTGCGCTCGCTGGATCCGCTGCTGCGGCGCGCCAGCGCCGGCCGCGCCGTGCTGGTGTCCTCCGGCGCCGCACATAAGGCACGGCCGTTCTGGGGCGCCTATGCGGCCTCCAAGGCCGCCCTGGAGGTGCTGGGCCGCACCTGGGCGGCGGAAGTCGCCAATCTGTCGAACCTCAAGGTGACGCTGTTCAACCCCGGCCCGGTCGCCACCCGCATGCGCGCCAAGGCGTTTCCGAGCGAGAACCAGGCCACCTTGCCGACCCCGGAAGCGGTCGCCGCCGCCATTCTGCCGCTGTGCCTGCCGGACTTCACCGAGACCGGCCGGCTCTATGATTTCCCCACCGGCCGCCTGTTGGATTTTCGCGCGCCGGGCTGAGCGCTTTCCGGGAGCGGCGTTTCCCCCTCCCCGGCCCTCCCCCGCACGCGGGAGAGGGAGCAGAAGTGCGCTCCTTTTAGCCCTCTCCCGCGTGCGGGGAACCACCACTTTTAGCCTTCTCCCGCTTGCGGGGGAGGGTTGGGAGGGGGAAAGCGCCGCCGCCCGAACACCCCTACCCCTCCGCCAACCGCGCCCGCCGCGTGAACAGCGCGATCGCCATCGCGACGCCGGCCAGTTGCAGCACCACACCCATCGTCTCGGTGAGGGTCGGCAGGCGCTGCTCATAGACCAAGCCGTACACCAGGCCGAACACCGTCTCGGTGACGATGAGCTGGGCGGAAAAGGCCAGCGGCAGGCGGCGGGACGCCTGTGTCCAGAACCAGGTGGCGAGCCAGGTGCCGGCCAGCCCCATCATCACCGCCCAAACCAGGAAGCGCACGCCGCCCGGCGTGGCGAACGCCGCCCAGTCCGCCCCGCCGGGCTGCAGGAATGTCGTCATCGGCAGCACCACAAGGCAGCCGAACAGCGTTCCCAGGCCCTGCAGGCAGGTCCAGCGCATCGCGTCCGGCGGCGCGGGGGCGCGCATCACCTCGGCATTCAGCAAGCCGTAAAACACCCAGGAGCCGAGCGCCGCCAGCGAGAACAGGATGCCGAGCAGCAGATCCGCCCGGCGCTCGGCCCCCGCGGCCGAGGCGGCGACATTCACCAGCAGCATGCCCGCGAGGATGAAAGCCAGCGGCAGTGCGAGTTCGCGCCAGGGCAGGCTGCGCTGACGGCCGTTTGCGATCATCGCCAGCACCACCGGCAACAGCCCGACGATCAGCGGCGGGATCACCGCCCCGGCAAGGCGCACCGCATAGGCGACGCTGATGAAGAAGCCGATATAGCCGCCGGCGCCGAGCAGCAGCCCGATGCCGACGCGCCGCCACCCCATGCCGACCGGGCGGAAACGCGGATGCGCCAGCAGCAGCAGCGAGGCGAGCCCGAAGATGCCGTAGCGCACCACGGTGAAGTCCCAGGTCGAGAACGGCTCCACCGCGCGCGGCGCGACAAAGCTCAGCCCCCACAGCGCGCCCGTGGCGACGCCGGCGAGAATGCCGATCAACATGACGAAAGTCCTGAATCGAGGAAGCTTGATTTTGGCAGGACGAAGCGGAAAATCGAATGGGCGAACAAAGGCCGGTTGAGGCAACAGCCTTCCGTTCGAAGGGAAAATCGATGAAGAACCTTGTATCCGAAAGAACCGTGCTGGACCCCGTCGACCGCCGGCTGATCACCGAGTTGGACCGCGACGCCCGCCGGCCGACCAGCGAACTCGCCCGCCTCGTCGGCATGTCGGCACCGGCGGTTACCGAGCGGCTGCGCCGGCTGGAAGCGGCCGGCGTTCTCAAGGGCTTTACGGCAGAGGTCGATCCGCTGGCGCTGGGCTATGCCATCCGCGCCATGGTCTGGATCCGCCCGCATCCGGGCAAGCTGCATGTCGTCGAACAGTTGATCCAGCAATGCCCGGAGGTCGTCGAGTGCCTCAAGATCACCGGCGACAACCCCTTCCTGGCGCAGATCGTGGTGCGCAGCGTGCAGCAGATGGACGAGGTGCTGGAGCGGCTGTGCGACCACGCCGTCACCAGCACCGCCATCATCAAGTCGGAGGCGGTGAAGCGGCGGCTGCCGCCGCTGGACTAAAACTCAGTCCTTCTCGGCGTACGGGTTGTCCTTCTCGCGCAGCGTCAGCCGTATCGGCACGCCGGGCAGATCGAAGGTCGCGCGCAGGCCGTTGGTGAGGTAGCGGATATAGCTCTCCGGCACCGCCTCCGCCCGCGAGCAGAACAGCACGAAGCTCGGCGGCCGGCTCTTGGGCTGGGTGATGTAGCGCAGCTTTATCCGCCGCCCGGACACCGCCGGCGGCGGGTGCTCCGCCGTGGTGTCGATCAGCCAGCGGTTCAGCGGATTGGTCGCCACCCGGCGGTTCCACACCTCGTAGGTGCCGGCAACCTCGCGCGCCAGCCGGTCCAGCCCGTCGCCGGTCAGGGCCGACACCAGCACCACCGGCATGCCCTTGGCCTGGGGCAGCCAGTGATCGGCCTCACTGCGCATTTTCGCCGCCAATCCGGCCTCACTGGACACCAGATCGGACTTACTGAGCGCCAATACCAGCGCCCGTCCTTCGCGCACCACCAGGTCGGCGATGCGCAAATCCTGCTCCTCGAAGGGGTGGGTGGCGTCCATAAGGACCACCACAACCTCGGCGAAGCGGGCGGCGCGCAGCCCGTCCGCCACCGAGAGCTTCTCCAGCTTGTCCTCCACCCGCGCCCGCTTGCGCATGCCGGCGGTGTCGAACAGCGTGAGCCGCACCCCGGCGCGCTCGAGATCGACGGCAATGGAATCGCGGGTAATGCCCGCCTCCGGCCCGGTGAGAAGCCGATCCTCGCCGAGCAAGGCATTGATCAAGGTGGATTTTCCGGCATTCGGCCGGCCCAGCACCGCCACCCTTATGCGCCGGCCGCCCTCCTCCGCCTCGGTGTCTTCGGCATCGTCGGGTATATAGTCGCGCAGCGCCCGGAACAGGTCGCCCATGCCTTCGCCATGCTCGGCGGACACCGCCACCGGCTCGCCGAGGCCGAGCTGCCAAGCCTCCATGGTGCCCGGCTCAGCGGCCCGGCCCTCGCTCTTGTTCGCCAGCAGAATCACAGGCTTGCCGGAACGGCGCACCAGCTCGGCAAAGGCGCGGTCGGCCGGGTTGATGCCGGCGCGGGCGTCGATCATGAACAGCAGAACGTCCGCCTCAGTGATCGCCGTCTCGGTCTGGCCGCGCATACGCGCCTCCAGACTATCGGCCTTCGCCTCCTCCAGCCCGGCAGTATCGATGACGCGGAACGCCAGATGGCCGAGTTGCGCCTCGCCCTCGCGGCGGTCGCGCGTCACGCCGGGGCGGTCGTCGACCAGCGCCAGACGCTTGCCGACGAGGCGATTGAACAAGGTGGACTTGCCGACATTGGGCCGGCCGATAATGGCGAGCGTGAGCGTCATGAGGTGCGACGCTCTCTATTGTCCGGCGGGCTTGGCCGCCTCCGCAGGCGCGGGCGGAAGGGAGCCGCCGGGCCCGGAGGGCTGCGGCGGCGGGGCGCTGTAATCGACGCCGGGAACGCCTTCGGGGAACACGGCCGTGCGCTGGCCGGGGAGAATTTTCTCCTTCTCGGCGAACGGGTTGAGCTTGTCGAACGTCTCGCAGCCGGCGGCAGCGCCGGAAAGCGCGAGCACCAGGCACAGACGGCGAAACGTGGCGTGAGCCTTCATACCGTCTCCTCTTTTACTGCGTTGCCGCGGCCGGTGCCGGCGCGGCACCGGAGGCCAGCACGCGCATCAGTTCCGCGCGCTGCCGAAGGCCGGGCGGCGTCTCGGTATCGGCCAGCACCGTCTCGAAGGTGCGGGCGGCGGCGGCAAAGTCGCCGGCACGGTATTGGGCGAGCCCGATCAATTCGCGCGCCGAATGGCGGAACGCACTGGTGGGCGTATCGAGCGGCTTCATGCGGCCCTCGATATCGGCGAGCGTAGCGGTATCGACCAGCAGCAGCGCCGCCCGCACCCGGGCGATGTCCCGCGCCAGCGGATCAAGCGCGGCATCGGCGGCCAAACCATCATAGGCCGCAGCCGCAGCCGTACGGTCGGTGGCGGCAAGCTGCGCGGCCGCGCCGAAGCGGGCGAGCATGCGGTAGCCGGCGGTGCCGTCCTTGGCGATGGCGTCGAACGCGCTGTCGGCCTCGGCGTGCTTGCCGGCGGTCGACAGTTCCAGGGCCGCGGCAAACTGCGCGCCGGCGGCCTGGGCCTCGCGGTCCTTCCACCATTCATAGCCGCGCCAGCCGGCGACGGAGGCGACGATGAGCAGAGCGAGCGCGACGATGAAGGCGCCGTATTTGCTCCACAGCTTGCCCAACCGCTCCCGGCGCAGGTCCTCGTCGATCTCGTTGAAGATGTCGGCCATGTGCTGATCCGTGCGAGACTCTGTCGGGCCGGCCAAACCGCCGATTGGCGGCGGTTAGACCAGCGATGCGGCCTCATCAAGGCAATTGCCCGGCCCGTCAACCCTTTTTGGCGGCGTAGACGTGTTCCGGCCCCGGGAAGGCGCGTGCGCGCACGTCGGCGGCAAAGTTCTCCACTGCCGCGCCGATGGCCGGGCCGATGTCGGCATACTTCTTGACGAACCGCGGAACCCGGTCCGACAGGCCCAGCATGTCCTCCAGAACCAGGATCTGCCCGTCGCAGGCCGAAGAGCCGCCGATGCCGATGGTCGGCGGGGCAACCTCGGCGGTGATGGTGCGGGCCAGCGGCTCGGCCATCGCCTCCAGCACAATGGCGAAAGCGCCGGCCTCCGCGACGGCGCGGGCGTCGTCGCGGATCAACTCCGCCCCGGCCTCGTCGCGGCCGAGCGCCTTGAACGAGCCGAGCGTGTTGATGGCCTGCGGCGTCAGCCCGACATGCCCCATCACCGGCACGCCGCGGTCGGCCAGAAAACGCACCGTCTCGGCCATGCGGCGCCCGCCTTCCAGCTTGATGGCGCCGGCGCCGGTCTCCTTCAGCACCCGCGAGGCGGTGGCGAAAGCCTGCTGCGGGCTGCCCTCATAGCTGCCGAACGGCAGATCCACCACCACCAGAGCATGGGCCGAGCCGCGCATCACCGCCTGCCCTTGCAGGATCATCATCTCCACCGTCACCGGCACGGTGGTTTCCATGCCGTGCATCACCATGCCGAGCGAATCGCCGACCAGGATGAAGTCGACATGCGGGTCGATAAGCCGGGCGGTGTGGGCGTGATAGGAGGTGAGCGAGACGATCGGCGAACCGCCCTTGCGAGCACGGATGTCAGGCGCGGTAAGCCGGCGGGCGGCGGACTGGAGCGACATGACGCCTCGACTTCAGCTCGGCAAAACGGGTACTCCCACCACATAGGGGTGGAACAGCACGGCGAGGGCGGCATAAAGCACGAGACCGCCGGCTACCGCAACGACATCGCCGCCCCAGCCGACCGGCGCCGCCGGCAGCGCCACGCCGCGGCGCTTCACCGCAATGCGGTCATACACCGCCCAGGCCAGCACCAGCACGAACAGCGTCATCGACGCCAGATCGCCATTGGCCAGCAGGTGCGCCAACGCCCAGACCTTCACCCCCACCAGCATGGGATGCTTGAGCTTGGCCTTGATATGGCTCGGCACATAGGCCGCTACCACGGCGATACAGGCGAACAGCATGAGCAGCAGAGCCAGATGCCGCATGCCCGCCGGCGGTTCCCACAGCACCGCCGACCCGGCGGCGCGCCAGGCGCCGAAGCCATAGGCGGCGAGCACCAGGCCAGCGAGCGAGGCCAGCGAATACAGCGCCTTATAGGCCCCTTCGCCGATCCGCCCGATCATCGCGGCACGGGCCAGCCGACGGGTGGTGAACACATGCGCGCCGAGGAACAGCGCGAGGCCGACCAGCATGAGCAACATCGAGCGCCTCCCAGAACCGCGAACCGGCCGCGACGCTAGATTGTTTCCAAACTCGACGCCATGCGGCGTCCGGCCCGCCCGCGGCCGCAGTGGCGAGGCACATCGGCGCAGGCCGGGAAGGCAACCGGGAACGCGATCTCAACCATGCAGAGCAACGGCACTTCCTGGCTGCCCACATCGGTGGCACCATACGACGGGGATGCGGAAAAAGGGGCAGGATATGAGGTGGCTTTGCGTCGCCTTGAGCGTGGCCGCTCTGGCCTGGTCGGCGGGCCTTGCGCAGGCGGAACTGGTGGCGCGCATCGATCTGTCGTCGCAGCGCATGGTGGTGTCGGTGGACGGACTGCCGCGCTACGCCTGGAACATATCCACCGCCCGGCCAGGCTACCGCACCCCGGTGGGAACCTATCGGCCGCAAAGGCTGTACCGAAGCTATTTCTCGAAGAAGTACGACAACGCGCCGATGCCGTATTCGATCTTTTTCCATGGCGGCTATGCCATTCACGGCACCAGCTATCTCGGCCAGCTCGGGCAGCCGGCGTCCCATGGCTGCGTGCGGCTCGCACCCGGCAACGCCGCCGCGCTCTATGCGCTGGTGCGCAGCAAGGGGCCCCGCAACACCCGCATCGTCATCAGCCGCTGAGCGGCGGCCGCGCGCTCAGGCCGCGCTCTTCTTCACATCCTTGATGTCGGTGAAGACGATGCCCGGCCAGCGGTCGCCGGTATAGCCGACCATGAAGGCCGAGGAGGCGAGAAACACCAGATCGCCGTCGAGGTCCTCCGCCGTCGAGGAGCGGTTGGCCGCGGCGAACTCGTCCAGCCGCTTGCGGTCCTCGCTGCCGATCCAGCGGGCGAGTTGGAACTCGCTCATATCGAAGCCGATATCGAGGCCGTATTCGGCGTCCATGCGGTTCTTCAGCACGTCGAGCTGCAGCGAACCGACCACGCCGACAATGGCCGGCGAGCCGTCGGTCGGGCGGAACACCTGCACCACGCCCTCTTCCGCCATTTCCTGCAGCGCCTGCTTCAACTTCTTGGCCTTCATCGCGTCCGACAGCTTCACGCGGCGCAGGATTTCCGGCGCGAAGGACGGCACGCCGACGAATTTCAGCTCCTCGCCCTCGGTGAGCGTGTCGCCGATGCGCAGATTGCCATGGTTGGGAATGCCGACCACGTCGCCGGCATAAGCTTCCTCGGCGAGCTGGCGGTCCTGCGCGAAGAAGAATTGCGGCGTGGCGAGACTCATCTGCTTGCCGGTGCGCACTAGCTTGGCCTTCATGCCGCGCGTCAGCTTGCCGGAGCACAGCCGGGCGAAGGCGATGCGGTCGCGGTGGTTGGGATCCATGTTCGCCTGGATCTTGAACACGAAGGCGGACATGCGCGGCTCCCCGGCCTCCACCCGGCGGGTATCGGCTTCCTGGGCGCGCGGCGGCGGGGCGTAGCGGCCGAGCCACTCCAGCAGGTCGCCGACGCCGAAATTGCGCAGCGCCGAGCCGAAGAACACCGGTGTCAGGTGGCCTTCGAGGAACGATTGCAGGTCGAACGGGTTGCAACCCTCGCGCACCAGCGTCAGTTCCTCGTCCAGTTCGGCCTCATCGAGACTCTTATTGAGCCCGGCGATCTCGGCCATGCTCATCTGCCGCAGCGGGCCGGTCTTGCCCTCGTCGCCATCGAGCAGGCGCATGCCGCCGGAGGCGATGTCCATGGTGCCGACGAAATCGCGGCCGCGCCCGACCGGCCAGGTCATCGGCGTGGTGTCGAGCGCCAGCGTCTTCTCGATCTCGTCGAGCAAATCGAGCGGCTCGCGGCTCTCACGGTCCATCTTGTTGATGAAGGTGATGATCGGGATGTCGCGCAGCCGGCACACTTCCAACAGCTTGCGGGTGCGCGCCTCGATGCCCTTGGCGCCGTCGATCACCATCACCGCCGCGTCGACCGCGGTCAGCGTGCGGTAGGTGTCTTCCGAGAAGTCCTCGTGGCCCGGCGTGTCGAGCAGGTTGAAGACGTGGTTCTCGAACTCGAAGGTCATCACCGAGGTGGCGACGGAAATGCCGCGCTCGCGCTCGATCGCCATCCAGTCGGAACGGGTGGAGCGGCGGTCCTTCTTCGCCCTCACCTGCCCGGCGAGCTGGATGGCGCCGCCGAACAGCAGCAGCTTCTCGGTCAGCGTCGTCTTGCAGGCATCCGGGTGCGAGATGATGGCAAAGGTGCGCCGGCGGGCCACCTCGCGGGCGAGCGGGGAAGCGGGCGTGTTTTCAGGTGCGGGAGCGGGGGCGTCCATGGCGCCGGATGTGGCAGGGAAGCGCTGCCAGATCAAGAGCGCGGCTTGAGGGCGGGATGAGCCGATAATTCCTCCGACGCACGAAACTTCTCAGAATTGCACTGATACATTGCATTTCGGCAATGGGAATTGGATGGCATCGCCGGCGGATCGGCTTATCTCTGGTGCCAGCACAGGCGCTGCCAGCGCCGCATCGGAGGGTTCTCACATGAGCAGCACCGGTATTCATCACGTCACCGCCATTTCCGGCCCGGCCCGTCGCAATGTCGACTTCTACACCCGCACGCTTGGACTTCGCCTGGTGAAGAAGACCGTCAATTTCGACGATCCCGGCACCTATCATCTCTATTACGGCGACGAGGCCGGCAGCCCCGGAACTATTCTCACCTTCTTCCCGTGGGAGCACGTCGCCCCCGGCCGGCTCGGTGTCGGCGAGACGCAGGAGACCGCGTTCCGGGTGCCGGAAGGTGCGATCGGCTACTGGGCGCATCGCTTCGTCGAAAAGGGCGTGGCGCATGAGGCGCCGCAAAAGCGCTTCGGCGAGAGCGTGCTGACCTTCAAGGACCCCGACGGCATGCGGCTGTCGCTGATCGCCGTGCCCGGCATCGAGAACGAGCCGGGCTGGAGCGACGGCACCGTGCCGGCCGAATACGCGGTGCGCGGCTTCCACAGCGTCAGCCTGCTGCTGGAGGACGCGGCCCCCACCGGGGCCATATTGAGCGACGTGCTGGGCTTCAAGGAGATCGGCCGCGAAGGCACCGTGGTGCGCTATCGCACCGACGGCACGGCCATTGGCGGCATCGTCGATCTGCGCGCCGCGGGCGGCTTCCTGCCCGGCCGGGCAGGCGGCGGCTCGGTGCACCACATCGCGTTCCGTGCCGCGGACGACGCGGCGCAGGAGGCGATGGTGCGCAGGCTGGCGGAAAACCATTCCATCCGCACCACGGAGCAGAAGGACCGCAATTACTTCCGCTCGGTCTATTTCCGCGAGCCCGGCCGTGTGCTGTTCGAAATCGCGACCGACGTTCCCGGCTTCGCCGCCGACGAGCCGGTCGGCACGCTCGGCCAGGCGCTCAAGCTGCCGTCCTTCCTGGAGCCGCGCCGCGCCAACATCGAAGCCGTTCTCCCTGAGCTGGCCTGAGCCGGCAACCGCACATTCGCGAGGTTCCCATGAGCACCGACACCGCGCTGTCCTTCATCCACCGTTTTGAGCCGGCGACAGTGCCGGACCGCCCGCCCGTGCTCCTGCTGCACGGCACCGGCGGCGACGAGGCGGACCTCATCCCGCTCGGCCGCATGGTCGCGCCCGGCGCGGCGCTGCTCTCCCCGCGCGGCAAGGTGCTGGAGGGCGGCATGCCGCGCTTCTTCCGCCGCCTGCGCGAGGGCGTGTTCGACGAAGAGGACGTGCGCCGGCGCGCCAACGAGCTCGCCGACTTCATCACCGAGGCTCGCGAGGTCTATGGCTTGGCCGCGCCCATCGCGCTCGGCTTTTCCAATGGCGCCAACATAGCCGCCGCGACCTTGCTGTTGCGGCCGGAGGCGCTGACGGGTGCCGTTCTGCTGCGGGCAATGGTGCCGCTCGCGGTGCCACCGGCGTCCCGGCTGGACAGCACGAAGGTGCTGATCCTCTCCGGCGCCGCCGACCCGATCGTGCCCGCAGCGAATGCGGCCCGGCTCACCGCCCAACTTGAAGCTGCCGGCGCTTCGGTTCAGCATCGCATTCTGCCCGGCGGTCACGGCCTGTCACAGGCCGATGTGGGGCTGGCCAAAGCCTGGTTCGCAGACGCCTGACAGGCGCGAGCGGAAGCCCCGGCACACGGATGGGTGCCGGGGCAGACGGCTAATAGGACAGGAACAGCGGCACCGGGCTCGCCTTCAGCAGGGAGCGCGTGACGCCGCCAAGTATGAGTTGCCGCAGCCAGGAATGCACGAAGGCGCCCATGACGATGAGATCGACCCGATGCTGCAGCGCATAGGTTCGCAGCGTCTGCGCGACATCATTATGTTCCACGGTGAGATCGACCACCGTCGCCGTGATGCCGTGGCTCGCCAGATGCGGCGCGACTTCGACGCCGGGCACGGCGTTGGAGAGATCCTTCTCGCCCTGGATCGAGACAATTTCGACCTGTTCGGCGGCGCGCAGCAGCGGCAGAGCATCGTTGAGGGCGCGGGCGGCGCGGGCACTGCCGTCCCAGGCCACGGCAATCCGCCTGCCGCGAAACTCTGCAATGCCGGCCGGCACCACCAATACCGGACGCCCGGAATCGAACAGCACAGCCTCGATCAGTCCGCGGTCGGTGGCGACGGACGATGGCGCGGCATCGAGCACCGTCAAATCATGGATGCGGGCCTGTGCCACCAGATCGGCGACGAGTTGGTCATAAGGAAGGTGCGGCGTCTGCGTTGTGCAGGCGACACCCGCCAGGCTCGCCGCCGCCCGCGCATCCTGCGCTGCGGTCTCGGCCAGCGTCTTCAGGCGGGCATTCTCGGTCGACACCAGCCCGGAGGCAAGATCGCTCACCAGCGAATGCGGCAGAGCCAGCCTGATCGATGAGGAATGCACCGCGAGCCGCGCCCCGCTCTGGCTGGCCAGCGAGAGACCATAGGCGGCCACCGAGGAAGCCTCGGGCTCGCCGGTTGCGTTGGCGAGCGCGAGCAGCATGTTCTTGAGATTGGATATCATGGCGTCCTCCACGACCTGACGGGTCGCGAGACATTACGCCTCGGCGCCGAGCAACTTTTGATCTGCCTCAATCGCCCGCAGCAAAACATGACGCTGCGTCAGGAAGCCAGTGTCGGTAGCTCGACCTGGCCCCCTTGCGATGGCGCGAGGCGGCACCCATATGGTGGCCAAGGCAAGCGGGACCGCTTGACCGGCGTCGACGATGTCGATGCCTCAGCATTCAGTCCCCGCCTGATCGAAGGTTCCACGCCGACCACGGATGTACTGGCGGCCAAAACCGCGATGGCCCCGCTCCTTTTCAGGATGCGGGGCTTTATTTTGCTCTGGCACCCTCGCACCCGCATCTGAGCCGCACGACCCTGCCCATTTCGACGAGCGGCCGCGCAGCTAGCCGGCGCGCTTGCTCGGATGCGTCTGAGTCACTCCCACTCGATCGTCCCCGGCGGCTTGCTTGTTACGTCGTAGACCACCCGGTTCACGCCGTTCACCTCGTTGACGATGCGGGTCGCCACGCGGCCGAGGAAGTTCATGTCGAAGGCGTAGAAGTCCGCCGTCATGCCGTCGATGGACGTCACGGCACGCAGGCCCACCACATAGTCGTAGGTGCGGTAGTCGCCCATCACTCCCACGGTCTTCACCGGCAGGATCACGGCAAAGGCCTGCCAGATGACGTCGTACAGGCCGGCGCGGCGGATTTCCTGGAGGTAGATGTCGTCGGCGCGGCGCAAGATCTCCAGCTTTTCGCGCGTCACCTCGCCGGGGCAGCGGATGGCGAGGCCGGGGCCGGGGAAAGGGTGGCGGCCGACCAGCACCTCTGGCAGGCCGAGTTCGCGGCCGAGAGCGCGCACCTCGTCCTTGAACAGTTCCCGCAGCGGCTCCACCAGCTTCATGTTCATGCGCTCGGGCAGGCCGCCGACATTGTGGTGGCTCTTGATCGTCACCGAAGGGCCGCCGGAAAAGCTCACGCTCTCGATGACGTCGGGATAGAGCGTGCCCTGGGCGAGGAATCCGGCGCCGCCGATCTTGTTTGCCTCGGCCTCGAACACGTCGATGAACAGCCGGCCGATGGTCTTGCGCTTGGCCTCCGGGTCGGTGATGCCGGCAAGCGCCTCCAGGAACAGCGCTTCGGCATTCACATGCACCAGCGGGATGTTGTAGGCATCGCGGAACAGCGCGACCACCTGCTCGCCCTCGCCCAGCCGCAGCAGGCCGTGGTCCACGAATACGCAGGTGAGCTGTTCGCCGATCGCTTCATGGATCAGCACCGCCGCCACGGACGAGTCGACCCCGCCGGACAGGCCGCAGATCACCCGACCGGTGCCGACCTGGTCGCGGATGCGGCGGATGGCTTCCTCGCGGAAGGCCGCCATGGTCCAGTCGGCCTTCAGCCCGACGATGCGGTGCACGAAATTGGCGAGCAGCTTGCCGCCGTCCGGGGTGTGCACCACTTCGGGGTGGAACATGGTGGTGTAGATGCGGCGGGCCTCGTCGGCGGCGATGGCGAACGGTGCGTTCTCCGAGGTGCCGACCACCGCGAAACCGGCGGGCAACTCGGTTACACGATCGCCATGGCTCATCCACACCGGATAGCGCTGGCCGACCTCCCACACGCCGTCGAACAGCGGGCTCGGCGCCAGTATCTCGACATCGGCGCGGCCGAATTCGCGGGCGTGGCCGCCTTCCACCCGCCCGCCGAGCTGCAGCGCGCAGGTCTGCTGGCCGTAACAGATGGCGAGAATCGGCACGCCGGCGTCGAATACTGAAGCGGGAGCCCGCGGGCTGTTCTCGTCCAGCACCGAGGCCGGCCCGCCGGAGAAGACCACGCCCTTCGGCCGCAGTCGCTCGAACGCGGCGGCCGCGTTCTGGAACGGGTGTATCTCGCAATAGACCCCGGTCTCGCGAATGCGGCGCGCGATGAGCTGCGTCACCTGCGAGCCGAAATCGATGATGAGAATGGTGTCGTGTTCAGGAGTGGTGGCGCTGGTGCTCGTCATGGCGAGCTTCTAAAGAGCACCGTGCCGTCCGTCCAGCCTCATCCTTGCGCAGCAGGGCGGCGCGCCGCTCAGAGCTTGGCTGGCCACAGCCCCTGACAGCCCTCCGGTTCGGCGACATCGGCAGCGTGGCGCTTGCGCAGTTCTGCGCAGCCATATTCGCGCGCCGCCGCCGGCAGATGTGCGTTGATGGTGACGCCGATGCTGTCATAGGCGTCCTTCGACATGAAAATGTAATAGGCCCAGTAGCCTCCCGCCAGAACGAGGACGATGAGGATAAGACGGAACAGTCCGCCCATGGTCGATGCCTCCGGTTTTCTGCGGCCGCGCCGCGCTGCCCCATGATCTAGGGCCGCCAGGCGCGCCGGCTAGAGCGGGGTTCAGCCGCGCTTCAGTATGGAGACGAAGAAGCCGTCTGTGCCGGTGCGCCGCGGCGTCATCAGCAGGCCCTCATGGCCGGTCAGCGCGGCCCGCGCGAGGTCGAGCCCGCGGCCGCCCAGCGCCAGCACGGCCTCGGTCGGCGGCACGGCGGAAAAGTCGGGGTGGCGGGCGAGAAAGGCGCGGACCTGCGCGCCGTTCTCCTCGTCGAGCAGCGAGCAGGTCACATAAGCCAGCCGCCCACTGGGGCGCACGAAGGCGCTTGCCTGGTCGAGAATCTGCGCCTGCTCGCGCACGCGCTCGGCGAGCGCGCCGGGGCGGATGCGCCATTTCGCGTCCGGGTTGCGGCGCCAGGTGCCGGTACCGGTGCAGGGCGCGTCCACCAGCACCAGGTCCATGCGGCCGGCAAGGTCTTCCAGCACGTCGGCACGCCCGCGCGGGGTGCGCACCTGCACATTGTGCGCGCCGGCCCGCTTCACCCGCTCGTGGATCGGCGCCAGGCGGCGCATGTCGCTGTCATAGGCGTAGAGCTGGCCGGCATTGTCCATCAGCGCGGCGAATTCCAGCGTCTTGCCGCCGCCGCCGGCGCACAGGTCCAGCACCTGGCCGCCGCGCGGCGGCGCGGCCAGAATGGCGGCGATCTGCGAGCCTTCGTCCTGGATCTCCACCTGACCTTTGAGGAAGGCGGGCTCGGCGGTGATCGGCGGCGCCTTGGCGTCGGTCTCGAAATCGATGCGCAGGGCGAGCGGCGACCACTGGCCGGCGCGCGGCCCGAGATGGTCCAGCGCGGCGGCGGCCTTGTCCGGCAGCGCCTTCAGCGTGTTGACCCGCAGATCGAGAGGCGCGCGCGCGGCAAGCGCAGCGCCCTCGGCCGCCCGCTCCTCTCCGAACACGGCGGCCAGCGGCGCATCGATCCATTCGGGATAGTCGCCGGCGACATGCGCCGGGGCGCCCTCCAGGCTTGGCGCTGCAAGCTGTGCCCGCTCGGCCTCACTCAAAGGCGCGGGGCCGAAGCGGCCGCCGTCGCACAAGGCCGAGATAGCGTCGACTTCGAGCCCGCGCACCAGATGAAGCGTGCCGAGCAGCACGGCGCGGGCCTGCGCATCCTGCATCAGCCAGCCGGCCGAAGCCCGGCGTCGCAGCGCGTCGAACACCAGCGCGGAAATGGCGGCGCGGTCGCCGGAGCCGGCGAAGCGGTGGTCCCGCCCCCAGTCGCGCAGAATGTCGGCGGCCGGGCGCCGTCCGCTCTCATTGGCGGCGAACACCTCGATGGCGGCAGAGAGCCGCGCAGCGGGCGTCACGGCAGCACCGGCGCGAGCAGGATGGCGAGCGCGAACATCACCCACATGACGGCCAGCACGGCGACGCCGACGGCATAGGCGGGAAAGCGCAGCTTGATGTCGTTCGACGTGACATGCACCACGGTGTGGAACAGCCGGCTCAACACGAACACCCAGGACAAAATGACGAAGACGAGGTCCGCCTTGCGCGTCGCCAGAGCCAGCACCACCAGCACATAGAACAGCACCGGCATTTCGAACTGATTGCGAAAATTATTGCCGGCCTGCCGCACCGCGGCGGGCCAGGCACTGTCGTCGATGGTGGGGTCGCCGTTCAGCGCATTGCCACGCACCGCCACGAAGCGCTGCCGGCCCAGATACACCAGCACGGCGAAGGTGAGCGCCACCTGCACGAACACGGGGAGAAGAATCGCGGAAACGGACATGTCGGGAGTACGCTCGAAGTCTGCCGGCGGATGTGGGGCCGCGGCTTATATCAGCTTCCATGCCTGCCGTCGCGGCGCCGCGTGCGAAGCCACGGCGCGCCGCCGCTTGAGACGGCGCGCCGATGCGCTCAGGCCCGCGAGGGATAGTTCGGGCTTTCGCGGGTGATGGTCACGTCGTGCACATGGCTCTCGCGCAGGCTGGAGCCGGAGATGCGCACGAACTGCGCCTTTTCGCGCAGATCCGCCAAGGTGCGGGCGCCGACATAGCCCATGGCGGCGCGCAGGCCGCCGGCGAGCTGGTGCAGAACCCCGGACACCGGACCCTTGTAGGGAACCTGGCCTTCGATGCCTTCCGGCACCAGCTTCAGCGTGTCCTTGACCTCGGCCTGGAAGTAGCGGTCGGCGGAGCCGCGGGCCATGGCGCCCACCGAGCCCATGCCGCGATAGGATTTATAGGAGCGGCCCTGGTAGAGATAGACCTCGCCCGGACTCTCGTCGGTGCCGGCCAGCAGCGACCCGATCATCGCGCATTCCGCCCCCGCCGCCAGTGCCTTGGCGAGATCGCCGGAGAATTTGATTCCGCCGTCGGCGATCACCGGCGTGTCGGTGGCCTGCGCCGCCTCCACCGCATCCATGATGGCGGTGAACTGCGGAACGCCGACCCCGGCGACGATGCGCGTGGTGCAGATGGAGCCCGGCCCGATGCCGACCTTCACCGAATCCGCCCCAGCGTCGATCAAGGCGCGGGCGCCCTCCCCGGTGGCGACATTGCCGGCCAGGATCTGCACCTTGTTGGACAGGCGCTTGATGCGGCTGACCTGATCCAGCACCCGGCGCGAATGGCCATGGGCGGTGTCGACCACCACCAGATCCACACCGGCATCGATCAGCAGTTCGGTGCGGTAGAACCCGTCCTCGCCCACCGTCGTGGCGGCGCCGACGCGCAGCCGGCCCTGCTCGTCCTTGGAGGAATTCGGATTGGCGACCGCCTTCTCGATGTCCTTGACGGTGATGAGGCCGACGCAGCGATGATCCTCGTCCACCACCAGCAGCTTCTCGATGCGGTATTGGTGCAGCAGGCGCTTGGCCTCGGCCTGATCCACGCCGTCATGGACGGTGATCAGCCGTTCCTTGGTCATCAGTTCGGAAACCGGCTGGGCGGGGTCCGTGGCGAAGCGCACGTCGCGATTGGTCAATATGCCGACCAGGCGGCCGCCGCGGCCGTTCGATCCGCGCTCGACCACCGGCACGCCGGAAATGCTGTAGCGCTTCATGATGGCGAGCGCGTCGGCCAGCGTCTCGTCCGGGTGGATGGTGACGGGGTTCACCACCATGCCGGATTCGAACTTCTTCACCTGCCGCACATGCTCGGCCTGGACCTCGGGTTCGAGGTTGCGGTGAATGATGCCGAGGCCGCCGGCCTGCGCCATGGCGATGGCAAGCCGGGCTTCGGTCACCGTGTCCATTGCGGACGACAGGATCGGCATATTGAGCCGGATCGAGCGGGTAACGCGCGAGCCTATCTGAGCTTCGCCGGGCATGACCTCGGAGAGGCCCGGCTTCAGCAGGACATCGTCGAAGGTGAGCGCTTCACGCGCGAGACCGTCGAAATGCGGCATCGCCAACTCCTCTCATGGGGGCTCGCAGTGGAGCCCCGTAACCGGGAATCAGGACGGCACCGAACGGCGCGCGTCCTTAACAAGTTGGCGCGGGCTCATACCATGGTGCCGGCGGGTTTCCTAGCGGTCCTTCAAGTTCGTACCGCATTGCAGTCCTGCGCGCGGCGCGGGCTCGCCACGGCCGGGATGAGGCGCTATCTAGTCCACCATCGGTTCGGTCGCGCCGCGCCGACTGTGACGGCGCCCGAGGACATCCCCTTCCGTGCGTACAAACCGCCTCGTGCCGCTGATCGTCGCCTGCGCGCTGTTCATGGAGCAGCTCGATTCGACGGTGATCGCAACATCGCTCCCGGCCATGGCGGCCGATCTCGGCGAGGACCCGATCGCCCTCAAGCTGGCCCTGACCTCCTATCTGCTCAGCCTCGCCGTGTTCATTCCGGCCAGCGGCTGGGTGGCGGACAGGTTTGGTACGCGCACCGTTTTCCGTGCCGCCATCGTCGTCTTCACGCTCGGCTCGGTGATGTGCGGCATTGCGTCCAGCCTGCCGGAGCTGGTGGCGAGCCGGATTCTGCAGGGCATGGGCGGGGCGATGATGGTGCCGGTGGGCCGGCTCGTGATCCTGCGTACGGTGCCCAAGAGCGAACTGGTCTCGGCGCTCGCCTGGCTCACCATACCGGCGCTGACCGGGCCGGTGCTGGGTCCGCCGATCGGCGGTTTCATCACCACCTATTTCAACTGGCGCTACATTTTCTTCATCAATGTGCCGATAGGGCTGCTCGGCCTCGTTCTGGTGACGCGCTTTATCGAGGATATACGCGAGCCCAATCTCGGCCGTTTCGACTTTGTGGGCATGATGCTCTCCGGCGCCGGCCTAGCCGGACTGGTGTTCGGCGCCGCCCTGCTGGGGCACGAGGCGATGCCGGCCAGTGTCGCACTTGGCGTCGGGGCGTTCGGCGCGGTGGCCATGGCGCTCTATGTCCGCCATGCGCGGCGGGTGGAGCGGCCGATCCTCGATCTGGGCCTGCTCGCCATTCCCACCTTCCGAATCGGCGTGTGCGGCGCCTCGCTGTTCCGCATCGGCATCGGCGCCATGCCGTTCCTGCTGCCGCTGCTGCTCCAGCTCGGCTTCGGCCTCACCCCGTTCGCCTCCGGCCTCGTCACCTTCGCCTCCGCCGCGGGCGCGATGACGATGAAGGTCGCGGCGGGGCCGATTATCCGCGCCTTCGGCTTCCGGCGGGTGCTGGTGGTCAACGCCTTCATCGCCGGCAGCTTCATCGCTGTGTCCGCGCTGTTCGCGCCCGGCGTGCCGCTCGCCCTCATCAGCGCCTGCCTGCTTGCGGGCGGCTTCTTCCGCTCGCTGCAATTCACCGCCGCCAATGCGCTGACCTATGCCGACGTGCCGACCGAGGCGATGAGCCGGGCCACCAGCTTCGCCAGCGTGGCGCAGCAGGTCTCCATCGCCACCGGCGTCGCCGTCGGCGCGCTGACGCTGGAAGGCATGCAGGCACTGCGCGGCGACGCCACGCTCACGGTGCCGGATTTCGCCGTCGCTTTTCTGGTGGTGGCGGCGATCGGCCTGACTTCGGTGCTGTTCTTCATCCGGCTGCCGGAAGATGCCGGCGCGGAAATGGCTGGGCGGGGCAAGCGGGTCGAGGTGGACGTCGAAAGCTAGGCGCCGCCCCGGAAGCCCGTCGCCACCACATAGAGCTCGGCCGAATCGGCCCGGCTGGCCTGCGGCTTGATGTGGCGCACCGTGGCGAAATCGCGCTTCAGATCGGCCAGCAGCACGCCCTCCGTGCCGCCCTGGAACACCTTGGCCAGGAAGCTGCCGCCGGGGGCCAGAACCTGGCGGGCGAACTCGGCAGCGGCTTCCACCAGGCCGACGATGCGCAGATGGTCGGTGGAGCGGTGGCCGGTGGTGTTGGCCGCCATGTCGGACATCACCACATCCGCCGGCCCGCCGAGCATGGCGAGCAGAATGTCCGGTGCGTCGTCGGCGAGAAAGTCGAGCTGGGCGAAATCGACGCCCGCTACCTGTTCCATCTCCAAAAGGTCGATGGCGATGACGCTGCCCTTGCCGCCCTCCGCGCCGACGCGCTTGGCCGCAACCTGGCTCCAGCCGCCCGGCGCGGCGCCGAGGTCGAGCACGCGGGCACCCGGCTTCAGCAGCTTCAGCCGGTCGTCGATCTCGATGAGCTTGAAAGCAGCCCGCGAGCGCCAGCCTTCGCGGCGCGCCCGCGCCACGTAAGGGTCGTTGAGCTGGCGCTGCAACCATTTCTGCGACGAGGTGGACAGCGAGCGGGCCTTCTTCAGCCGCACTTTCAGCGGCCGGCCGTCCGGGCGGTCCGCCGTAGGCTTGCGATCGTCGCTCACGCCATGCGGCTCCATACCCGGTCGGCCCGCATCAGCTCGACCAGGATGCCTTCGCGCAGGCCGCGGTCGGCGACGCGCAGCCGCTCGCATGGGAATGTGCGGCGCACCGCCTCCAATATGGCGCAGCCGGCGAGCACGAGGTCGGCCCGCTCGGCGCCGATGCAGGGATTGGCCACCCGCTCGGCGAACGGCATGGAAAGCAGGCGCTCCACGACCGAGTGCACCTGCCCGGCGCCGAGCCAGGTGCCGTCGACCTGCGAGCGATCGTAACGCGGCAGATCGAGATGCACGCCGGCGATGGTGGTCACGGTGCCGGAGGTGCCGAGAAGATGGAACCCGTTGCAATCGTGCGGGCCCATGGCTTTGAGGAAACCTTGGAGGTGCGGGCGGAATTCCTCCACCATCGCCTCGAAGCCCTCGCGCGTCACCTGCACGCCGCCGTGGCGCTCCGCCATGGAGACGACGCCGAGCGGCACCGACACCCAGGTGCGAATCACCGCCGCCGGCGGGCCACCTTCAGGCGTCTCCACCCGGTCGAGCCAGACCACCTCGGTGGAGCCGCCGCCGATGTCGAACAGCACGGCGCCATTGGCGTGCGGGTCCACCAGCGGGGTGCAGCCGACGGCGGCGAGGCGCGCTTCGGTCTCGCGGTCGACGATTTCCAGTTCGAGCCCGGTCTGGGCCTCGACGCGGCGGATGAAATCCTCGCCGTTCACGGCGGCGCGGCAGGCTTCGGTGGCGATGAGCCGGCCGCGGGCGATGTTGCGGGCGCGGATCTTGCCGGCGCACACGCCGAGCGCCTCGATGGCCCGCCCCATCGCCGCTTCCGACAGCCGGCCGGAGCCGATAAGTCCTTCGCCAAGCCGCACAATGCGGGAAAACGCGTCGACCACCCGAAAGCCGGAGGAGGTCGGCCGGGCGATCAGCAGGCGGCAATTATTGGTGCCGAGGTCCAGCGCGGCATAGAACGGCGCGTTGGCGCTGAGCGGGCGGCCGCCTGCCTCTTCGGCGCGGTTCGGTTTGCGGCGCCGCGAGCGCCAGCGATTATGGTGCGGCTCCGACGCGGGCCGGCTGTCGCGCGACGGTTCCCCGGCGGACGGACGCAAAGTCAGCGGTACTTCCTCAACCATCGCTGCCCCTCCGGCTTGGGGGGACGCGGTGGCGCCGGGGACCGCACAACGCAATGGTATGATCGTGGCACATCTTGGGTCAAAGTGTAGCAGTCGCCCGGCCATGCGCAATGGCGACGCGCTTGCCGACTATGGCGCGGGCGGCGCCGACACCAGCACATAGCCGCGCGTGCGGTTATTGTTGTCGCTGTCCGGGGTGTTCATGGCCGCGAACAGGTCGGCGGAGGTCACCCAGACCGGCGGATATTTGTAGCGGGCGACGTCGAGGATCAAAAAACGGTCGGTCTGTTCGTCATAGGCAGCCAGCGGCGAAATATGGCCGCCGGTTTCCTGCCGGATCGCCTTGCGCAGATAATTGACGATGACGAAACGGCCGGGCTGCCCGAGAGCCGCCACGGCGGACTGCCGGAACGCTTCCAGCGACGAATCGCCGGCGTGGTGCACCTGCGCCTGCACCTGCTTGGCCGCGAGGATGGCGCCAAGCTGGTCGAGCGTCATGCCGATCTTCAGCAGAACGGCCCGCGGCAGGATCGCCTCGGTGGCCTCGTCCAGCACATTGTCCTGGGTGAAGGTGGTGTAGGGCGCATATTCCGGCGAACTCGGCGCCGGCACGCCCAGCGCGTTGAGCACCATCACCATGCTGGCGACACCGCAATAGGATTGCGTTTTCTGGGTGACGAAGGCGCTCGCCAGCGGGAAATAGGCGGCGCGGGCATCGGAGTCCAGCAGCAAGCGCTCGCCGGCCGGCGAGCTGAAGCCGGTGAGATTGTCCGGCAAAGCAAGCGTCTCCGCGCGCACCGCGCCGTAAGGCGCCAGCAGCAGCAGGATCGTCAGAAGGTGAGCAGGCAGACGACGGGCGAGGCGCATGAGCGTGATCTCCGCAAGGCAGCGGCCATTATGGCAAAGCCCGACCCCGCGGCGAAGGGCCCAGCGGCGCGAGCGCGGGAACGCCGGGGCGGTGCTCGCCGTTGATGGGGTCGAGAGCCCACCAAAGGAGCCGAAATGGTACGCGATCCCCGCATGCTCGATCAGAACCCCGTCGTCATCGATCCGGCCGATGTCGATGCGGTGCTGAAGGACGAGCCGACCCCGGTGTCGAACCCGCTGCGCCCGCCCATGAGCGAGGTCGACCACAGCAAGGCCGGCGCCGCGCCGGAAGGCGCAGACCCGGCGAAAACGGTGGACGGTTCGCACCACGGGACTCCGGAGAAGCCGGCAGACCCGCGCCGCTAGCCGCCGATTGCCGGCGCAGGCGCGGAACTTTTTTCCCGGCACGCCGTTCTCGGCTTCAGCCGCGTTTCGGCTGCTCGGGAGTTCCAGTGTGGACCAAAGCGAAAGCCGCAGTGCCTTGCCGCATGGTGAGGCCAGCTACGGTCTGCTGATAAACGCCGTGCGGGACTATGCGATCTACATGCTGGACCGCGACGGCGTGGTGACCAGCTGGAACACCGGCGCACAGAACGTGAAAGGCTACGCACCGGCCGACATCATCGGCAGCCATTTTTCGCGCTTCTACACCGAGGACGACCAAGCGCGCGGCCTTCCCGCAAAGGCGCTGGCCACCAGCGCCCGCGAGGGCAAGTTCGAAGCCGAAGGCTGGCGGGTAAAGAAGGACGGCAGCCGGTTCTGGGCGCATGTGCTGATCGACCCGATCCGCACGCCGGAGGGCGAACTGATCGGCTTCGCCAAGGTGACGCGCGATCTGACCGAACGCATGCTGGCCGAGGAGGCGCTGCGCCGCAGCCAGGAGCAGTTCCGCCTGCTGGTGCAGAGCGTGATCGACTATTCCATCTACATGATCGACCCCACCGGCCGCATCACCAGCTGGAACCTCGGGGCGAAGCGCATCAAGGGCTATGCCCCGGAAGAGATCATCGGCGATCATTTTTCCCGCTTCTACACGCCGGAAGACCGGCAGAACGGAGAGCCGGCGCGGGCGCTCGACATTGCCGGGCGCGAGGGGCGATTCGAGAAGGAAGGCTGGCGGTTGCGCAAGGACGGCAGCCGCTTCTGGGCGCATGTCGTGATCGACGCCATCCGCGCCGAAGACGGCACGCTACTCGGCTTTGCCAAGGTAACCCGCGACATTACCGAGCGGCGCGAGACGCAGCGGGCGCTGGAGCGTTCGCGCGAGGCGCTGTTCCAATCCCAGAAGATGGAAGCCATCGGGCAACTGACCGGGGGCGTGGCGCACGATTTCAACAATCTGCTGATGGTGGTACTCGGCAGCCTGGAACTGATGCGCAAGCGGCTGCCCGACGATGCGCGCACCCTCGCCTTGCTCGACAATGCCATTCAGGGCGCCCGGCGCGGCAGCGCGCTGACGCAGCGCATGCTGGCCTTCGCCCGCCGCCAGGAACTGACCCCGGTTCCTGTGGGCGTGCCGCAATTGGTGCAGGACATGAGCGAGCTGCTCCAGCGCTCGCTCGGCCCGTCCGTGCCGATCGATCTCCGCTTTCCGTTGCTGCTGGACGATGTGCTGGCCGACCCCGGCCAGATCGAGCTCGCAGTTCTGAACCTCGCGGTGAATGCGCGCGATGCCATGCCCTCGGGGGGCACCATCCTGATCGGCGCACGCGAGGAGACGGTGGCGGGCGACCACCCGACCAAGCTGCCGCCGGGGCGCTATGTGGCCCTCGCCGTCACCGACACCGGCGAGGGCATGAACGAAGCCACCCTCGCCCGCGCCGTGGAGCCGTTCTTCACCACCAAAGGCATCGGCAAGGGCACCGGCCTCGGCCTTTCCATGGTGCACGGCATTGCCGAGCAGTCGGGCGGGCGGCTGGTGCTCAAGAGCCGCCCCGGCCAGGGCACCAGTGCCGAAATCTGGCTGCCGGTCGTGGACAGCGGACCGGACCGGTGCGACGCCCCCTCCCCTCGCGACACGCCGGCCGAGGCCGCGCCGTTGCGGCTGAAGGTGCTGGCGGTGGACGACGATCCGCTGGTGCTGATGAACACGGCCGCAATGCTGGAAGAGCTCGGCCATGCGGTGCTGGAAGCCTCCTCGGCCAAGGAGGCGCTCGTCATCCTCCAGGCCGACGACGGCATCGACCTCATCGTGACCGACCAGGCGATGCCGCACATGACCGGCACCGAACTGGCGGAAGCGGCGCGGCGCTGGCGGCCGGACCTGCCTATCGTCATCGCCACCGGCTATGCCGAATTGCCGGGGGGCATAGCGTCTCGCCATCCCAAGCTCGCCAAGCCCTTCACCGAGCGCGATCTCGCAACCATCATCGCCGAGGTGCAGCAGGCGGCGAAGGGCGGGACGCGGCTCTGAGTCGATGCGGAACCATTTACCCTCGCGAACGATTCTTTCCGCAGGGAGACCATCGCCATGACCATCCTGACGCCACGTCTGGTTACGCCCCTGCTCGCAGCGCTGCTGCTCGTCGCTCCAGCCTTCGGGCAGACCGGGATTTCGGACAATGGCGGGCTCGGTAATTCCGCGCCGGCCCTGCGGGCGCCGACCGGCGACCCCGGCCTGCAGAACCCCTCCGCCCTGTCACCCTCGCCGATGACGGTGCCGGCGACACCGCCGCCGCCCCGGCCGGCGCCCGTGCTGCAACCGGTGCCGCAGCCCTGCGCACCGCCCTTTTGCGGCGCGCCCCGCCGACCGTAAGGCCGCCTACGCCGGGCCGTCGCTCAGTACGCCGTCGACCAGACGCGGCAGGCTCAGCGGGTTGTCGCGCTTCAGTATCGCCGGCAGCAACTCCTCCGGCAGGTCCTGGTAGCAGACCGGCCGCAGGAAGCGCCGTATGGCGAGGGTTCCGACAGATGTGGAGCGCGGGTCGGAGGTGGCCGGGAACGGGCCGCCATGCACCATGGCGTTGCACACCTCGACGCCGGTCGGCCAGCCATTGGCGAGGATACGGCCGACCTTGGCCTCCAGCACCGGCAGCAACCGGCCGGCGAGCGCATGGTCGCCGGGATCGAGCTGAAGCGTCGCGGTGAGCTGGCCTTCCAGCCCTTCCGCGACCGCGAACAGTTCCGCTTCATCGGCGCAGCGCACCACCAGCGAGGTCGCGCCGAACACCTCGTCGGACAGCGCCGGCTCGGCGATAAAGCTCGGCGCGTCGGCGGTGAACAGCGCCGCCCGGCACCGGTTGGGGCCGTCCGGCTCCTTGGCCTGCGCCGCGAGCGCGGCATGGCCGGCGAGCGTCGCGACGCCGGCATCGAACGCGGTCTTGATGCCCGGCGTGAGCATCGGCGCCGCCGACGCGGCCGTCACAGCCGCGCCGGCGGCAGCGATGAAACGATCGAGCGCCGGGCCGGCCATGCCGATGACGAGGCCCGGATTTGTGCAGAACTGCCCCGCGCCCATGGTAAGCGAGCCCACAAAGCCCGCACCCAGCGCCTCCGCCCGCGCCTCCAGCGCCGCCGGCAGCAGCAACACCGGGTTTATCGCGCTCATCTCGGCATAGACCGGGATCGGCACCTTGCGCGCATTGGCGATGCGCACCAAAGCGAGGCCGCCGGCGCGCGAGCCGGTGAAGCCCACCGCCATGATGCGCGGATCCGCCACCAGCGCGCCGCCCAGCTCCCGCGTGGTGCCGGTGAGCAGAGAGAACACGCCTTCCGGCAGCCCGCACGCCGCCACCGCGGCGCGGATGGCGCGGCCGACCAGCTCCGAGGTGCCGGGATGGGCCGGGTGGCCCTTCACCACAACCGGGCAGCCGGCGGCCAGCGCGGAAGCGGTGTCGCCGCCGGCGACCGAGAAAGCAAGCGGGAAATTGCTGGCGCCGAACACGGCCACCGGCCCGACGCCGATATGGCGCAGGCGCAGGTCCGAACGCGGCAGCGGCGTGCGCGCCGGCAAGGCGCTGTCGATGCGCGGCTCGTCGGCCCCGCCCGCCCGCACCCAGTTGGCGAACATGCGGAGCTGGCCGGTGGTGCGCCCGCGCTCGCCATTGAGGCGGGCGGCGGGCAGGCCGGTCTCGCGCATGGCGCGGGCGATCAGTTCCTCGCCCAGGCCCTCGATCTGCGTGGCGATGGCCTCCAGGAACGCGGCGCGGGCCTGCGGCGTGGTGGCGCGATAGACCGGGAAGGCGCTCGCGGCGAGTTCAGCCGCCCGTGCCACATGCTCGGGGCCGGCCTCGGTGAAGCCGGGCTCGATGGCCGCGCCCAAAGCCGGGTCGATGGCGCGGAACCGTGTGGCGTCGGCTAGATCGGAGCGGCCGATCAGGACATCGCCGGTGATCATGTTCATGGCTCTCACTTGCCCCAATTGAGTACGAGCGGATCGAGCCGGCGGGCGATCTCGATCAGGCCGGCGCGGGTGGCCGGGTGCAGCGGCGGCAGCGGGTGGCGCACCGTCTCGTGCGCAATTACGCCGCCCTCCTTCATCAAGACTTTTGCGGCGGCAAGCCCGGCCTGACGGTTCTCGTAATTGATCAGCGGCAGCCAGCGCTGATAGGCGTCCAGCGCCTCCATCCGGCGGCCGTCAAAATAGGCGTCGGTGATCTGACGTATGCCGTCGGGGTAGCCGCCGCCGGTCATGGCGCCGGTGGCCCCGGCGTCGAGGTCGGCCATCAGGGTGATGGCTTCCTCGCCGTCCCATGGTCCCTCGATGGCGGCGCCGCCGGCCTCGATGAGGGCACGCAGCTTGCCGGCCGCCTGCGGCACCTCGATCTTGAAATAGGCGAGGTTCTCGATCTCTTGCGCCATGCGGGCGAGGAACGGCACCGACAGCGGCGTTCCCGCCACCGGCGCGTCCTGCACCATGATGGGAATGGAAATGGCGTCGGAGACGGCGCGGTAGAATTCATAGATGCCGGCCTCGCCGACGCGGAAGGTGGCGCCGTGATAGGGCGGCATCACCATCACCATCGCCGCGCCGCGCTCCTGCGCCTGGCGCGAGCGCTCCGCGCAGACGGCGGAGGAGAAATGCGTGGTGGTGACGATGATGGGCACCCGCCCGGCGACATGGTCCAGCACCGTCTCCATCACCGCATGGCGCTCGGCGTCGGTCAGCACGAACTGCTCGGAGAAATTGGCGAGGATGCAGATGCCGTGCGAACCGGCGTCGATCATGAAATCGATGGCGCGCTTCTGCCCGTCGAGGTCGAGCGCGCCGTCGGCGCCGAACACGGTCGGCGCCACCGGAAAGACGCCGCGATAGACCGGGCGGGCGGAGGGAAGTGCCATGCATCACCTTCGATTGTTGATCCGCCGACTGTCGCGCCGGCGGCGTCTGCCGATGTCCTCAGGCCGCGGCGCCGTGGCGGCGCAGGCCGTTGAAGATCACATTGACCATGGCGGCCGAGGCCGCCTCCGGGTCGCGGTTCTCGATCGCCTCGACGATGCGCTCATGGGCGAGAATGGCGATGTCGCGCTCATGCTCTTCCACCGGGGCGCTGAGCAGGAAGGAGGCGCGCAGCGCCGCCTCGATCACCCCGCCGATGGAGCGCATGAACGGATTGCCGGAGGCGGTGGCGACGGTGAGGTGCAGGCCGAGATCTCCATCGGCGAAGCCCACCGCATCGGACGCCTCGCGGCGCATGGTCGCGAGGCTGGCGCGCAGGCTGTCGAGGTCGGCCGCGCTGCGCCGCTCGGCCGCCAGTGCCGCGGCGCGAGGCTCCACTGCGAGGCGGATTTCGGCGAGGTCGCGCAGGAAGCGCTTGTCGATGCCGGCATCGAGGTGCCAGGCCAGCACGTCGACGTCGAACATGTTCCAGGCGCTGCGCTCGCGCACCACCGTGCCGACCCGCGCCTTGGTGCTCAGCAGGCCCTTGGCCACCAGGGTCTTCACGCTCTCGCGCAGCACCGGACGGGACACGCCGAACAGCAGCGTCATCTCGGCGTCGCCCGGCAGCTTGGCGCCTTCCGGGTAGCGCCCCGCGATGATGTCGATGCCGATGGTGCGCGCCACCTCCGCATGGTTGGAATGCGCCCGGCCGGTGGGAATGACGATGAGCTGGGAGTTCATGACGGCCGCGCTCCTGCGATTCCCCGCACGGGGCGCCGGGCGAGAACCACCAGTATCTGCTGGAAGGCGATGAAGGCGAACAGCAGCATTCCGGTTGCGATCTTGGTCCACCAGCTCGACAGCGAGCCGTCGAAGGTGATGTAGGTCTGGATCAGCCCCTGAATCAGCACGCCGACAAAGGTGCCGAACATGAAGCCGTAGCCCCCGGTGAGCATGGTGCCGCCAATAACCACGGCGGCGATGGTGTCGAGCTCCACACCGACCGCCGAGAGCGAATAGCCCGCCGAGGTGTAGAAAGTGAAGACGATGCCCGACAAGCCGGCAAGCACGCTGGAGAGCATATAGATGCGGATCGTTGCCGCACCCACCCGCACGCCCATCAGCGCGGTGGAGGTGCGGCTGCCGCCCAGCGCATAGACATTGGCGCCGAACCGCGTGCCGTGCAGCAGCAGACCGCCCAGCACGAACACCGCCAGCATGATCATGGCGATGATCGTCAGCCGCCCGCCGCCAGGCAGCCGCAGGGCGTAATCGGAGATGTGGCCATAGAGCGGCGCATTGATCGCGATGGATTCCGTCGACATCAGAAAGCTGGCGCCGCGCGCCAGAAACAGCCCGGCCAGCGTGACGATGAAGGGCGGCAGCTCGAAATACTGGATCGCCGCGCCCATGGCGGCGCCGAACGCCGCGCAGATGAGGAGAATGACCGCGAAGGCGACCAGCGGCGGCATGCCGAGGCGCTCTATGGCCAGCGCCAGGAACACCGTGGTGAAGCCGATGACCGAGCCGACCGACAGATCGATGCCGCCGGAGATGATGACGAAGGTCATCCCCACCGCGACGATGCCGAGGAAGGCATTGTCGGTCAACAGGTTCGCCACCACCCGCGTCGAGGCGAAATTGGGGAACTGCACCGAGCAGGCGATGAAGCCGGCGACGAACACCGCCGTGGTGACGAGAACGGGCAGCAGGCGGTTCATTTGCGCGCTCCCGGCAGCAGCATGGCGAGCCCGGCGAAGCGGGGCGACTGCATCAGCAGCACCACCAGCACCACCACCGCCTTGACCACCAGATTGAACTCCGGCGGATAGCCGGACAGCAGGATGCCGGTGTTCATGGCCTGGATGATCAGCGCCCCCACCACCGCCAGCACCAGGCTGAACCGCCCGCCGAACAGCGACGTGCCGCCGATAACCACGGCCAGAATGGCGTCCAGCTCCAGCCACAGCCCGGCATTGTTGGCATCCGCGCCCAGGATGTCAGCGGCAGCGATCACGCCGGCCAGTGCCGCGCACAGGCTGCACCAGACATAGACCGCAAGCGTCATGGCGCGCGTGCCGATGCCGGCGAGCGCGCTGGCCCGCGCATTGCCGCCGGTCGCCTCGATCATCAGACCGAGCGCGGTGCCGCGCACCAGCGCCAGCGTCAGCGCCAGCATCGCGACGGTGATCGCCACCGGGGTCGGCACGCCGAGCACCGAGCCGCCGCCGAGAAAGGCGAGGTCCGGCGTGGTGAAGGTAACGATGCGCCCCTCGGTGATCAATTGGGCGATGCCGCGGCCCGCAACCATGAGGATGAGGGTGGCGACGATGGGCTGGATGCCGAGCACCGCCACTAGGAAACCGTTCCATAGGCCGCACAGCAACCCGGCCCCCAAGGCTGCGGCCAGCACCACCGGCAGCGGATGGCTGTCGGCCAGCGAGGCGGCGATGGCGCCGCAGATCGCCATCACCGCCCCGACCGACAGGTCGATGCCGCGCGTGGCGATCACCAGCACCATGCCGATGGCAAGCAGCGCCACCGGGGCGCCGCGGTTGAACACGTCCACCAGGCTGCCGAACAGGCGGCCGTCCTGGAGCCGGATGTCGAAGAATTGCGGCGAGACCGCCCAGTTGATGGCGAGGATCGCCAGGAAGGCGGCAATCTGCGGGGTGCCGGTGCGCGGCAAGCGAAGCGCCATGACGGTCATGTCTCTTTAGGCCGCCTGCGGCGTGTCGGCCGCGATGGCGGCGAGGATGGCCGATACCGTGACCGCCCCGCCCTCCAGGCTCGCCACCTGCGCGCGGTCGCGCAGCACGATGACCCGGTCGGCATAGGTGACGATCTCCTCCAGCTCGGAGGAGACCACGAGCAGCGCCATGCCCTCAGTACAGAGCTGTCGGATCAGCCGGATGATCTCGGCATGCGCGCCGACATCGATGCCGCGCGTCGGCTCGTCCAGAATCAGCAGGCGCGGCTCCGTGGCCAGCCAGCGGGCCAGCAGCGCCTTTTGCTGGTTGCCGCCGGACAGCAGGCCGATGGGCCGCTCCGGGTCCGGCGGGCGGATGTCCAGCAGGCGGATGAAGCGGCGGGCGATCTCGTCCTGCTCGCGGCGCGACAGCGGCTTGAGCACGCCGCGCTTGGCCTGCAACGCCAGCACGATGTTCTCGCGCACGGTGAGTTCGGCGACCACGCCTTCGGTCTTGCGCTCCTCCGGGCAATAGCCGAAGCCGTGGCGCACCGCTTCCGCCGGTGAGGTCAGCCGCACCGGGCGGCCGGCGACCGTGGCGGTGCCGCTGTCGGCCCGCTCGGCGCCGAACACGAGCCGCGTGGTCTCGGTGCGGCCGGAGCCGAGCAGGCCGGCCAGCCCGACCACTTCGCCCGAGCGCACCGTGAGATCGAACGGGGCGACATAGCCGGCCTTGCCGAAATTCTCGAACACTGCATAGGGTTCGGCGGCCGCGGTGCCGCCGCTGCCTTCCGCCCGCTCGGCGGTGGCCTCGATCAGCTCCCGGCCGAGCATCATGCGCACCAGCTCCATGCGCGGCAGCTCGGCGGTCAGCCGCTCGCCGACCAGCCGGCCGTTGCGCAGCACGGTGATGCGGTCGGTGACGGCATAGACCTGGTCGAGGAAATGGGTGACGAACAGAATGCCGATGCCGCGGGCCGCGAGCTGGCGCATGACCGCGAACAGCGTGTCGACCTCGTGGGCGTCGAGGCTGGCGGTCGGCTCGTCGAGGATCAGCACGCGCGCCGACATGTCGACGGCGCGGGCGATCGCCGCAATGTGCTGCACCGCCACCGAATAATTGCCGAGCGGCGCGCCGACATCGATGTCCAACCCGAAATCCCGCAACAGCACGCGGGCACGGCGGCGCATCTCGGCCTCGCGCACGAAGCCGAACCGCGTCGGCTGGCGGCCGAGGAACAGATTCTGCGCCACCGAGAGGTTCGGCAGCAGATTCACTTCCTGATAAACGGTCGCAATGCCGGCCTTGGAGGCCTCCTCGGCGGAATGCGGCATGATCGGCAGGCCATCCAGCGCCACCGTGCCGGCATCGCGGCGGATGACGCCGGTGACGACCTTGATCAAGGTCGACTTGCCGGCCCCGTTCTCGCCGAGCAAGGCATGGATTTCGCCGGCCCGCAGCGTCAGGTCGACGCCGTCCAAGGCGCGGGTCGCGGCGAAGCTCTTGGTCAGGCCGCGCACGTCCAGCAGCGGCGCGTTGGGTGCGTCAATAGAGGCTCCAGACATGGACGCTCCAGACATGGAGGCTCACTCCCGCCGCCCGCGCGCGGGCGCACGGCGGCGTTCTGCAAAAATGGAGGACGACCGGAAAGGGCGCCGGCCAAGAGCGGCTCGGCGCCCGATGCCGTGCGGAACTCAGTAGCCGAGGTCTTTCTTGCTGTCGTAGATCTTCTGCGGGTTGTCGGCCGCCGTATAGAGCTTCGACTCGGTCTGGATCCACTTGGGCGGCACGGTGCCCTTGGTCTTGTAGGCGATGATGGCGTCGAAGGCCGGGCCGGCCATGTTCGGCGTCAGTTCGACGGTCGCATTGGCCTCGCCGGCGGCGATCGCCTTGAAGATGTCCGGCACGGCGTCGATCGAAACGGTGAGCACTTCGGTGCCGGGCTTGAGACCGGCTTCCTTCAGCGCCTGGATGGCACCGACCATCATGTCGTCATTGTGGGCGTAGACCGCGCAGATGTTCTTGCCGCCGCCTTCGGCCTTGATGAAGCTCTCCATCACCTCCTTGCCCTTGGCACGGGTGAAGTCGCCGGTCTGGCTGCGCACGATCTTGACGTTGGAGGCCCCGGCAATGCCCTGCTCGAAGCCCTTCTTGCGGTTGGTGGCGACGCTGGCGCCGACGGTGCCCTGAAGCTCGACGACGTTGCACGGCTTGCCTGCGACGGTCTTGACCAGCCACTGGCCGGCGACCTCGCCCTCATGGACGCTGTCCGAGGTTACGGCGGTGAGGTAGAGGCTCTTGCCCGCGGGATCGATGTCGCGGTCGAGCAGCACGACCGGGATCTTGGCTTCCTGGGCCTCCTTCAGCACCGAATCCCAGCCGGTGGCGACCACCGGCGCGAGGAAGATGGCGTCGACGCCCTGGGCGATGAAGGAGCGGATCGCCTTGATCTGATTCTCCTGCTTCTGCTGGGCGTCGGCGATCTTGAGCGTAACGTTGCGCTTCTTGGCTTCCAGCTTGGAAACCGAGGTCTCGGCGGCGCGCCAGCCGGATTCCGAGCCGATCTGCGAAAAGCCGACCGTGAGGTCCGCCGCCTGCGCCCCAAAGGCGAGGGCGAGCGTGGACAGAGCTGTGGCGGCAAGTAGGGACGTGATCTTCATGTGGCGTCTCTCCCGAAGAGCTAGTCGGCCGCTGCGCTTCTGCGGGCGCGGAACGGCGATGCCGGATT
The DNA here is from genome assembly GCA_041287585.1 of Xanthobacteraceae bacterium. Taxonomy (GTDB): domain Bacteria; phylum Pseudomonadota; class Alphaproteobacteria; order Rhizobiales; family Xanthobacteraceae; genus Ancylobacter. Next base: position 43,610 of record JBGGNI010000181.1, read on the forward strand.
TATGGCACGGCGGAGTGACGCTGAATAGTCATACTGTTTGACTTTTCGTGAGTTTAATCGCCGCCGCGGAAGCCGGCCTGGTCGATGCCGTGGCGGCGAAACTTGTCGTAGAGCGTCTTGCGCGGAATGCCGAGAATGCGCAGCGTCGCCTGGATGTCGCCGCGGCTGGCGGCGAGCGCCTCGCGAATCTGGCCGGCCTCGAAGGCGTCGACCCGCTCCGGCAAGGTGGCGCCGGCGGCCGGGGCCGGGGCCGCCTCGCTTTCGGGCAGCAGGCCGAGCGCGACACGCTCGGCATAATGGGCGAGTTCGCGCACATTGCCCGGCCAGTCGTGGCTGTCGAGATGCCGGCGCACGGCGGCGTCGATCAGCGGCGCCTCGCGCCGGAACCGTTTGGCCGCGCGCGACAGGAAATGGCCGAACAGCAGCGGCACGTCCTCGCGCCGCTCGCGCAATGGGGGAATGCGCACGAAGGCGACGTGCAGCCGGTAATACAGGTCTTCGCGGAAGCTGCCGCGCCGCACCAGCGCGTTCAAATCCACCTTGGAGGCCGCCACCACCCGGATGTCGACGCGCCGCACCTCATTGGTGCCCAGCGGCATGATCTCGCGGGCCTCCAGCACCCGCAGCATCTTCACCTGCAGTGCCGGCGACATCGCTTCGATCTCGTCGAGGAACAGCGTGCCGCCGCTGGCGTGCTCCACCCGGCCGACCCGCTTCTTGAGCGCCCCGGTAAAGGCGCCGGCCTCGTGGCCGAACAGTTCGCTCTCGATGACGTTCTCCGGCAGCGCCCCGCAATTGACGGCGACGAACGGCCGGGCGGCGCGGCGGCTCCAATTGTGCAGCGCCTGCGCCACCACCTCCTTGCCGGCGCCGGTCTCGCCCTCCACCAGCACGTCGATATCGGCGTCCGCGATCTGGCGCACGCGCTGGCGCAACCTCTCGGTCTCCGGCGCGTGGCCGAGCAGCGGCAGGTCCGGGCTCGCCGCTTCGGTCCTGCGCCGCAGCGCGCGATTTTCCAGCACCAGCCGGCGCTTGTCGAGCGCGTGGCGGACGGCCACCAGCAGCCGGTCCAGCGCATAGGGCTTGGCGATGAAGTCGTAGGCGCCCTCGCGCATCGCTTCCACCGCCATGGCGATGTCGCCATGGCCGGTGATGAGGATCACCGGCAGGTCGGCATCGCGCCGCTTCAGCCGGCGGAACAGTTCCAGCCCGTCGATCTGCGGCATGCGCACATCGCTGACCACGATGCCGGGGAAGCTCGCGTCGATCTCCTCCAGCGCGGCCATGGCGGAGGCGTATGGCGCGACGCTGAGGCCGGCGAGCATCAGCGCCTGCACATTGGCCGCGCGCAGCGCCTCGTCGTCGTCCACGAAGGCGACGTCCATCACAGTCTCCGCAATGTGAGGGTGAACACCGCACCGCCGTCATTCTCCGCACGCAGGCTGCCGCCGAACTCGGCGACGATGTCGTGCGAGATGACAAGGCCGAGGCCGAGGCCCTCCGGCTTGGTGGTGGTGAAGGGCAGGAACAGGCTGTCCAGCACCTGCGGCGCCAGGCCCGGCCCGTTGTCGGCAATGCTGACGACCACATCGGCCCCGCTCGCCTGCGCGCCGATGCGGATGCGGGCCTCCGGCACGCCGGACAGCGCTTCCACCGCGTTCTGCAGCAGATTGACGAACACCTGCTCCAGCCGCCCGCGCTCGCCGGCCACCACGAGGTCGCCCAGAGGCAGATCGACCGCCAGATCGACGCCGCTCTGGCGCAGGCGATGGCCGACCAGCAGCAGCGCCCCCTCCAGCACCGCGCGCAGTTCCACCGGGCCGGCATCGGACGAGGTCTTGCGCGCGAACGCCCGCAATTGCCCGGTAATGGCGCCGATGCGATCGGTGAGCGCAGCGATGGTGGCGAAGTTTTTGCGCGCCGTCTCGCTGTTGCCCCGCTCCAGCAGCGCAGCGCCGCTGTCAGCGAAGGTTCGTATCGCGGCCACCGGCTGGTTGACCTCGTGGGCCACGCTAGCGGCGATCTGGCCCAGCACGGCGAGCTTGCTCGCCTGCACGAGTTCGTCCTGCATGGTCTGCGCCGTGGCCTGCGCCCTCCTGCGCTCCTCCATCTCGGTGTGCAGCCGCTCATTGGTCCGGCTCAGTTCCATGGTTCGCGCGGCGACGCGGGCCTCCAGTTCGCCGCGCAGCGCCGCCTCCCGTTCGCGCTCGCGCGCCCGGCTGCGTCGGCGGGCGAGGATGAAGGCGCCGGCGCCCAGCATCGACACGGCGGCGAGGCCGGCCAGAGCGCGGGTCGCCAGCACGGCGAGTTGCGCCGTGGCGGCGAGCGGCTCCAGCACGTGCAGCGTCCAGGCGATGGTCGCCACCGGCGCGCTCGCCTCGACGAAAGCAGCGCCGGCCCAGGTCACCGCGGCCCCCTCCCCGACCGCGGGCCGCAGCGGCAGCAGCGCCAGCGTGGCATCGCCGAACTGCAGGCTGGCGCGGATCGCCGCGCGCTGGTCGTCGGCTATCGGCACGGTGGCGTTGAAGCGCCAGTCCGGCACGCTGGTCACCAGCACGATGTCGCGCGCATCGGTCACGAAGGTGGGATCGCCGGCGCGCTGCCATTGCGCTTCCAGCGCCGAGAACTCCGCCTTGACCACCAGCACGCCGAGCGGCCCCTGCGGACCATCCAGCCGGCGGGTGATGTAGAGGCCGGGCTGGCGGCTGACCGTGCCAAGCGCGAAATGCTCGGCGGCACCCTCCTCCATCGCCTTCAGATAGTAGGGCCGGAACGAATAATCGCTGCCGACGAAGCTCGACGGCAGGCGGTAATTGCTGGCCGCAGCGGTGACGCCGCGCGCATCGAGCAGATAGATGACGCCGGCCCCGGTTCCGGCGGCCAGCGTCTCCAATTTAGCGTTCAGCCCCGCGATCCGGGCGGGATCGCGGCCCTCCAAAGCGGCGCGCACGTCCGGATCCTGCGCCAGCACCACCGGCAAGGTGCGCTGCTTTTCGATCTCGCTGCGCAGCATGGCGGCGCGGAACGAGGCCGCGGACTGCGCCGCCACCCCCACCTGAGCCGCCGCCCAACGCTCCGCGCCCATGCCAGCGAGACGGTCGATCCCCAGCAGCACGCCGAGGCCGACCAGCAGCGCCGCGCCTAGGCGCAGCCACCATCGCGGTCGGCCGATGTCGGACATGGTCGCGCCTTCCTGCCGAAACAGGGGTGCGGTTCTCCGCACGCCGTATCGGACGACTGTGTGACAATCCGCACAGTTTGTCGAGACCGCCTTCAGAGCAGAAAAAATTTTATTCGAAATATCATGAACTTAAAGAGGTCACCGCAAAACGGCATGGTTGGCATGCGCCTTGCGCAAGGGGTGAGCACTGCGGCGCGGGTGGCGCCGGTCCCGATTTTATCCGGCTCCCAACGACGCCCTCTCAACGAGGCATCGACGGTTCCAAGGAGGAAGCCCCATGGCCTACGCCATTCCCGCAACGGTTCCGGCCGCACCCCGGAAATTCTATCAGCATCTGTATTTCCAGGTTCTCCTCGCCATCGCGGCGGGCATCGCGCTCGGCCATTATTATCCGAGCGTGGGCGCCGACATGAAGCCGCTGGGCGATGCCTTCATCAAGCTGGTGAAGATGATCATCGCGCCGGTGATTTTCCTCACCGTCGTCACCGGCATCGCCGGCATGCGCGACCTCGGCAAGGTGGGCCGCGTCGCCGGCAAGGCGATGCTTTATTTCATCACCTTCTCCACCTTGGCCCTGATCATCGGGCTCATCGTCGGCAACGTCGTCCGCCCCGGCGCCGGGTTGAATATCGATCCCGCCTCGCTCGACGCCAAGGCGGTGGTGGACTATGCCGCCAAGGCCCACGACCAGACCATTATCGGCTTTCTCACCAACATCATCCCCACCACGCCGGTGAGCGCGCTGGCCTCCGGCGACATTCTCCAGGTGCTGTTCTTCGCCGTGCTGTTCGGCATCGCGCTGGCCGGCATCGGCGAGCGGGGCGACCCGGTGATGGAAGTGCTGACCTCGATCTCGCAGGCGATGTTCCGCCTGGTCGCCATTCTGATGAAGGCGGCCCCGCTCGGCGCCTTCGGCGCCATGGCCTTCACCATCGGCAAGTACGGCATCGGCTCGGTGGCCAGCCTCGCCATGCTGGTCGGCACGTTCTACCTCACCAGCCTCATCTTCGTGTTCGTCGTGCTCGGCGCGGTGGCGCGCTACAACGGCTTCTCCATCCTCGCGCTCATCCGCTACATCAAGGAAGAGCTGCTGCTGGTGCTCGGCACCTCGTCCTCCGAGGCCGCGCTGCCGAGCCTGATGGAGAAGATGGAAAAGGCCGGCGCCGGCAAGTCGGTGGTCGGGCTGGTCATTCCCACCGGCTATTCATTCAATCTCGACGGCACCAACATCTATATGACGCTGGCGGCGCTGTTCATCGCGCAGGCCACCGGCATCGAGCTGAGCCTGTGGGACCAGGTTCTGCTGCTGCTGGTCGCCATGCTGAGCTCCAAAGGCGCGGCCGGCATTACCGGCGCCGGCTTCATCACCCTCGCCGCGACGCTCTCGGTGGTGCCTTCGGTGCCGGTCGCCGGCATGGCGCTCATTCTGGGCATCGACCGCTTCATGTCCGAATGCCGCGCGCTGACAAATTTCGTCGGCAATGCGGTGGCGACCCTGGTCGTTGCGCGCTGGGAAGGCGAACTCGACACCGACCAGCTCCGCCGCGCGCTGGCGGGCGAGGCGGTGGCGACCGAGGATCTGCCGATCGGGCAACTGGTCAGCCCGGCCGAGTGAGCCACCTTCAATAACAAAACGCCCCGGGCTCGCGGCCGGGGCGTTTTGCTGTGCGGATTCCCCTAGCGGCGCTCTCCCGGCCGCGGACGTTGCGGACGCGAGGGTGGGTTCGCCGGCCGGGAGGGGCGCGCCTCCGGACGCGGACGCGGCTGCTGCGGCCGGGTCTGCTGCGGCCGAGTTGTCGGACGGGTCTGCTGAGGACGCGCTGGGGGCCTGGTCTGCTGGGGACGCGCTGGCGGCCTGGTCTGCTGCGGCCGGGTCTGAGGACGGCTCGTCGGGGTCTGGGGCCGGGCCGCCGGACGTTCGGGGCTTGCCGTCGGGCGCTCGGGTCTTGTAGCCGGCCGATCCGGGCGTGCAGCGGGCCGCTCTGGACGGGCAGACGGACGCTCGGGACGCGTCGAGGGGCGTTCCGGGCGGACTCCGGGCCGCTCGGGCCGGGTGCCGGGACGATCGGGACCGGGCCGCTCCGGCCGCACGCCCGGACGGTCCGGCCGATTGCTCGGGCGGTCGGGGCGGTTGCTCGGGCGTTCCGGGCGCTGGCCGGGACGATCCGGCCGCCAGGGGCCGGACGGCGGCGTGCCGGGCCGGCCGTGATGCGGCGGACGGGGCGGCGGCGGCGCCCAATAGTGGCGCACCCACACATTGTTCCAGCGCCGGTTGTTCCAGCCCCAGCGATTGTTCCAAGAGGAGCCCACCAGCACGCCGGCACCGAACGCCAGGGCGCCGACCGCGGCCGTGGTGAATACGGTGGAGGAATCATACACCGGGACGTAGATCCGCTCCGGATTGGCCGGCGCGATGTAGATGGTGCGGGTGTTCTGTTCCACCCGCGTGGTCACCACCTGCTGCGGCGTGCTCGTCAGATTGCCGACGCTCTCCGCTTTGGCGCGCAGCAGCTGGATGGCCGCCGCCACGTCGTCCGGCTGAAGCGCCGCGGCGGTGCCGAGCGATTCCGTCCAATCGATATGTTCGGTCAACAGCGCGACCACGTCGGGAAAGCGGGTCAGCGCCTGGACATTGGGGTCCCAGTTCTTGGCGTCCGCCGCGCGGAAATCTCGGCGCTTCACCGCCGCGGCATTGGCGATGATCCACTCATCCGCCTCAATGAGCTGGTCGGGAAAGGTGGCGGCCGGCAGAATGAGCGCCAGAAGCGGATCGGGATAGAGCGCGATCGGCTCCAGCAGATACTGCAGATCGGTCATGGAATAGACCGGCACAGGCGCCGCCGGCGGGGCCGCAGCAGCGGGGGGCGGCGGCGGAGCGGGAACGGCATCCGGCGGCGGCTGCGCGGGCGCATCCGGCGTCTGAGCCATGACCGGGTAGACGACGCTCGACCACGTAAAGACCGCGGCCACCACGATGCGAGACAGATTTCCGGCCCGGAAATTGGACGTCGTCTGTCGCTTCTGACTGATCATAAAACTGCTACCCAACGCCGACCACATCGCCGATAGATAGGCCAGCAACGCCTGACTGCAACGCAAATCCGGGAACATTAAAAATAAGATAGATTTTCCAGGCGCCTGTGTTCGAGCCCGCTGCCGTCGCCGTGCGGGCGACCGTTCAAGCGCATTGCACGGCTTCGCCCGTGGGACGTATGACTATGCAAAGCCATTTTCATAGAGACCGCCGGTGCCGACAACCGTTTCAGTTTCGCTGATCACGCGCATCCGCCAGATCCTGCATGCGCTCTCGCCGTCCGAGCGGCGTCTGGCGGAAACGGTGCTGGATTTTCCCGGCGGCATTGCCGGCTATTCCGCGTCCGAACTTGCCCACCTTGCCAATGTCTCGAACGCCACCGTCACCCGCTTCGTCCGGCGGCTCGGCTATGAGGGTTTCGACGATGCCCGCCGCAGCGCACGGGCCGAGCACGGCGCGGGCTCGCCCTTGTTCCTGTCGGGTTCGGTGCCCAATGCGCCGGTCGGCTCGCTGGCGGCCCATGTCGAGCAGAGCATCGCCAATGTGGCCGGCACGTTTCGCCGGCTGACCGAGCCGGACATCGAGGAGATCGCCACCCGGATGGTGCAGGCGCGCAAGGTCTGGATCGTCGGCTACCGCTCCAGCCAGGGCCTTGCCTCCTATCTGCGCTGGCAGATCGTGCAGGTGGTCGCCGGCGCGACGCTGATCCCCGGCCCAGGCGAGACCCTTGCCGAGCATCTCGCCGGAATGGGCGCGGACGATGTCGCCATCGTCTACGCGCTGCGCCGGCGCGTCGCGGTCCTGCCGGACCTGCTGCGCCAGATGCTCGCCCTCGGCGTCAAGGTCGCCGTCATCACCAACACCCAGGCGGTCGAGGCGCTGCCGGCCACCTGGACCTTGCGCTGCGATTCCCAGGCACCCGGACCGCTCGACAACCATGTTTCCGTGATGGCGGTCTCGCACCTGCTGGCGACACGGGTGATGGAGCAGGCCGGGGCGGACGGCCGGCGGCGGCTGGCGACGATCCAGACCCTGCACGACGCTCTAGCGGAGCTTTGAACGCCTCAAACTCTGCCGTTTTGACAATCACGCTGCCTAAGTTTGAGCCGGTTTGCTGCGCCGAAACCAGCTGGCGCGACGGAAAATATGAAAATAATTTTTCTTATAGTGCTGGCATGCAAATTGCTGAACATCTGTCCACGTAACGCCTGACACGTTCGTGTCCCGCTCGCCGGACGATTGGCCCGGCGAGTGCATGACGAAGGGTCAGGCCGAAGCGAAGCTTGGACAGACGGAGAGGCAGATGATTGGAAAACGGCTCATTGGACTTCTGGCTGCCGCAGCCCTTGGCGGCCTTTCGGTAGCCCCGGCACTGGCGCAGGGCACCCTGCGCATCGGCATGACCGCATCGGACATACCGCTCACCACCGGCCAGACCGACCAGGGCGGCGAGGGCATGCGCTTCATGGGCTACACCGTCTATGACGGCCTGGTAAACTGGGACCTGACCAGCGCCGACAAGCCGTCCGACGTCATACCCGGCCTTGCAACCGAGTGGGGCGTCGATCCGGCGGACAGCACCAAGACGCGCTGGCTGTTCAAGCTTCGCCAGGGGGCCAAGTTTCACGACGGCTCGGAGTTCAACGCCGACGCTGTGGTGTGGAACCTCGACAAGCTTCTGAAGACCGACAGCCCGCAGTTCGACCAGCGCCAATCGGCGCAGGGCAAATCGCGCATTCCCGCGGTCGCTTCCTACAAGGTCATCGACCCCTACACGGTCGAAATCGTGACCAAGGCGCCGGACGCCACCCTGCCCTACCAGCTCGCCTGGATCATGATGTCCTCGCCCGCGCAGTGGGAGAAGCTGGGCAAGAGCTGGGAAGCCTTCGCCAAGACCCCCTCCGGCACCGGCCCGTGGAAACTCACCGCCTTCGTGCCGCGCGAGCGTGCCGAGCTGGTGCCGTTCGCGGATTATTGGGACAAGACCCGCGTGCCCAAGCTGGACAAGCTGGTGCTGCTGCCGCTGCCGGAGCCGAACGCCCGCGTCGCCGCGCTGCGCTCCGGCCAGGTCGACTGGATCGAAGCCCCGGC
>JBGGNI010000182.1:0-27046 GCA_041287585.1 Xanthobacteraceae bacterium
TGAACTCTCCGAACGCCCAGAAGCCGAGATCGTCCCGATAGACGATCCGCTCGCTCTGTATCCAGTACGCGCCCCGATAGGCGCTCTGCCGGTCTCCGCGCGCTTCTTCATAACGGCCACCTGGCAGCAATTCCTGGCGGACGAATTCATCCTCATCGATCCACGTACCGAGATAGGGATGATCGTCGATCTTCCCCTCGACAGGCGTTACCACCTCGACCGCATGCTCGATCGGCTTGCCGTTCCACCGCCGGATCCTGCCAGCGGCGATCAGCATGTCGAGATGCCGGCCCGGAGCCGTTGCCGGCCACGCGGCTGCCACTGAGACCGATAGCTGCGCGACCTGTGTTGGCGCCGAAACGGCCAGGCGGATAACGGCAATGTCCGCCGTCGCTGCCGGAAACAGCGTGGCCGCTGAGGCGGGATCTGCGAAGTTCACATGCGAGGGCAGGATCAGTGTACCCTCGCAATCGATGACGATCGTGTCGTCGTCATCCGGCCCTGTGGAGAGGCCGGGGCCGACGGCTACGATCACTGAGTCGCAGATGAGGACATCCGCCCGCTCCCAGTCGCCGATACGGGGATCGAGCGTTAGGACCGCGCCACCCGCTAGCAGGATCGGGCGATGGCCTCCCACTTCATTGGCGATAAGCGCTGCAAGGAGCTCACTGCAGCGTCTCGGCCGGCCTTCCATTGTCATAAGCGATGCCCCCTTTCGTGCTCCGTCATGCGCGCATCCGTGCCAGCGCATCGAGTGTTCATGGATCCTGACGGGCCGTCATGCGCAAAGCATCCATGAAGGCGCGCAATGCGGGCGCCATCTGTCGCTGCCGGGGATAGCAGAGGAAATAACCGGGATAGGGCTCGCAATATGGATCGAGCATCCTGACCAGGCGGCCCTCGGCAATGAGAGCATCGGCCTCCCGGTTGGTGGCGAAGGCGATGCCGGCGCCATCCAGGCAGGCGGCGAGCATCATGGCCCGGTCGCTCACGATGATCGTGCCCTTGACCACTAGTTCAAACCAATTGCCGTTTCGGCAGAACTCCCAAGCATAGGGGAGGCTCTGCCCCGCCCACCTCCAGAGAATGCAATTGTGATCGAGTAACTGTTCGGGCGCCTTGGGCGTCCCGCGCCGGGCGATGTAGTCTGGGGTCGCCACGGGATACTGTACCAGCGGACCACCGATCTCGACCGCGATCATGTCCCGTTCGACCACTTCGCCGGGGCGGATGGCCACGTCCCATCCTCCCGACACGATATCGACGACGGCATCATCGACGGTCACATCGACCGTGATCTCGGGATAGGACCGGCTGAACGCGCCCAGCATCGGTAGGACGAATGCTTGTGCCGCGAGGCGGGCGGCGTGCACGCGCACCGTACCGGCCGGCGTGTCCCGGAAACGCGTCGCACTGGCGAGGGCTGCATTGATCTCGTCCATGGCGGGGCGCAGGCGAAGCAGCAGGGTCTCTCCGGCGGGGGTGAGGGCCACGCTGCGCGTGGTGCGATTGAGCAGGCGGATACCCAATCGTTCCTCGAGGTTGCGGATGGTCTGGCTGAGCGACGAAGGCGTGACCCCTAGGCGCTCGGCGGCGCGGCTGAAGCTCAGCAGTTCCGCGACCGTCACGAAGGTTCGAAGCTGCGCGAACTCGCTTCCCTGGACCGTCGGCGTCATCCCCATCTCCGAAAGCTGCGGTCAAACTACGTAGCAGCTATCGGATAATCAGTCATGATCGGTGTCCATTCTTAAGCTTGCCGCGTAGGGCAGGTTGCGCGAGCATCCGGGCCGGAGGTAAAGTGCCGGGCTTTTATCCGCAGGGCACTTCCGCCAGCAGATCACTTGCCCCATTCCGGGCCGCCATCTGTGCAGGTCTGTCCTCCATCGACGGGCAGGACGATCCCCGTGATCCAGGTGGCCTCTTCGCTTGCCAAAAAGGCCACGGTTGCGGCGATCTCTTCGGGTTGTCCCGCCCGACGCAGGGGAACGCGCTCCCACGCCTTCTCCAGCAACGCCTCGTCTTCCATGATGGCGTCCACCATCTCGGTCACAGTTAGGCCAGGAGCCACTGTGTTGGCGCGTACACCGAACTTACCGAGGTCGCACGCGATCGAGCGGGTGAGGTTCGCTACCCCGCCCTTGGCAGCATTGTAGGCCGCGTGGTTCCACCCTCCGCCTAAGGACGAAACGGAGCCGATGTTTACAATGGAACCCTTGCTCGCGATGAGATGCGGTACAGCCGCTCGGCTCATATAGAACACGCCGGAAAGATCGGAACTCAGGCAGTCATCCCATTGCTCATCCGAGGTCCCCTCGATCGTGCCGACGAGATTCATGCCGGCGGCGTTTACCAGCGTATCCAGGCGGCCGAACCGTGCAACGGTCGCGGCTACCAGCGCATCGCACTCCCGCCGACTGGCAACGTTGGCGACAAAGGTGGCGGTGCGCGTCGCGGGCATGTCCGACGCGGTTTCTGTTAGCCGCTTTTCCGTGCGGCCTGAGATCATGACAGCCGCACCTTCCGCGGCGAGGCGATGAGCGATTGCGGCTCCAATCCCGGAGCCACCGCCAGTGACAAGTGCTACCTTTCGTTCCAAACGCTGAGGCATGACAGACTCCTTCGTCACGCCCGGCGGCGCGACGGCGCCGCTGGGCAGGTTTCAACGTTATGAGTGTTGTAGTGTCAGGTGGCCGGGAAGTCGGCCGAGCGGGAGAGTGTCTCCCAGGCGGTCACATTGGCCCGAAGGCGTTGATCTTTTCCAGCGTGAGCTCCACCGCCTCATTGCCGAGCAATAGGTTATGCGGCGGCTCGGTGGCCAGCACGGCGTCGCGGATCGCCTGGGCGGCACGGGCGGGATCGCCAGCCTGCCGTCCCACGGAGGCATGATAGGCCCGGCGGGCTTCACCAGCGGTGCGGTCGTAATCGCTTATGACAGTCGCCGCCTCACTCGAAGAGCCCGCCCATTCGGTGCGGAAGCCGCTCGGCTCGACGGCCATGACACGGATGCCGAGCGGTTGGACCTCGCGGCGCAGAGTGTCGGACAACCCTTCGACGGCAAACTTGCTGGCGCAGTAATAGCCAACGCCTGTAAACCCGATCAGGCCACCAATCGAAGACAGGTTGACGATGGTGCCGCCGCGACGCCCCCGCATCCCCGGTAAAGCCGCATGGATCATGTTGGCCGTGCCGTAGAAGTTCACCTCGAACAGGCGCCGTGTGTTGGCCTCGTCGGTCTCCTCCACAGCGCCGAAGAAGCCGATGCCGGCATTGTTGACGAGAACATCGATCCGCCCGAAATGCGCCTCCGAGGCTGCAACAGCGTCGAGGCACTGCGCACGATCCGTAACGTCGAGGGGAAGGATAAGGGCTCACCCTTGTGCTTCAGATCGGCGATCTTGGAGATATTGCGGGCGGTGACCACGACATTGTCGCCGCTTGCGAGCAGATGTTCGACGATGTATCGACCAAATCCCGTCGAGCATCCCGTCACCAGCCACACTTTGGATGTTTGCTTGCTCATATGATTGCTCCTTTGGGCCGATCAATATTGCGGAGAAACTTGCCGGTAGGCACAGATCTCCACTTTTCCGACGCAAAGCTCCGGGACCTTTGCCATGAATGCCCGCACATAGTCGGAAGCCATGTGCAGATCGAAGTCGGAGGGTTGCCGCCAGTCCTCCAGAACCATCCAGGCATGCGGATCGTCCTTGGACTGGTGGATTTCGTAGCGAAGGCAACCTTTCTCCTGCCGCGACGGCGAGACGAGCTTGAGCAACTCGGAGCCAAGCTCGTCCGATCGGCCGGACCGGGCGTTGAAAAAGGCGGCATTGGTGAGTTCTGCCATCTTTGTCTCCTGTCCTGGGCATAACCACCCGCATCGTGAGAGCAGGCGGCACCTTCGGCATCGCTTTGTGACTTGCGTTTGGATCCTGCTTTTTGCCGCGTTACACCCCGTGGAGCGCGACGATCCGAGAGCCCGCCGCCGTGCGGCGTTGACGCGCGAGCGGCGCGTATTCCGGCGAGGAAAAAAGTCGGCGGATGGCATCCATGTCGGGAAACTGAAGGATCAGCATGTTGGTGGCTGGCCAGCCCTCAAGGTCAAGCGGGGTCTCGTCGAGGGCTATGAGGTGGCCGCCGAGGCGCTCGACGAGCGGCAAGGCCTTGGAGCGATAATCCGCGATGGCGTCTGGATCACGGATGTCGAGATCGACAACGAGATAGGCTGACATGAGTATCTCCCTCTCACGGCGTTCACGGTCGGAACGCCAAATTGACAGGCAGAAACCCTAGATCGGCCTGAGGGGGCATCGCTTCCTTGAACTTGCGGAAGCTGTCGCGACTTTGCTCTTTTGCGCTCCCTCAAACCCTGGCGTAGGTTGCCAGTCAAGTTGGCCCGGAGCATCCGTATCTTAGAAAATCATTCTGCAGCGTTGCGCGGCCACATCGTGCCTCCGCATGAACTCCTCAAGCGCGGGCTAGAGAGTTCCAGCGAATACGTAGTTCTCACTTTCATCCACGTCGGCGCGCCACTTCCGTACAAAACCGCGAACACCCGGCTGGGTGGCTCGGTCGGCGAGTACGGCTCTCTCCAGCACCGTCCTTGATCCGTGGATGCGCACGACGTGCTGGTCGACTTCGACGGCGTCGATAAGCGACCGCAGATAGGCTTTGCGGAACGGCACCTCGCCCTCTGTGATGTTTGACCGCATGAGCTGCCCGAAGCGGGCGAGCTTGTCCGGATCAAGCCGGCTTGCGGCGGCGCCTTGATTCTCGATCCGCTCCAGCGCCGAATGTGCACGGTCCCGATCTGCCTTGAGCTTGGCAATCTGCTCCTTGAGCATCTCGTCGGGTTCCGCGATGCCGTCGGCGACAAGCCGGTACAGCCGCCGCAGCTTGTCTTCCGCTGTCGTCTTTTCGCGAGAGAGTTCATCGATCCGCGCCTGGACCTCAGCGTCGGCTTTCACCCGCCGGTCCACAACGGACTGCAGCAGCGCCTCCAGTCGCTCCGGCACCAGGACGCGTTCAGCGACATGGCGTGTGACCAGATGGTCGAGCTTTTCCATGGGCACCGTTCGCCCCTTGCAGGCGGACTTGCCGACCCGGCCGGAGGTCGAGCAGCTGTAATAGCGATAGACCCTGCCGCTCTTCGAGGTGGCGGTGCGCAGCGTCATGGCGCTGCCGCAACAGGCGCAATAGGCCAAGCCGGTCAGAAGGATCGGACCTGAGATGACCCGGGGCGGACTGTTGTGCGGGCTCTTCGCCCTGAGAGCCTTCTGCACCTTGTCGAAAGTTCGGCGATCGAGGATGGCCGGCACCGAGATCGGGATAACCTCGTGCTGAGGCTTCACCTGCCCCGTCTTCGAGCTTCGCTTGTTGAAGCTCCATTCCCCGACATAAACGGGACTGTTCAGGATCCCGTGGATGGTGCCGACACCGTAGCGGGCTCCAAGACGAGTGCGGTAGCCCTTGGCGTTGAGATGCTTGGTTATCTCCTTGATGCCCATGGGACCCGATGTGCCATCTCCCTGCAGGTAGAGATCGAACATCAGCCGCACCAGCTCGGCCTCCACGGGGTCGACGACGATCCGTTTTTTGATGCGATGGCCGCGCTTCTCGACCTCTTCAAGGGTGAAGCCAAGCGGCAGGCGGGCGCCGTTATAGAATCCCTGCCGGGCGTTCTCTTTCATAGCCCGCAGCACATGCTTGGCATTCTCGCGGGACTGGTACTCGTCGAATAGGGCGATGACCTGCCGCATCATGACCTGAGCCGGATCATCCCCGAGCTCCTGGGTGATGGAGACGAGCCGCACGCCGTGCTTCGCGAGGCGGCGGATGTACATCTCCAGCCCAAAGGCATCGCGGAAGAACCGGCTGAAGCTATGGACGACGATGACATCAAATGGGCGATCGTCATCGGATGCCCGTTCGATCATCCGCTGGAATTCGTGCCTGCTGTCGTCCATCGCCGACGCACCCGGCTCCACGTACTCCGCCACAACGGACCAGCCCTGCCGCTCGCAATAGGCAGCGGTCTGGAGGCGCTGGTCTGGGATGGACAGGTCAACGTCGGCCTGCCGCGTGGTAGAAACGCGGAGATAGAGGGCGGCCCGGCTGGTGATCGGCAAGGTTACGTTCATGGCCCAATCGCCTCCCTCAGGTCCCTTCGGCAGCACCGTCACCTCAGCAGCGCATCAATCTCCCGCCTGAGGAAGGCTTCGACAACATCGACCTCGTTAGGTGTGATCGGGACGTTCGACGGCCAGTCGTCGGTGACATGCACGACCTTGGAATCATGCTCGACGGAGTCAGCGGGCGCAAGGTTTTGCTCAGCATCTCGAATGACGCGCGCATCACGGTGCGGGATCCTTGAGAGTGGTGCGCCAGCCAAGCTCGAAGCTGGCGATGGAGCATCGCTGCCCACACTGGATATTTTCTTCGGACGAAACGGACGCGAGTGGCGCATGCGCGGAGGATCAAGGGCATCCCCCCACTGGCCAAGGGGCCGATTCTACGCCGCAGAACAACCGCGTGCAGCAGCGCAAAAATACTTGTCAGATGCGGCGCGGGAGTCTTTCCCGGGATACGCTTGGTGGAGCGGTCTGGCGGCAACGACCCATACTTGGCGTTCGCCTGCCCTTGCAGCGAAGTCTGCTTTGCGCCGCCATCTCGGCCATTCATCTGGTAACGGCCGCGGCCCAAAAGCGGACATTCGCGAGGTAGGGCAGGTCGGCTGCAAATAAGCGCCCAAGCGGCACCCCGGGCAAGACCCACTAAGTCACTCATTTGCTTTATAAAATTCTAAGATGACCGGGGCACCTATCGGCGCCGATCCAGCCCCCCTCAGAAACGAAATTCCCGTAATTACATCAGAGGGTTGAAGTCATCGGAGCCGGGGTCCCGATTGGGTGCTTCTTCACAGGTCGTCTTCGGAAGCCTGGCCATTGTGACCTCTACATCGTGGTGACGGCCGCTCCCGGCCGCCTGCGCCTACAAGCCGCCGGGCAGTGGCGCGGCAACCGCCACCAGGCCAGATGCGCGCAACTCGCGCCAGAAGTCGGCCGGCACCGTTTCGTCGAGCGCCGCGCGGTCCTCGGCGATCCGGCTGGGTCGGCTGGCGCCGGGTATCACGGCCGCGACGGCCGGGTTGGCCAGCGAGAACTGCAGGCCAGCAGCCTTCATGCTGATCCCATAGCGATTGGCGATCGCCTTGATCGCGGCCACCTTGGCCAGGATCTCGGGCTTGGCCGGCGCGTATTCGAAGTTTGGTCCGCCTACCAGAGCGCCCGAGCTATAGGGCCCGCCCACGACGATCCCCAGGCCGCGCTCGGTCACTGCAGGCATGACTCGTTGCAAAGCCCGGTCGTGATCGAGCAGGGTGTAGCGACCAGCCAAGAGGAAGCCGTCGGGACGCGCGCCCTCGAGCGCGAGTAGGATCTCGATGGGCTCGACGCGGTTGACGCCCAGGCCCCAGGCCTTGATCACGCCTTCGTCCCTCAGCCGATCCAGCGTCTTGAACGCGCCCTTGCGAGCGCGTTCGAACACACTCAGCCATTCGTCGCCATAAAAGTCCTGCGCTACGTCGTGGACCCAGACGATGTCGAGGCGATCGGTCTGCAGGCGCTTGAGGCTGTCCTCGATCGACAACAGGGTGGCGGCCTCGGAATAGTCGTTCACGATCTTGTTGGGGCGGCCATATTTGAAGACGTCGCCTTTCTCGCCGAGGTCGCGCGCGCTGACGTCCTCGACCTCGTCGAGGATCACCCGGCCGACCTTGGTGCTGATGACGAATGCGTCGCGCGGCTTGCCGACCAGCGCCTTGCCCATGCGCAACTCGGCCAGGCCCGCGCCGTAGAAGGGCGCATTATCGAAATAACGGATGCCGTCGTCCCAAGCGGCCTCGACCGTGGCAAGCGCCTCGTCCTCGGGAATGTCGCGAAACATGTTACCAGCGGCGCCGCGCCAAAGCCGAGATGGCCAGGAAGAACGCTCTTGAGCGACATGGTCGAAATACTTGTGTTCTGACGATAAGCCGAGCGGTACGGCGGAATGATCAGCCGAGGTCATTGATGAGAGCGAAACAATGGACATGACGCGGCTCTCAAGCTGGACGCCCGGCGAAGCTGATGCCGATCCTAGACCGCACTGCGCGAACGATTGAGAGCTTCCACGAAAACAACGGCCAAGGAATGGTCGGAGCGCGGATTTTGCCCGGTGATCAGTTCCCGATCCTCAATGACGTAGGGCGCGAAATTGGTCGCATTGGTGGAGACATCGCCGCCCACGGCCCGCAGCGCTTCGACCATGTCGAAGTGAAACTTCACGTGCAGGATCTGATCCTCGACGATCTTCTCCTCGCTATCGGAGAAGACCGTCATTTTGTAGCCGGCATAGGGCCAATCCGTCGCCAGAGCTCGGGCGTGATCAAAGTCGCGGGCCACCAGTGCGGCGCGAAACTCGCGAGCGCGCTGCAAGGCCGCGGCGACAGCGATGGGACCGTGGCAAAGCAGGGCCGTGGGCTTACTGCGCTCGTGGAAATGACGCAGGATTTCCCCCAGGTCGGGATCCTGCATCAGATCGACCACCGGCGCATGGCCACCAGGCACGAACACCCCGGCGAAGTCCTCGAGCCCGCTGTCAATGACCGACCGCAGCGTGCGCACGTCGTTCATGGCCGGGTGATGGTAGAAGAACTCTCATCCCCGCGCATAGGCAGCTTGGTCGCCGCCGAAATGATCGGCGCTGTCGGAGCGTGCGTCGAGAATGGGCTTGGCCCCACTCGGCGTCGCCAAAATCAGATCGTAACCGGCGTCGATCAGCACCATGGCCGGTACGACCGTCTCGTTGAGATACTGGCCAGTTTCGACCGAACCGCCGCCCTGGACCTCCAGACGAGTCGCGTTGGATCCGACAATGAGCACACGCGGTTTCGACACGGGTTGGCCTCCAAAGCAACTGTAGGATTTGATGATCGAGTGAGGCGTTGACAGACGCCGCCTCTCACGCGACGTCGGTCAGACCGGAGGTCACTTGCCCGGAGCGGCGTCGTTGCCAAGAATGCGCATCCGGGTGACCTTGACCCCGCCTTCGGCCAGTTCAGGCAGCTTGGCGAACCAGGCTTGAACATGAGACGTCTGGTTGTGGGCGTCGAAGTCGGCCTCACTGGCGAAGATCTCGTAGAAAATGAAGTGTCCGGGAGTCTCGCGGCTCTCCTGCAGGAAATAGAGCAGATTGTTGGGCTCCTGACGCACCTTGGCCACGAGTGGCAGGGTGGCCTCGCGCAGGGCGTTCTCCTGCCCCGACTTGGCGCGAACCTCGGCAACCACGGCATAGGCGCCAGTCGGCATGTCCTTGTAGGGCGCCCCGGCAGGATCCCGGGCCATGGCTGGCGCGGCGGCCGCCAACGTCATGCCGCCGGCGAGAACCGCCATCAGGGGGCCTCGTGGAAAGAGCTCGAGCATCTTGTCCTCCTATCGGTTGATGGTCTGCGGGATGGCGGCTACGGCGCGACCTGGCGGCGGCGCGACGCCAAAGCGTCGTCGAAGGTCTTCTTGACCGGTCCCAGGGCCTGGACGAATTCCAGCTGCTCGCCCTCGGGACCCTTGCAGTAGATCAGCGCCCAACCGTTGGACTTGCCTTCGGTGATGCGGTTGACGTTGGCCGAGGTCGGCAGCGCCTTGCGCTCAGCCTCCGAGCGGACGGTGACGACCCGGTTGGCCTTGACCTGGGTCATGCCCCGACGGGCGGACTCGGTTTCCAGATCGGCGATGAACTCGCCGAAATCGACGTCGTCGCGCAGGTAGAAGCAGATGTGCATCGACCGCGGATAGGCAGGGCTCATGTGGTCGCGGGGTTCGGCGAAGCTGGCGCCCTTTCCGATGGGCTGGGTGGCGTCGCGATACTGCAGCAGTTCGATCACCACGTTGTCGAACTGCACGAAGCGCACGTCCAGACGTTGGGCGCCGCCGCTGAGGTCGGGTACGCCCATGGTCAGCGGATTGACCCGCCGCTCGCGCGCGACGATCTCCTGGTCGGTGAGCAGGGTATTGTGGATGCGCTCGCCCTGGAAGTCACCGTCACGCATGACTTCGGTGCCACCAAGGACCTCGGTGTAGAACTCAAAGGCGCGATCCATGTTGTCGACCGTCAGGCCGAAATGTTGGACGCCTTGCAGGCGCGCGCCCACGGCCTTGCCGCTGCGGGCGGCCGGGGCCGGGGGCGAGGCCGACGTCTGAGCGACGGCCGTGCCAGCCGAAGCCGCCGCGCCGGCAAGCAGGGCCACGCCCGCGCTCTTGAGAAGATCGCGACGCGGCAGTTGGCCTTCGTCGTTGTTCAGGTCATCGCCCATGATGGTTCTCCTTGTTGGGACACTGCGTGCGCAGGACAGACGAGCCGCGGGCCGGCCACGGCAGTAGCGGGGCCATGCCCATGATCGCGGCGTTCCAGGCCTCGAGACCGGCTTTAACTTGGGGCGTGATCGGCATGTCACGTCTCTCGGTGGACGGTTTGCGGATATCACGTCCAGGGCGGTCTCTCGGCGGCCATCGGTCACTGGGCGAGGTAGCCGCCATCGATCACCAGCTCGACGCCGGTGGTGTAGCTGGCCTCGTCGGAGGCCAGATAGAGACAGCCGTAGGCGATCTCGATCGGCGTGCCGCCGCGCTTCATCGGCGTGGCGGCGATGACCGCGTCGTTGAGACCCGCGTCCTGCGCATCGGTCAGAGGCGTGTGAATGAAGCCCGGATGCACCGAGTTCACGCGGATGCCGTCATCGACGTAGGTCATGGCGGCGTTCTTGGACATGTTGCGCACCGCGCCCTTGACCGCGTGATAGGCGTGAGCGCCCGCCACCGCCGAGCTGCCCCAGATCGACGAGATGTTGACGATCGCGCCGGACTTCTTCGGCCGCATCACCCTCACCGCCTCGCGCATGCCCAGGAAGACACCGGTCTGATCGACGGCGATCATGTGCAGCCAGTCCTTCATCTCCAGCTCGTGAATGGGTTCGTAGGCGATGATGCCGGCGTTGTTGATCAGCACGTCGAGGCGGCCATGCTTGCCGACGATGGCGTCGACGCCCGCCGCCCAATCGCCTTCCCTGGTGACATCGAGCGGCATGGACTCCACGCCCTCGGGATAGGCCGTCGCGGGCGACTGGATGTCGGTCGCGATCACAGTCGCGCCTTCCTTTGCGAACAACTCGGTCACGGCATGGCCAATGCCGCTGGCCGCACCCGTCACGAGAACCACTTTTCCTTCCAGTCGCATCGTCTCACTCCTCTCGAGGCTTTTGGGAGATGACGGGACGGGCCAGAGCGATCCATTGATCGACAGGAAGGTCCGCCCGCGTTGTGTCGAACCACCTGGACGGGCCCGACACGAGACATCGCGCTGGGGGACCCGAACCGACCTCGATCCGACGGACACAGGACTAGGGACCTGAAGAACGCCGGTATTTGCCATTCTTGCGGAGCTAAGGCGCAGAAGTTGCTGGCCGCGTGCCAGGGCTTACTTCCGCGCCTAGCGGTTAACCGTATTTAACTGGCGATCGCCGCCGACCTGACGCCTTTCAATCGCTATGACTGAAGGGAGTGTGCCGTGACCGTCTTCTCGACCGCGCCGACCACGACGTTCCGCATCGGCGGGGCCTTGCAGATCAACCGCTTGGGTTTCGGCGCCTTGCACATGACCGGCCCTGGCGAATGGGGCTTTCCCGCAGACCGGGCCGGGGCGGTGGAGTTGCTGCGCGCCTTGCCGGAACTAGGCGTCAACTTCATCGATACAGCGGACTCCTACGGCCCAGACGCCTCAGAGATCGTCATCCGTGAAGCGCTGCATCCCTACGAGAATATGGTTGTAGCCACCAAGGCCGGGCTGGTTCGCGGTCGCCCCATCGACTGGAGGCCGGACGGCCGTCCCGAACACCTCATCGCCCAGGCCCGGCACAGCCTGGAGAAGTTGCAGGTCGAGCAGCTCGATCTATGGCAGTTGCACCGCATCGACCCACAGGTCCCCCGAGACGAGCAGTTCGACGCCGTCCGTCAGTTGCTCGACGAGGGGGTCATCCGGTTCGCGGGGCTAAGCGAGGTCGGCGTCGAGGCGATCAAAGCCGCTCAGGCCGTCTTCCCTGTCGCGACGGTGCAGAACCTTTACAATCTTGGTGATCGCCGCAGTGAGGGCGTGCTCGACTACTGCGAAGCCGAAGGGATCGGGTTCATCCCCTGGCACCCGCTGGCCTCCGGTCTGCTGGCGCAGCCGGGTAGCGCTCTGGACAGCATCGCGCGCAACCGGCAGGCGCGTCCGGGCCAGATCGCGTTGGCGTGGCTGCTGCGGCGCAGCCCCGTGCTGCTGCCCATCCCCGGTACGAGCCGGATGGCCCACCTCAAGCAAAACGTCGACGCCGCGAGGCTGGTCCTCTCAGACCACGAGTTCCAGACCCTCGACCGGCTGAGCCGCTAGCCGCTCAAGAACGCGGCAGCCAGCAATGCCGCCGCGGCTCGAAGATCTCCATGACAGAGCCGCAGCCCAAGCGTGGGTCTCCGCGGTGCTGGCCAAGGCCGACGACAGATCGATTACGGACCTTTGTCGCGACATGCTCGGCGAAGATATTGCACCATGACTGGCCTGATCTTGGCTTGGAACCGGACTTCAATCCTGCTCGGCAAAAGTCGAGAGCGCCCCAAGGCTGGAAGTCGGAGGAAACGGACCCCGACGGCTGCGGTATTGCCCGGGCGTCAGGCCCGTCGCTTTCCGGAACACGCGCGTGAAATTGGCCTGAGAACCGAACCCAGCGTCGAGCGCGACCTCCGCGAGCGAGGTCTGATTGGCGGCGAGCATAGCCTGAGCGGCCAACACCCGACGCTGAACCAAAAAGCGGTGGGGCGACAGGCCGGTGGCGTCGTTGAAGAGCCGCGAAAAGTGGAAGGGGCTAAGGCACGCCTGCGAGGCCAGATCGTCCAGCGAAAGATCCTCGCCCAGCCGCGCCTCGATAAAATCAAGCACCCGCTTGAGTCTCTTGGCTTCAAGGGTCGGCGATCGTTCCGACGGCCGCCATCGATCGATCGTGTAGTGTCCGATCAGATGGGCGGCCAAGGCGGTTCGGGTCGCGTCCGCGACCATGCGGTCCGTCACTCCCGGCTCGCGACCGATCAGACCGCGCAGGGTCGAGGCCAACTGCGCCAGTGTCACGTCGGCCATGCCGCCGACATAGGCCAACTTAAGCCGTTCGGGATCGAGATCGTAGTCCACCAGCGCGCTACGCTCGAGCAGAGTGTCGGGCAGGAAGATCACCAGGCATTCGACCGTACCGTCAAGCTGGAGCTTCGTCTCGTGGATCCCGGCCGGGACCAGCCAGCTTGTGCCGGTCCGAGCCAGCCCTTCCTGGGTGCGTCCTTCGGCCGTGCGCCTCACACGCGTTTGACCCGACAGGATGTAAACCACCTCGGTGCAGGTCGGGGTGACGCAATTTTGCGCGCCAGGCTCGATGCGGCGATGCTCGACGCGCAGTCCGGCTCCGTCCACCGCCCCGCCCAGCTGCCGGCTCGTAAGATATTTTTCGTCGCCATGCGTGCCGAAAAGCCGGGCGATCCGCGGCCCTGGTCCAGACCGCGCCGGCTCGTCTGCGCGATCGAGGCGCGATCCTGTGTCGTGGTCAACCATGGCGCGATGGTGCGACAATCACCCACCATCAAGCCAGTTAAGCACGGTTAAGCGCACCGCCACGCTGTGGATCGATCATTAAAGAGAAAGCCGTTGCCGCCCTCATCGCGAGCGATTAGGTCGGCGCAGGAGACCCGCCATGTCGCAGACGCCCCCCGCAAAGGCCGCCCCATCGACCAAGACAGCCAGGTTCGCGACGCGTTATTGGACCTTGGCGATCCTGGCTCTGGTCGCCTTTCTGGCGATGGTGGACCGTCAGGCGTTCGCCGTCCTGCTGGTGCCTATGCAACGGGACCTTGGCGTGAGCGACGGGGAGATGGGCTTCCTGAGCGGCAGCGCCTTCGCCCTCGCGCAGGCGATATTCACCCTCCCGCTCGCCTGGCTTGCCGATCGGACCAGCCGTCGCGACCTCCTCGTTGTGGCCGTTATCATCTGGAGCCTCGCCACGGCCGTGGGCGGTCTGGCAGGAGGCTTCGCGACGTTGCTCCTTGCGCGCCTCGTCGTTGGCGCGGCGGAGGCGGCCCAAACGCCCGCGACCGTTAGCCTTGTTGCGGATCTTTTCGAGCGCAACCTGCGGGGCGCGGCCTTCACGGCCTGTTCGGTGGGCGCGGCGCTAGGCGTCTCGTTCGGGGCCTATGTCGGGGGAGCCTTGAGCGAGCGGCAGGGCTGGCAGGGCGCGCTGCTGATGGTCGGACTGCCGGGATTGCTCGTCGCGGCGATCCTGCGCATGACTGTGACCGAGCCGCCGCGGCCCGCGCGCGTCGAACGCTCCGAGCTTGGCGACCTGCGTGCGGTCGCCGCACAGCTCAAACAGAGTCTGGCTATCCCTACCTTGCCGCCTTTTCTGGCCGGCTACGTCGCCCTGCAGGCCGCGGCCATGGGCTGGTACATCTGGTTTCCCGCCTTTCTGATGCGGGTACATGGGCTTTCCGCCGCGCAGATGGGCGCGGTCTTCGGAACGGTCGTGCTGTGCGGCATGCTGGCCGCAATGTGGGGCGGTCCGGTCAGCGACCTACTTGCAAGACGCGGCGCACGATGGCGGCTTTATTTCATCGTCGCGATCATCGGCCTGTCGATCCCGTTCCTGTGCCTGTCTTTCCTGGCGCCGTCGGTGATCCTCGCCCAGATCTGCGCCATGGGCTTCACGCTGTTCCTGGGCGCACATCACCCTGTGTCGATGGCGACCTACGCGTCGCTGTCGCCACCGGCGTCGCGAGCTTTCGTGTCGGGTCTGGTGTTCGTCTCAGGGGCTCTGCTGGGCGGCGGCGCCGCTCCGCTGCTCTTTGGGGTCGTCAACGACCTCCTGGCTCCGAGCCTGGGCGCGCTGGGACTGCGCTACACCCTGCTTCTGGCGCCGGCGTTGCTGGTCGTGGCGGCGGTCTTCTACGCCATTGCCAGTCGCACCGCTGACGGCGACACGTTGGCGGCTGAGCGCCCGACGTGGGCAGTACCTAATACTCTTCCCTGAACGACAAGCCATTGAGCCTCGGTGCGCGGTGGCTGACGATCTTGACCGCCTTTCGCCAACCGACGCAGGCTCCAGGCACTTAAGCGCCAGCTTCGACCTCGTCGCCTTATGGAGAACCGCCTTGAGCGGCAATTACACCGATCCGCCACCGCGATCATACGCCTTCGGCCCCTTCGTGCTCATTCCCGAGCGCCAGTTGCTGCTGCGCGACGAAAAACCGGTCCGGCTCGGCAATCGCGCCCTGGACATGCTCACCGTGCTCGTCGAGCGACAGGGGGAGGTGGTAACAAAGCGCCAACTGATGGCGCGCGTGTGGCCCGATCTCTTCGTCGATGAGGGTAACCTCAAGGTCAATATGGTGGCCCTGAGGCGCGCGCTCGGCGAGGATCCGCAGTCGCCTTACATCGCCACGGTCGTGGGACGGGGCTATCGTTTCGTGGCGCCGGTCCGCCGGTCCGACGCCGAGACGGACGCTATCGAGGGCGCGGCCAAGTCCCCCAACCACAATCTTCCCCATCCTACGGTGCGGCTTGTCGGCCGCGCTGGAACGATCAAGGTCCTCCAGGCCGATCTGGAGCAAACCCGTCTGGTGTCGATCGTCGGTCCTGGCGGCATGGGCAAAACCACGGTGGCTATCGCCGCCGTCGAGCCAAGCGTCGCATCCTTCCACGACGGGACGTGGCTGGTCGAATTGGCCTCGCTCAAGGATCCGACGCTGGTGGCCAACGCCATCGCCACCAGCATCGGCCTGACGGCGCACTCGGCCAACATGCTTGCGGCCCTCTGCGCCTATCTGCGCTGTCGCCAGATGTTGATCGTGCTCGACAGCTGCGAACATCTGATCGAGCCTGTCGCGGCCGCGGTCAGTCGCATTCTGGCCGAGGCCGAGGACGTCAAGATCCTGACCACCAGCCGCGAGCCGCTGGGCGTCATTGGCGAGCGGGTCAGGCGACTGCCTGGCTTGGAGACGCCGCCATCGGCTTCGCACCTGAGGGCCGCCGAGGCTCTGGCGTTTCCGGCCGTGCAGCTGTTCGTCGATCGGGCCAGGGACAGGTTGGAAGGGTTCGAGCTCAGCGACGCGGACGCGCCCAAGGCCGCCGAAATCTGTCGCCGCCTTGATGGCCTGGCGCTTGCTATCGAGCTGGCGGCCACCCGTATCGACGCCTTCGGGGTGGCGGGCCTGCTCCAACAGTTGGACGATCGCTTTCGCCTCTTGGAAGGACCGCGCGGCGGCGCCGAACGCCATCGCACGCTGACGGCGACGATCGACTGGAGCTACAATCTGTTGGCCGCAAACGAGCAGACCCTGTTGCGCCGGCTGGCGATCTTCGCTGGCGTTTTCCCCCTCAAGGCCGCCCATTTCATCGCCACCGACGCGCATACCGAGACGGCGCGGATCGCCGACGATCTGGCCAAGCTGGTCTCCAAATCCTTGGTCACCGCCGAGCCCCGCGATCGAGGTGTCGAGTATCGACTGCTCGACACCACACGCAGCTACGGCCTCGCGAAGATGGTCGAGCAGGGCGAACTCGAAGCGATCCGCCTACGTCATGCGCGCTACTGTCTGGAGATCGCAGCGGAGGCGACCTCCGCCACCGAATGGGCGACGCGAGATGCCTGGTTGGCCTGCAACACCGGCAAGATCGACGACATCCGAGATGCGGTGCGGTGGATCTTTTCGGACATGGCCCACGCTGCGATCGGGATCGAACTGACTATCGCAGCGATCGCGCTATGGAAGCGCTTGTCGCTCGTCGATGAGTGCCGCGCCGCGGTCGAGCGCGTGCTTGATGAGCGGTTCGCCGCGCTTCGGAGCCAACGGGACGATCTGATCTTGAATCTGACCCTGGGCGCGACCCTGCTGCATGTGCGGGGCCCGGTACCTCAGGTGAAGGCCTGCCTCACCCGCGCCCACGAAATTGCCGAGGCGCTAGGCGACGCCGACGCCCAGGTCGAATGCCTGCGCGGACTATCGGAGTTCGACCTTTGGGCTGGCAACACGCGCGCGGCGCTCTCAGGCTCGAAAAAGGCGCAGGTGGTCGCCATCCGGGAGCAGATCGCCGCTGGCCAGCACGTCGACGCCCAGGCCGGATCAGCACTCTCGTATATGGGCGACCTGACCGCGTCGCAGCGCCAGCTTGAGGGCATCGTCAGTCAGCGGCTGCCGCTCGATTGGCGAGGCCGCGCCAATCGCTTCGAGTTCGATCAACGTTTGGCCGCGCGCGGTACGCTGGCCTCGGTGCTGTGGCTCAATGGCTTTCCCGACCAGGCCGTGGAGATGGCGCGGCGACAGCTTCGCGAGGCCGAGGACTCCTACTACGCCGTGTCGCTCTGCCACGCGATCCTGCTGGGGTCGGCGGTCGTGGGAATCTATGTTCGCGACATCGAAGGCGTCGATCGCTTCCTGACCCGAGGCCTGCAGCACGCGACCGAACACGGGCTGTCCGTTTGGCGCGCCATGACCACGTGTCTGCGCGGCCGCTGGCAACTCGAAGCCAAGAAGCCCTTTGACATAGCCTCCTATCAGCAGGCCCTGGCCGAGCTTCACGATGGTGGCTTCCGGCTGCGCTATAATAACTACCTGACGAACTTCGCCGAAGGTCTGGCTCAACACGGCGACTTCGAGGGCGGCCACGCCTATGTCGATCAGGCCATGGCCGTGTCCTTCGACACGGGTCAGATCATCGGCATCCCGGAGATGCTGCGGATCAAGGGCGACATCTATCGCGCTGAGGGCGCGCGCGAATCCCCGCAGGCGGGCGACTGCTATCGTCAGTCCATGGAATGGGCGCTGAAGCTCAACTCGCCAGGTTGGCAGTTACGCACCGCCATCAGCCTAGTGGAGCACGGGCGCGAGAGCGGTCTGGACGCCCACGCTGAGGACGCTCTGCTCCAAGCCTATGCCCGCTTCACCGAAGGCTTCGACACCGGTGATCTTCGCCGCGCGCGCGCGCTTCTCGACACCCGCGACCGCGCCGGTCAGGCGCGCGCCTAGCCAACGGCAATCGCGGCGGCCTCCTAACCGCATTTAACCGGAACGGGTCCGTCCGCTCGCCTAAGGTTGGGGGAAGCGCAGCGCCGCAAATTGGCGCATGGCGAACTCCACGGACCCGGACCATGCACGAACAAGCCTTCGCCGCGCAGTGCGCCAGCGTCAGCAGCCACGCCAGCGCCGACGAACATCCACAAGGCCGCCTCACGCTGCTCGCCCTGGCCTTGGGCAGCTTCTGCATCGGCACCTCGGAATTCATGAGCATGGGCGTGCTGCAGCTGTTCGCGGCGGATCTGGGCTTGAGCCTGCCGCAGGCGACCCACGTCATCACCGCCTATGCGATCGGAGTGCTTGTCGGCGCGCCACTCATCACCCTCCTGGCCGCACGGCTGAACCGTAGGCCCCTGCTGCTTTTGCTGATGGCGCTCTTCCTGGTCGGCAATCTGCTGTCGGCGATCGCGCCCAATCCATGGACACTCATGGTCGCCCGGTTCGTCGCCGGCCTGCCGCATGGCGGGTATTTCGGGGCCGGTGCTGTGGTGGCCGGCTACGTGGTTGGGCCCAACCAGTCGGGTCGCGCCTTCGCCATTGTGATGACCGGCCTAACGGTCGCCACGATCCTTGGCTCGCCGATCGCGACGTTCCTCGGACAGCATCTGAGCTGGCGTGACGCCTATCTGGCGGTCACCGGCCTTGGCGTCCTGGCCCTGCTGGCGCTTTGGCTGTGGACTCCGCGCACCAACGCTCTGAGGGGCGCCCCGGTGCTGCAAGAGCTGCGCGCGCTGACCAAGCCTGCGGTGCTGCTGATGATGGCCGTCGCCGCGTTTGGCATAGGTTCGATCTTTGCGGTCTATACCTTCATCGGGCCTTTCATCACCGAGGTTAATCACGCCGACGCCAGCCTCATTCCCTGGGCGTTGGCCTTGTTCGGGATTGGTATGACGGCGGGCAATCTGCTCGGCGGTCGTCTGGCGGACGCCCATCCGATCCTCGGCCTCGGCGGCGGATATTGCGCAACGCTCGTCGTCTTGGCGGTCCTAGCGTTCGGCGGCGGAAATCTCGGCGTACTGCTGGCCTGCCTTTTCGGGGTCGGGGCCTTCATGATGATCGCCATCCCGGCAATCCAGGTCAGATTGACCCGCTTCGCGCCGGAGGCTCCAACCCTGATGGGCGCGATGAACCTGGCCGCGTTGAACGTCGCCAACGCGATCGGCGCGTGGGCAGGCGGAGTTTCGATCGGTCTGGGCTATGGCCTTCTGTCCCCGGCCTGGGCGGGCTTCGCCTGCACCTCGGCAGGCCTGCTGCTCTTCGCCCTGTCGCTTGCCGGATCGCGGGGGTCAAAACCGTGAGGCTTGGTCAGCGCTTCCGCAACGGCGTTCAGATCGTCGACCGCGCTTCGGGGGCGGGCATGTCGAAGCAGTTCAGCACCACCGAGATCAGGCTGCAGCCACCGACCAGGAACGCTAGTTCGCCGACACCGTCGCGGCACGCCTCGCGATAGGGTTCGAGCCAGCCGGGACCGCAACCGATCATCAAGCCCTTGCGTTCGAAGTCGGGCAGGAAACGACGGAAATCGGTATCGTTGCGCTCCTGTCCTTTCGCGCCGGGGGGTCTTCAGCCAAGCTTGGTGTGATCGCCTTATGACATCAGCGACCACCGCGCTGGGCACACGAAACACGCTGGTGGAGCTGTGAGGGACTTCCCAAAATCGAGAAAAGCGTAGAACAGTCTTGGGGAACTGTGCCAGCCGCCGTCGCTGCCATTGTCGATGCGCGTCTTGACCTGGACGGCGCAAAGCCGATCGCCGATGTCGTCCGTCACTACGATATCGCAGTTTGGAACACCGACCGGCGCCAGTGCAGCTATCAATCCGTGGCGCAGCAACAGTGACATCGCGTAGTGCTCGCCGGCTGCTCCGAGGAGGGTGGATGCAACGACCAAGTTATTCTTCCTGACGAATGGAATTTAGTTCCTGGATCATCTTCTCGCCGATTTCGACCACCGTCGCCAGATCGCAGATCATCTGCGGATGAAATTGAACCGGGGTGCCGTCGTCCTTGTCCGGGCCGTAGGCATGCATCATCCAGGGCTCGAACACTCCGAGTTGCGACTGCTGTCCCTTCAGTTCACCATAGAGGTTGAAGTCAGCCGCCTTTATCGCGTCGAAACTCTCCGTCTCGAGCCGCCGCCATTCCACCGCCGCCTCGTCGTCCACGCGCTTTGGAGGGATGTAGAGCGGAATCCTGTGTGCCAGCGCGTGCCGGTAGTTCTCAAGGTAGCCAAACCACGCATCTGTTCCGGACATATGCTCCTGCATGGCCGCCGACAGGCTCTCGCGGACCGCTGTATTGTCCGGTGTTAAGCCGATGTACATGGGCGGAATCGGCTTGCCCTTATACACGACGCCTGCCTCCCAGACCCACAATCGAGCGAGGTTGTCGACTGTCCCGTAGACGTTAATTACGAAAGCCTGCAACCAGATCGCGGAGTCGTCGATGGCTTGGCGCGAAGGATTTTCCACGTCGGGTGGGATCAGTTCATAGACGTGCTCGATGCAGCGGATTAGGGTGCGCAACCGTCGTGTGACACCCTGCGCGGCCATTACTCGCGACCGTTCCTGCTGGTACGTGCGAGCGATCAGGGCTTCGCTCAAAGCATGCTCGCGAGCGACCCATCCATCCAGGCTGTGATTAAATTCTGCGATCTGCTTTGCGCTGTACCGCAATTTGTTCCCCCATACGATCCGGCTATACTAGGTGAAGAACGAAGGGAGAGCACCGTTTCGCGCCGTGACTTCAGAAGCGCCTAAAATTTCGATGTCCGACTCGTGGAAGAGCGCCCGTCTATCGTCCGACCATGCCAATAAGCGACCAGTCCGTTGCCGTCCCCCGGGCTTCTGCGGTCCGTGGGCAGCCGAACGAATGGCAAGTTTCGGACGGCGACGGGAGCAGCCCGAACGGCGATAAAGGGGTCGGAAGCCGTCGTCGAGATCAGCCCGCTTTAAATAGAAGCTATTCGCCCCTCGGCACCCAAGAGAAGACTGTCTGGATACTGCCGAAAAACGGCCATTTTTCTCGCCGCAATCAGTTTTCACTAGTGGCGCAATGCTGACGTTGCCGGATCCAGCATTCACAGTTGTAGCGTCGTCTTAGCAATATGATCGGTCACAACAGCTATGAAGGCCCGCAGCCGCTGAAGGCGCCGGATGTCGCGGTGATAGCCCATCCAGATATCCCGTGAGGGCGGCTTCACCGGCAGATCGAGCTTGCGAAGACCGACGATCTGGCTTCCGACCACTTGCGGAAGGACGGCGATACCGATGCCTTGGTGGGCCATCCGCCCCTGAACGTTCCGATTGTTCGACCGCAGAAGCGGCTTGGCCTTTGGAAAGCTCTCGGTGAGCCAGGCAATATCCGGGAACTGGCCGGTGGAGGTGTCGTGGGTGATGAGCCGGAAGCCGGCGCCGTCGCCATAGACCGGCTCGGGTGCATCGGCAGCGACGTAGACCCCATAAGGCAGGCAGACAAGCCTTCGCTGCACGACATCGGGATTATCGAACGGAACGATCCGGAAAGCGATATCGGCTTCCCGCTGGGCGAGGCTGAACAGGCGGGTGCCGGTGAGGATTTCCAGATCGACCTGCGGACAGGTCTTCGCATAAACGTCGATGATCGGCGGCAGGACATAGGCGCCGAACCAATCGGCCGATGATATGCGCAGGGTGCCCTGAAGGGCCTGCTCCTGCCCGGCGAGCCGGCGCTCGATGGCCAGGGCGCCCTCCTCCATCTGCTCGGCCAGCGCGATGACGGCGCTGCCTTCCTCCGTCGGAATGAAGCCGCCGGCCGTTCGTTGAAACAGCGTTTGGCCGGTGGCCTGTTCAAGCGCGCGGAGGCGGCGTCCGACCGTGGGGTGGCTCAGATGAAGCGCGCGGGCAGCCGCACCCAGCGTGCCGGCACGGGCTATGGCCAGAAAGATCCTGACGTCGCTCCACTCCATTTGCGCACCCACAAAACTGAACGGAGGACGTACGATACTGTCAGTTATCGAACAAATCCAATTACCTACATTCGCCTCATCCCGTCGGGTCCGGCAGCACGCTGGGCCGCGTGGTGCGGCGCCTGCTGTGGCGCTCGCTCCCAACGCTGAAGGAGGACATGATGAAAACCTGGCTGATCACAGGATGCTCGTCGGGCCTGGGCCGGCAGCTTGCCGAGGCGGTGGCGGCGCGCGGCGACCGCCTCGTCGCCACTGCCCGTTCCGCCGACGACCTGCGGCCGCTGTGCGAACGCTATCCTGAGACGGTGCGCAGCCTCTCGCTGGACGTCACCCGCGCCGGCTACGCTGCAAAGGCTGTCGCGGTGGCGGAGAGCGCGTTCGGCGGCCTCGACGTGCTGGTCAACAATGCCGGCTTCGGCCTCATCGGCGCGATCGAAGAGGGCGAGCCCGATGAATATCGACCGCTGTTCGAAGTGAACGTCTTCGGCCTGATCGAGACGACCCGCGCCGCCTTGCCCGCGCTTCGCAGGCGACCGGCAGCTCGCATCGTCAATCTCTCTTCCGGCGCCGGGATCGCCGGCTCCGCGGGCTTCGGCTTCTACAATGCGACCAAGTTCGCGGTTGAAGGGCTCTCCGAAGCACTAGCCGATGAGCTTCGCCCGCTCGGCGTGCGCGTAATCATCGTCGAGCCCGGCCCCTTTCGCACCGCGTTCCTTGGGCGCTCGATGACCGCCGCGGCGCGGGAGATCGCCGCCTATTCCGAGACCGTGCGGGCGAGACGCCATTACCGTGAAACCAACAATGGCCGGCAGGCGGGCGACCCGGCAAAAGCCGTCGCCGTAATGCTGCAGGCCGTCGATGCCGAGCGCCCGCCGCTGCACCTCCCGGTCGGACCTCGCGCCCACGCCATAGCCGAGCAGAAGCTGGCCGCCTTCCGCGCCGACATCGCCGCCTGGCGCGACATCTCCATCGCGACCGATTTCGACACTGACAACCGGGATTCGGCGGTCGGTGCGGCCTAGCGCGGCCCGAGGTAATCGGCGACGGCAACGCCGGGGTTCGAGAACGGAAATACGCTCATGAGCACGACAATATGTGAAGCTGCAGCCTTACCGGCAGCCAGGGCCCGACACGACGACGCCCGGCTCGAGCCGCGGCGCTGGACGATGTTCGTAATCCTGCTGGTAGGTGCGTTCCTGCCGCCGCTCGACTTCTTCATCGTCAATGTGGCGCTCCCCTCGATCCGGGGGGATTTGGGCGCCTCCTCCTCCGCCGAGCAGCTTGTCATTTCCTCCTATGCCGCGCTCTATGCCGTGACGCTGACGACCGGCGGGCGGCTTGGCGATCTGTTCGGTCGCGGCCGTATGTTCTTTCTCGGCCTGATCGGCTTTGCCGCCGCCTCGACGCTTTGCGGCTTCGCCGGATCGCCCTGGGTGCTCGTCGCCGGGCGCGCCTTGCAGGGGGTCACGGCCGCCGTGATGGCGCCGCAGGCGCTCGCTTCGGTGCAAGCGATTTTCCCGGAGCGGGAGAAGCCGCTCGCCCTCAGCATCTATGGCGCGGTCTTCGGCCTGGCCGCGGTGATCGGGCAGGCGCTTGGCGGCCTCCTGATCTCGCTCGACATCATGGGGCTGGGGTGGCGAGCGATCTTCCTGATCAACCTGCCGGTGGCGATGCTTGTCCTGCTGTTCGGCATTCCTCTGCTCAAAGAGACCCGCCTGCAGGACGCACACAGGCTCGATCTCGGCGGCATGGCGCTGTCGATGCTAACGCTCGGCGCGCTGATCGTGCCGCTGATCGAGGGGCGCGAAGCCGGATGGCCGCTCTGGTCCTGGCTGTCGCTCGTCGCGGTGCCGGGGCTGGCGTGGCAGTTCTGGCGTTATGAGACCCGGCTCGCACGAGTGGGCGGCGCGCCCCTGCTCGACCCGGTCGCCTTGCGGGCGCCGGGACTGGGCCGCGCGCTGCTGATCGCGCTGTTGTTCTATTCGATCGGCAGCTTTTTCCTGCTGTTCTCGGTCTATCTGCAGGGCGCACTCCAGGTGACCCCGCTGCAGGCCGGCCTCGTCTTCCTGCCGTTTGGTGCCGGCTTCCTGCTCGGGCCGCTGTCGACGCCCTTTCTCCGACGGTTCTGCGGCGCCTATGTCAATCCGATCGGCATGGGGCTGGAGGTTGTCGGGTTCCTGGGTCTCGCCGGGCTCATCGCGGCGACACTGACCGGCGTGCATCCTGCACCGATGCCGCTTGCCGCCCTCCTGTTCGTCATCGGTTTTGGGCAAGGGCTCGCGCTGCCGACCCTGATGGCGATGGTGACAGGCCGGGTCGCGCCGGCCTTGTCCGGCATGATCGCCGGCATCGCCAGCTCGACCCTTCAAGTCAGCACCTCGCTCAGCGTCGCCGTGATCGGCGGGATCTTCTACGAGGTGCTGGGCGCGCGAACCGATCCGGCGGCTATTACGCAGGCCCTCATCGTCGCCGTCCTCTGCATCGCGCTCTGCCTCACTGGCGGCGTGGCTCTGAGCATAACCCTCGTCCGGGCGGCGCCTTCTCCGCACGACGAGGCCGAGGGGCAGATCTGAGATCCCCGCCACGGCGCCAGAGACGCCTATCGCCAATGACGCGGCTCTAGCGGAGCCGAGAGCCACATCAGAAGACAGGACAAGCCCATGTTTGGAATTTCGCCCCTCGGCTGGGTGCATACGCTTGGCAGCCTGCCTGCCATTCCCCTCGCCATCTACATGTTTGCCCGGCACGGCAGGATCGTGCCGCGATCCGTGCCGGGCGCCGTCTATTTCGTTTCGATGCTGGTCGGCGCCACAACGGTGTTTCTGGTAGCCCATGAGCCGATAAGCTACGGCATCGGAGCGGCGACGATCCTACTGCTACTGGCCGGATATGGCATCGGCCACGTCCCGCAACTCGGCCGCGCGGGCACCTATGTCGAGACAATCTTCCTCACCCTGACGGTGTTCCTCCTGATGGTGCCGAGCGTCAGCGAAACGCTCCGTCGCGTCCCGGATGGCCATCCTCTCGTCACCGATCCGAAATCACCGCTCCTCCTTGGGGCCCTCTCCACCCTCGTAGTCATGCTCGTCGTCGGACTGACTGCTCAGATCATCCATGTGCGCAAGCAGGGCTGGCGCGCGGCTGGGTACGGACCGAACAGAGGAGCCGCCGACTGAAGACGCCGCTTGCCGCCTAGGCATGTCGCGTGCCGGTCGGCCTTGGCGGCCCGGCGGCAGCTTACGTGGTGAAATCGCAGACTGTGTCCGTTAAGCGAATCCGAGAAGCAGCGTCTTCGCCATTTCTCGCGCATGCGAGGCAAGTTCCTCATCCCGCAGTTCGCCGGCGGTCCAGAACGACAGAACGCCGCGAAAAGCAAAGGCGAGCTGTTCCGGCAGACAGCGCAGCGCCCGCTCGCTGTCCGCCCCGACCAAGCCTTCTCCGGCTCCCAGCGCCAGCGACCATAAGGTCGTGGAGTGCGCCAGGACCTTGCCTGGGGACGGACCGGCCGTGCCGATCCAGCTCATCACGACGCGGTTTATCTCCGGCTCCTCCAGCATCACCCCGACCGCCGTGTCGATCGCCAGCAGTACCCTGCCGGCGGCATCGGCCGGCGGCGACATCTCGGCAAAGCGCTTGGCCATTGTATCGATCCGGCGCCCTGACAGGGCATGCATGATCGCGGCCTTGCTGCCGAACTGATTGAACGGCGTCGCGAAACTCACCGCGGCCTCTGTGGCAAGGTCGCGCATCGAGAAATCGGCCTTGCCCCGGCGCAGCAGCCGTTCCGCCGCGTCCAACACGCGCTGGCGAACCGGCTCGCCGCGCGCGGCGGTCGGCGCTGCCTGGGTCTTGCTTCCCGTCATAGCCTATCTATATCATGATATAGATTTGTTCATCTCCGGAGTTGTACCATGGCTTCCACCTCCAAGACATTTCTCATCACAGGCGTCAGTTCCGGCCTCGGGCGAGCCTTTGCCCTCGGTGCACTTGAAACGGGACACCGTGTGATCGGCACCGTGCGGCGGCAGGGTGACGCCGAGGTCTTCGCCTCGCTCGCCCCCGGTCGCGCTCACCCGGTCACGCTGGATGTGACGGATTTCGACGCGATCCCGGCGGCTGTCGCCGAAGCCGAACGGCAGGCCGGCCCGATCGACGTGCTGGTGAACAACGCGGGTTACGGGCACGAGGGCGTATTGGAGGAATCGTCCATGGATGATCTTCAGCGCCAGTTCGCCGCCAACGTCTTCGGGCCCGTCGCGATGATCAAGGCGGTGCTGCCTGGCATGCGCACGCGGCGTCGCGGCCACATCATCAACGTCACTTCCATGGGCGGTTTCATCACCATGCCCGGGATCAGCTTCTATTGCGGCAGCAAGTTCGCGCTCGAAGGCGTCTCCGAGGCGCTCGGCAAGGAAGTGGCGAGCTTCGGAATTCGGGTGACGGCGCTCGCGCCCGGCCAATTCCGCACCGATTGGGCCGGGCGCTCGATGGATCGCACGCCGCGCAGCATTGCCGACTATGACGCAGTCATGGACCCGATCCGCGCCGCACGACAGACCAAAAGTGGCAATCAACCCGGCGACCCGGGCAAGGCGGCCCAGGCGTTGCTCGCTCTGGTCGATGCCGAGAACCCGCCGGTGCGGCTGTTTCTCGGCGAGGACGCTTTGGGACTGGTCGACCAGAAACTCGACCGCATGCGCGACGAAATCAGCGCATGGGAGGAACTCTCACGCTCAACCGGCTTCGCCTAATCGGATTTGCCGGGCGGGCGGACAGGTGCCGACCGCGGCCGGATCATTGCGTCCGGGCGGTCATATCCGACCCCACGGCGAGAGCCTGCGCGACATGGCGGAGCTTGTCGGGATTGCGGGTGATGTAGATCGCGGTGATCCGGCCGTTTTCGATGGCGAGCGCTGTTGTCTGGAGCACGTCGC
>JBGGNI010000183.1:0-25696 GCA_041287585.1 Xanthobacteraceae bacterium
GCAAGCTCGCAACCTCAAGCGCCGAGCAGGTCCGCATGGCCCGACAGATCATCGAAGGCCTCGGCCTCGCCGTCGCAACCCCAGACGAAGCCCGAAAAATCCTCTCCCTCAAAGGACCAAAAAACGTCGCATTCTGAAAAAAACAGAACCGAAATCCGTGAGTGGGGCGAGGCCCCGCTCGGTTAGTCGCTCGCGGAAATCATGGCGCGGTGAGCGGGCTGGAAATTCGCCGCGCTGTAAACCTGCGCAAAATCGATGACATTTGCCGCCTCACCATCTTGAGCGGCGCCGGACAGCTGCTCCATGATCGGGCGGAAACGTCGTGCCGTAAACCAGATATCCATGGAAACGCCGTTTGCCGCCCGGTCCGCATCGCCTTTCTCCATGGCGTCGATAATTCGCGCGTGGACGCGTGTGCCGTTCAGAAAATGCCATTGCGCACCGGGAACCAGCCGGTAGGCAGCGCCGAGATACGGGCCGGTTCGCAACCAAATACCTTTGATGATCTCAAGCAACTGCGGCATATCTGCCGCGGCATAGATTTCGAAGTGGAAGCGCTTGTTGGCGTCGAGCACCTTCTCGCTCTCGCCGCTCTCTATAGCCTCCCTCATGCGCTGGTTTAGCGCGCGCAACCGGTCGAGAAGTGCCGCGTCGGTGCGGACCGTGGCCCAGCGGGTCGCCAGCGATTCCATCGTCATGCGGATGCGGATCAATTCCCGGAAGGCCGGCATAGTGAAAAACGGCACCGCCACGCTGCGGTTCGACCGCTGTTCCAGCACTTTCTCGGCCACCAGTCGCTTCAACGCTTCGCGGACCGGCATGGCGCTGGTGCCGAGCGAAGCGGCAAGCGTGCGGATGGTCAGCGTGGCTCCGGGCGGAAAGTCGCCCTGCGAGATCGCCTCGCGGAGACGGAAATAGACCCTTTCCTGCAGGGTGCTGACGTCAACGGGGACGAGTTTATCCATCAAGCGGACTCGAGACAGGACCAGGATTCAATCACGGTGCGATTTGGTTTGGGTGTGCAAGCGGCTCTGGCGGCATTCTAGTCGCTCCCGCCGCAATATGAAACCGGCTCGTTTATCCGTGATCACACATCACAGATAAAACTTGACAGCCAACCTTTTGGCCGATCTTTTAAGCTCGTTGTTGGAGGCAGCAGGGCAGAACGCCAGAAGGCGCAGACCCGGGGATTATTCTGGCGAAAGACTGAGCAGCTCTCGCTCTGGCCGGCGCGCGCACCCTTCGCGGCGGATGACGGCGCCCATCCAATCGACATCCGGCCCCGACAAAGCGGACGTCGGCTCGTCCAGCAGCAGAATGCGCGGACGGCGGAACACAGCGCGGGCGATCTCGATCGCACACTTCGCCGATCGCGGCCTCGTCAAGCCGCCCTTCTTCGTGCAATCGGTTTTCGGCATTCTCGGCGGCATCGGCACCCACGCCGAAGACGTCCAGCATATGAAGCGCACCGCCGACCGGCTGTTCGGCGACAATTATCGCTGGTCCGTGCTCGGCGCCGGCGCCAGCCAGTTGCGGATCGCCGCCCAGGCGGCGGCACTTGGCGGCAATGTGCGCGTCGGGCTTGAGGATTCGCTCTGGGCAGGCCGCGGCAAGCTGGCGACCTCCAGCGCCGATCAGGTGCGCCTGGTACGCAAGATGATCGAGGGGCTGGGGCTGGAAATCGCCACGCCGGACGACGCCCGTCAGATCCTGGAACTGAAGGGTCCCGGATCGGTCAATTTCTGAACGTCGGCGCGGGAGCGATCCCGCGCCAGCCACTGGCGACAGCAAAAACCCGCCGAAAGACTTTCGGCGGGTTTTCTGCATCAGCACGATGGCCCGTCAAATCACTCGGGACAATAGGCGAAGGGCCGGATGGGCGAGCCTGAGCCTTCGTGGATGTTCAGTGGGGTCGCAACGAACAGGAAGCGGGGGGAGACCTGCTCGAGATTGCGCAGCATCTCGATGATCAGGATGTCGTGCGGCAGCCAGCTCTTCATATGGCCGGGGTTGTCCTGCGGCACGCCGTCGATGATGGCGGTCTCCGCAGCCACCGTGTCGGTCGCCACTGCCTTCACCTTGCGCTCGCGGAAGAATTCGCAGGCGTCCTCCGACATGCCGGGCGCATTCAGCACATACCATTGCGCCTTCGCATCGGTGCGCCAATAGCGGGCCATCCAGCCGTAGTTCACCACCGCAATCTCGCCCTCGCCGACGGCGGCGCCGCTGCGCACCTCGGCACGGCGCAGGTCGTCGGCTGTGATCAACTGGCCCGGCTTCAGGTTCTCGTCGCTGAAATCATACAGCACCGCCGTTGCGATCAGATGGTCGGCGGAAAAGGTGTCGATCGTGCGATCCATACGGTCGGGCAGCACGTGGGCGGGGGCATCGACATGCGCGCCGGTATGCTCGGCCATCATGATCGCCTGGCAGTAGTAGCCGTCGTGCTCGTGGGTGACGGCCTTGTCGATGGTCAGATGCGGATGGGTCGGCCAGCGGGGAATGCCGCGTTCCAGCAAGGGCGCCAGATCGACGACCCGCATCCCCTTCAGGGCCATAAAGAGCTGGTCGATAGTGGGTTTCGTCAATGCGTCCATGTCTTCCTCCTATAGCTCGGTCGCGGCACAACCTCTTTGGGCTGCTTCTGGGTTAGGCCCGGCACCACGCGATCATAAACCACGCCGCGATTGAACACGTCAATAATCAACGATCTGTGATCACAAAGATTGACAGAGCGCGCGTCGTTGTGAATTGTGCACGCCGACGTGGGAAAAACCCGCGCAATCTCTGGGAGGAGAGAAATGGTTGAAATCCGGCTGCTGGTGGATGCGAAGAATCACCTGGGGGAAGGCCCCCTTTGGGATGTCGAAGAGCAGAAACTGTACTGGATAGACAGTTCGGCCGCCGAAATCTGGAGCTGTCGGGAGGATGGCTCGGACGTGAAGCTGTTCTACGTGCCGACCCATATCGGCTCGATGGCATTGCGCGAGAAGGGTGGCGCGGTGCTGGCATTGGCCAACGGCTTCAGCCTTTATGATTTCCGCAGCCAGCGCTTGACCCATATCGGCGATCCCGAGGCCGACGAGCCGGAAAACCGGCTGAATGACGGCAAGGTCGATCGACGTGGCCGGTTTTTTGCCGGCTATATGTCTTACGATCACGACCGCTTGGACGCCGGCCGCGGCCAGCGTCCCGTGCGCAACTCGGCGCTCTATCGCCTCGATCCCGACCTCTCCATCACCAGGGTCGAAAGTGGCATCAAATGCTCCAACGGCCCGTGCTGGAGCCCGGACGATCGCACCTTCTATTTTTGCGATTCCTACGACGATGTGATGTTCGCCTATGATTACGACATCGCGACCGGCGGCCTCTCCAACCGCCGCCAGTTGGCCTCGAATCGGCAGTATCCGGGCACCTTCGACGGTTCCACCGTGGATGCCGAAGGCTATATCTGGAACGCCCATGTCTTCGGCGGGCGCATTATCCGTTATGCCCCGGACGGGAGCATCGATCGCGAGATTGAATTTCCGGTTCGCAACCTCACCTCGGTGATGTTCGGCGGCAAGGATCTCGACATTCTCTACGTCTCCTCGATGGGGCGCCCGATCAAGGGCGTGCCGCAGCGCGAGGCGCATGCCGGCGGCCTGTTCGCCGTCTACGGCCTCGGCGTGAAGGGCTTGCCCGAACCGCGATTTGCGGGCTGAAGTTGACTATCGGTGCGTAACGGCATTCCTGATGCCGGGATCAGGTACATTCTAAATCGGAGCTCTCCATGCAGAAGGTTTACGACAGCGCCGCCGCCGCACTGGAGGGCGTGCTGTTCGACGATATGATGATCGCATCCGGCGGCTTTGGACTTTGCGGCATTCCGGAACTGCTCATCGCCGCCATTCGCGATGCCGGCACGAAGAACCTCACCATCGCCTCCAACAATGCCGGTGTGGACGATTTCGGCCTTGGCATCCTTCTTGGTACCCGGCAGGTAAAGAAGATGCTTTCTTCCTATGTCGGGGAAAATGCCGAATTCATGCGCCAGTATCTTTCCGGGGAGCTCGAACTGGAGTTCAATCCGCAAGGCACCCTTGCCGAGCGCATGCGCGCCGGTGGTTCCGGCATTCCCGGCTTCTACACCCGCACCGGCGTCGGCACGGTGATCGCGGAGGGGAAGGAGCACAAGGAATTCAACGGCGAGATCTATATTCTGGAGCGTGGCATCGTGGCCGATCTTTCGATCGTCAAGGCGTGGAAGGCCGATCCGTCCGGCAACCTCGTCTTCCGCAAGGCGGCCCGCAACTTCAATCCGCCCGCCGCCATGTGCGGCAAGATTTGCGTCGCCGAGGTTGAGGAGATCGTGCCGCTTGGCAGCCTCGATCCCGATCACATCCACCTGCCGGGAATCTACGTCCACCGCCTTCTGCAGGGCCAACACGAGAAACGCATCGAACAGCGCACCGTCACGCGCGCGCGGGAGGCTTGAGCCATGGCATGGGACCGGAACCAGATGGCCGCGCGCGCCGCGCGGGAATTGCAGGACGGCTGGTATGTGAATCTCGGCATCGGCATTCCGACGCTGGTGTCGAACCACATTCCTCCCGGCATCGAGGTCACGCTTCAATCGGAAAACGGCATGCTGGGCATGGGGCCGTTCCCGCTGGAGGGCGAGGAGGACCCCGACCTGATCAATGCCGGCAAGCAGACCATCACCGAGCTGCCGCAAACCGCCTATTTTGACAGTGCCACGTCATTCGGCATGATTCGCGGCGGCAAGATCGCCATGGCCATTCTCGGCGCCATGGAGGTATCGGAGGCCGGCGACCTGGCGAACTGGATGATCCCCGGCAAGCTGGTGAAGGGCATGGGCGGGGCGATGGATCTGGTGGCGGGCGTGCGCCATGTGGTGGTGGTGATGGACCACACCAACAAGGCCGGCGAATCCAAGGTGCTGAAGGCCTGCACCCTGCCGCTGACCGGCCGCAGCGTCGTCAATCGCATCATCACCAATCTCGGCGTGCTCGACGTGGTGCCCGGCGGGCTGAAGATCGTCGAATGCGCCGATGGCGTAAGCGAGACCGAGCTGCGTGCCGCCACCGAGGCGACCATCGTCAACTGACAGCCGGGTTCGCGAGGGATGGCGCTGCCGCCGGTTCGGTGGCGCGACCGCTCTCGCGCGCCCGTCCGTCCGAGGACGGCAAGAAGCGTTCGCCGCGACCGGCCGCTCCTTCCGCGACGAGGGAGCGGAATGGCACGGCCAATATCACGCAGGGAGGATACCATGCATCTCGGATTGACGGGCACCAAGGTCATCGTAACGGCGGGCGCCGCCGGCATCGGGCGGGCGATCATCGATGGTTTTCTGGCGGAGGGCGCGGAAATCGTAACCTGCGATATCGATGCTGATGCCCTTGCCGCGCTTCCCGTCGGCGTTTATGGCGAGAAGGTCGACGTCGCCGACGAGCAGGCGTTCGGTGCCTTCATCGAACGTGCCATCGGCCGGCTTGGCGGCCTCGACTGCCTGGTCAACAATGCGGGCATTGCCGGCCCAACCGGCCGGGTGGAAACCCTCGACATAGCCGATTGGCGACGCACCCTCGACATCGTGCTGACCAGCCAGTTTCTCGCGGTTTCCAAATCGGTGGCGGCGCTACGCGAGAGTACAAACGCCTCGATCGCCAATCTCTCCTCGGTGGCCGGCCGGCTCGGTTTTGGCCTGCGCACGCCGTATGCCGCGGCCAAATGGGGGGTGGTCGGGCTGACCAAGTCGCTCGCCATCGAGCTCGGCGACTACGGCGTCCGGGTCAATGCCATCATGCCCGGCCTTGTCGCCGGGGACCGACAGCGCCGCGTGCTCGAAGCCAAGGCGCAGCAGAAGGGGGTATCCTTCGCCGAAGTGGAGGCGCAGGCGTTTCAGTACACCTCGATCAAATCCTATGTGCCGGCGCAGGCCATCGCCGACCAGATCCTTTTTCTTGCCTCGGAGCGGGGGCGCCACATTTCCGGGCAGTCGCTTTCGGTCTGCGGCGATACGAGAATGCTGGCCTGACGGTGTCGCGCCACAGCTGCCGTACTTGCCATCCCCGTGGCACTCCCCAACCGCGGCCCGTCGCCGGCAGCGGTTGGGGTGCCCGGCACAATCAGGCCAGATCGAAGCGATCGAGGTTTGTCAGCTTGGTCCAGACAGCCACGAAGTCGTTCACGAACTTTGTCGTCGCATCGGAGCTCGCATAAACCTCCGCCAGGGCGCGCAGGATGGAGTTCGAGCCGAAAACGAGGTCGGCACGTGTACCCGTCCACTTGACCGCACCAGTCTTGCGGTCGTGGCCCTCATACACGCTCTTATCTTGGCCGACCGCCTTCCACTGCGTGCCCATGTCGAGCAGGTTGACGAAGAAGTCGTTCGTCAGCGTGCCCGGCTTGTCGGTCAGGACGCCATGGGTGGAGCCGTCGACATTGATGTTGATCGCGCGCAGGCCGCCGATCAGCACGGTCAGCTCAGGCGCGGTCAGGGTCAGCAGCTGCGCCTTGTCGATCAGCGCCACCTCGGCCGGAACCCGGAGCGAAGCCTTCTGATAGTTGCGGAAGCCGTCCGCCACCGGCTCCATCACCGCGAAGGCGTGGACGTCGGTCTGGGCCTGGGAGGCGTCGGTGCGGCCCGGCGTGAACGGCACGGTGACGTCATGGCCGGCCGCCTTCGCCGCCTGCTCGACGCCGGCATTGCCGGCGATCACGATCAGATCGGCCAGTGAGACCTTCTTGGCTCCGCCAGCGCCACGGTTGAACGCGAACTGGATGCCCTCCAGCACCTGCAGAACCTTGGCGAGTTGCAGCGGCTGGTTGACCGCCCAGTCCTTCTGCGGGCTGAGACGCACGCGCGCGCCATTGGCGCCGCCACGCTTGTCGCCGCCGCGGAAGGTGGAGGCCGACGCCCAGGCGGTGCCGACAAGTTCGGAAACCGACAGGCCGGCTTCCAGCACGTTGGCCTTGAGGGTGGCAACGTCCGCCGCGTCGACCAGCGCATGGTCGACCGCCGGCACGTTGTCCTGCCAGACCAGCTCTTCCCTCGGCACTTCCGGGCCGAGATAGCGTGCGCGGGGTCCGAGATCGCGATGCGTCAGCTTGAACCAGGCGCGCGCGAAGGCCTCGGCGAAAGCCTGCGGGTTCTGCAGGAACCGGCGCGAGATCTTCTCGTAGGCCGGGTCGACGCGCAGCGCCAGGTCGGTCGTCAACATGGTGGGGCGGCGCTTCTTCGACGGATCGTGGGCATCCGGGATCACCTCGCCGGCGTCCTTGGCGACCCACTGGTTCGCGCCGGCAGGGGACTTCTCCAGCACCCATTCGAACTTGAACAGGTTCTCGAAGAAGAAGTTGCTCCACTGTGCCGGGGTCTGCGTCCAGGTGACCTCGAGACCGCTGGTGATGGTGTCGCCGCCCTTGCCGGTGCCGAAGCGGTTATGCCAGCCGAGGCCCTGCGCTTCCAGCTCGTCGGCTTCCGGGTCGGGGCCGACATTGTCGGACGGGGCGGCGCCGTGCGTCTTGCCGAAGGTGTGGCCGCCGGCGATCAGCGCGACGGTCTCCTCGTCATCCATAGCCATACGGGCGAAGGTGTCGCGAATGTCGAACGCGGCGAGCAGCGGGTCGGGGTTGCCATCCGGACCTTCGGGATTGACGTAGATCAGGCCCATTTGCACGGCGGCAAGGGGCTTTTCGAGATTGCGGGAATGGACCGGGGCCTCGGCATTGTCGTCGGAGACGAGGACGCCCTCATCGGCCGGCTTTTCCACGCCGTGCGAGCCCCGGGCATAGCGCAGGTCGCCACCGAGCCAGGTGGTCTCACGGCCCCAATACACGTCCTGGTCGGGCTCCCAGGTGTCGGGCCGGCCGGCGGCGAAACCGAAGGTGCGGAAACCCATGGTTTCCAGCGCGACATTGCCGGTGAGGATCATGAGGTCGGCCCAGGAGATCTTCTGGCCGTATTTCTGCTTGATCGGCCACAACAGGCGGCGCGCCTTGTCGAGGCTGACATTGTCCGGCCAGCTGTTGAGCGGGGCAAAGCGCTGCTGCCCGCGACCGCCGCCGCCGCGACCGTCCTCCAGGCGATAGGTGCCGGCGCTGTGCCAGGCCATGCGGATGAACAGGGGACCATAATGGCCGAAATCGGCCGGCCACCAGTCCTGCGAGTCGGTCATCAGCTGGCGCAGGTCGTTCTTCAGCGCCTCATAGTCGAGCTTGAGGAATTCCTTGCGATAATCGAACGCGGGATCCAGCGGATCGGACTTGGAGGAGTGCTGGCTCAACAGGTCGATGCGGAGCTGGTTGGGCCACCAGTCGCGGTTCTGGGTGCCGCTGGCGACGCTGGGGCCGTGAGCGACCGGGCATTTTCCGGTGCTGCCGTCCGTCGTTTCGCTCATGCTGTTCTCCGATCAAGATTCGTTGCGCTCGTCCGTGCAGGCTCATATCAAGTTTCCTTAATTAGATTAATTCGGATTTTCTGATTAGATCGATAAGATTATCTTATGAAAAACCTGACCCTCAAGCAGTTCCGCTATTTCGAGGCCTTGGCGCGCCATGGGCATTTCCGGCGCGCGGCCGAGGCGTGCGGCATTTCCCAGCCGGCCTTGTCGATGCAGATCAAGGAGTTGGAAGCGGAGG
This sequence comes from Xanthobacteraceae bacterium, assembly GCA_041287585.1. GTDB lineage: Bacteria > Pseudomonadota > Alphaproteobacteria > Rhizobiales > Xanthobacteraceae > Ancylobacter. Next base: position 8,647 of record JBGGNI010000183.1, read on the forward strand.
TCGGCGTCGAACTGTTCGAGCGCAGTTCGCGCCAGGTCCGCCTAAGCGGATTTGGCGCGGAATTCGCCCTGCGCGTTCGCGATATTCTGCGGTCGATCGACGAACTGGAGGATCTTGCGCGAGCCTCGACGGATGGGCTGGCGGGGCGGCTGCGCATCGGCGTCATTCCAACCGTCGCGCCCTATCTGCTGCCGACGCTGCTGGGCAATCTGAGCCGCCTGTACAAGGGGCTCGACATTCACGTGCGGGAGACGCAGACGCCGCGGCTCATTCAGGAACTGGAGGACGGGCGGCTGGACGCAGCCATCGTCGCCTTACCGGTGTCCGAACCCGCCTTCAGCACCATACCCCTGCTAACGGAAAGCTTCGTGCTGGTTCGGCCAGGCGACGATGAGGGAAAGCCGGTGCCTGGTCCCGAAGCGCTTCGCGAAATGCGGCTGCTCCTGCTGGAGGAGGGACACTGCTTTCGCGACCAGGCGCTGTCCTACTGCAAGGTCGACATGCGCGCCTCGCCATCGCGTGACGTTCTCGATGCAAGTTCCCTATCGACGCTGGTGCAGATGGTCGATGCCGGCATCGGCATCACGCTGATCCCGGAAATGGCGGTGTCGGTCGAGACCCGCTCGGCCTGCGTCTCCGTCGTGCGCTTCCGGGAGCCTGAACCATCCCGAACCATTGGAATGGTCTGGCGCAAGACCAACCCACTGGCGAAACAACTCATGCAGATATCGGACGTGGTTCGCCGCTCGGCCGATGCCCTGCGTGCGCAGGACAATACAGTGCCGTCAAAGCAAATCCTTTGACTTGAGAGCACATGCACAGTGTCGGCTTGGAATCCGTCGCCATGCGCCACCTGACGAGGTACCGCTGTGCGCTTTGGCCAAGTGCTTCTGCGCCCGACTACAGAATATCGCCGCGATGGCAGGCGCGGCTGTGGCCGGGCTGCACCTCAAGCAGCGGCGGGCGTTCGGCGAGGCAGACCGGGAGCTTGAACGGACAGCGGGTGTGGAAGGCGCATCCCTGCGGCGGCGCCATCGGGCTGGGCATGTCGCCGCGCAGCAATGCCTCCCGCCCGCGGCGGGCGCCCGGAACCGGCTTCGGCGCTGCCGCCAGCAGGGCCGCGCTATAGGGATGCAGCGGCCGGGCGAACAGAGCGCGGGTCGGCGCGATCTCGACGATCCGGCCGAGATAGAGCACCGCGACGCGGTTGGCGACATGGCGCACCACCGCAAGGTCGTGCGAGATGAACAGCATGGTGAGCTTGAATTCGGCCTGCAGGTCCTGCAGCAGATTGATGATCTGCGCCTGGATCGAGACGTCGAGCGCGGAGACCGGCTCATCGGCGATGATGAACTCCGGCCGGGCAGCCAGCGCGCGGGCGATGGCGATGCGCTGGCGCTGGCCGCCGGAGAATTCGTGCGGAAAGCGGCTCGCGTGCACCGGCAGCAGGCCGACGAGGCTCAGCAATTCCTCGACCCGCCGGCGACGATCGTCGGCGGACAGTTCGGGCGCATTGATGGTGAGCACCTCGCTGAGACAGGCACCCACCGTCGCATAGGGGTTGAGCGAAGAGAACGGGTCCTGAAACACGATCTGCATCCGGCGCCGAAAGGCCCGCAGGTCGCGCTTTGACAAAGCGAGCAGGTCCTGCCCGTCGAACCGGATGGCGCCGCCGGACGGCTCGACCAGGCGCAGCAGCAAGCGCCCGACCGTGGTCTTGCCTGAACCGGATTCGCCGACCATCGCCAGCACCTCGCCGGCCCTGACGTCGAACGAGACATCGCTTAGCGCATGGACGCCTCGGCTCTGCCGGCCGAACAGGGCGCCGCTGCCGCTGAACACCTTGGTGAGGCCGCGAACCTCGATGAGCGGCGCGGCCTCGGACGTCACGTCAAGCATGGCGTCAAGCATGGCTTGCCTCCGGCAGTTCGCGCCAGCGCAGGCAGCGCACGGTGCGGTTTCCCACGGTCTCCAGCGGCGGATGGACGGCATCGCAGCGGCCGGGCTCGGCAAAGCCGCAGCGCGGGTGGAAGCGGCAGGCAGCCGGGCGCGAGCGCGGGTCCGGGACGATACCGGGAATGGCGTTCAGGCGCTGCGCGCCGTCCTCGTCCGCGCGCGGCAGCGAGGCCATCAGGCCGCGCGTATAGGGATGCAGCGGCGCGATGAGCAGGTCTTCGACGCTTGCCTCCTCCACGATCTCGCCGGCATACATGACGGCGACGCGATCGGCGATTTCGGCGACCACGCCGAGGTCATGGGTGATGAACAGCATCGCCATGCCAAGGCTCTGCTGCAGTTCGCGCATCTCTTCCAGGATCTGCGCCTGAATGGTGACGTCGAGCGCGGTGGTCGGCTCGTCGGCGATCAGCAAAGTCGGGCTGCAGATCAGCGCCATTGCGATCATCACGCGCTGGCGCATGCCGCCGGACATTTCGTGCGGATAGATGCCCAGCCGCTCGCGCGGTTCCGGTATGCCGACCCGCGCGAACATGGCGGCGACCTGCTCGCGCGCCTGCCGGCGCGAGACGGAGCGGTGCAGCCGCAGCGCCTCGACCACCTGGTCGCCGACCGTCTGGAGCGGGTTGAGGCTGGTCATCGGCTCCTGGAAGATCATCGCCATCTCGTCGCCGCGCAGATGCCGCATGGTTCCGGCGTCGAGCGTGGCGACGTCGCGCACGCTGCCGTCGCGCCGGCGGAACAGGATCTCGCCCGTGGCCACGCTGGCAGACGGCCGTGGCAGCAGCCCCATGACTGCGAGGCTGGTCACCGACTTGCCGCAGCCGGATTCGCCGACCAGCGCCAGAGTGCGACCGCGCTCGACCCGCAGTGAGACGTTTTCCACCGCAAGGAAGCGCGTGCCGCCCTGGGCGAAGGCGACGCTCATCCCGACAATGTCCAGCGCCGGCGGCTCGGGCGTCGAGGAGGCATCCGTGTCGAGCGGGCGCCCCGGATAGGTTGCAAGCATCGGCGCTGATCCGATCAGGACTTCAGGGAGACCGAGGTATAGATCCAGGGTCCGGAGAATTCCCGCTCCAGGCCCTGCACCTCCTTGCGTGCGCCCTCGCTGCTCGGGCGCCAAAACAGAAATGAATTGTAGTAGTTCTCATGGATACGCTGCTGCGCTTCGATGTACAGGCGTGCGCGCGCATCCTGACTGGTCTCCGAGCGGGCGGCGTCGACAAGGTCGAACAGCTTCGGGTCGTCGATCCGGGCGAAGTTCTGGTTGGCGTTGCGCGCATAGAAGGTGCTGAAGGCGAGATCGGGATCGGAGCGTGGCATGGTTGCGCGCGACAGCGCGATGTCGGCCCGCCCGCCCAATACTTTGTCGAGCCAGGCCTGGCGCTCCATCGTCTCGATGCGCAGCTCGATGCCGACCTGCTTGAGCATGGCCTGGATGAGCTGCGCGATCTGCGCATCCGGGTCGCGCTGGATGATGCTCAAGGTAACCGGGCCGCTGTGGCCGCTCTCCTTATAGAGGCTGCGGGCCAGCTCGATGTCGCGCTGATAGGCCTTCAGATTCTTGGCGAACGCCCAAGAGGACGGCGGCTCGATGCCGCCGACCAGCACGCCCTGCCCGCGCGATACCGCCTTCTCCAGGCCGCCCGCGTCGATGCCGTGCGCGATGGCCCGGCGCAGCTTGATGTTGTCGAACGGCGCCTTGGCATTGTTGAAGATCAGATACTGCACCACGCCGAGATTTGAGTTCAGCAATTTCAGGTTCGGATCGGCTTCGACCTGCTCGAAATCCTTCGGCTGTATGGTGTCGCAAAGCTGGATATTGCCGCTGCGCAGTTCCACCAGCTTGACCGTGGTGTTGGGGATGACGCGCGCAACCACGCGGTTGAGATAGGGCAGCGGCTTGCCGTCCGCGCCGCGCTGCCAATAGCCGGCGAAGCGTTCCCCCTCGATGCGGCCGCCACTCCAGGACACCACCTTGAACGGGCCGGTGCCGACCGGCGCGCGGTGAAAGCCTTCGCCCTGCGCCTTGACCGCGGTCGGCGACATCATCGAGCCGGGCTCGATGGCGAGGATCGCCATCATGGCGCCGGAGGGGCGCTTCAGCTTCACGCGGGCAGTCATCGGGTCGACCACCTCCACGGAATCGAAATCGGACAGGAACTGCCGGGCACGCGACGCGACCTCCGGGCTTGCCGCCCGTTCCAGATTGAACTTCACCGCTGCGGCGTCGAACGGCGTTCCGTCCTGGAACTTGACGCCGGGGCGCAGCTTGAAATCGATCGATTTGCCGTCGGCCGCATAGGCCCAGCTTTCCGCCAGCAACGGCGCGAAGCTGCCGTCGGGTTGCTGGCGGATCAGGTTTTCCGCGAACATATTGAAGAAACGGCGGTCCGCAGCGGGGGCGGCACCGAAGATCGGATCGAGGCTAGACGGCTCCAGATCCACCGCCACGGTAAGCGTGTCGCCGGCCACCTGCGCGCTGGACCGATCGGCCCATCCCATCGCCGCCAGCGTGCCGACGGTGGCCAGAAACTGCCTTCTTGTCGCCTTCATGAGCTTCCTCCTGCTCTTATTATGTAACCAACATATCGGATAACTTGACATGCGATCAAGATGGTTTCTACAAGGGCGGGACAGGAGAGCGAACGCATGGCCGAAATCGGCGACATGGAACTGCATCGGGTGAAGCTGCCGGACATGGTGCGCGCGCATCTGACGGGTAAGATCCTCGACGGCACGCTAGCGCCCGGCGACCCGCTGCCTTCGGAAGGCGAGCTTGCCCGCCGCTTCAAGGTCAGCAAGCAGGTGATCCGCGAGGCGATGCGCGAGCTCAATGCGCTCAAGGTGCTGGAGACCCATCAGGGGCGGCCGTCCTCGGTGCGCGGGCTGACCAGCGAGCCGCTCGCTTTCCTGTTCCAGGTCGGCGCGGTGCACGACCAGGGCTATCGCGATCTTCGGGAATTGCGCCGCGCCATCGAGTGCGAGGCCGCCGGCCTTGCCGCCGAGCGGCGCACGCAGGCGCATCTCGACGAATTGAGCCTGTGCCTGGACGGCATGGCCGACAACATCGGCCGGGCAATCTACATGGATTTCGACTGGCGGTTCCACCTCACCATCGCCCGCGCCTCGGAAAACCGGCTGCTGCTGTGCGTGTTCGAGGCGCTGAAGGCCCAGGTTCTCGAAACGCAGCGGATTTTGAAGGTCGGTCGGACGCGGGACGTTTTTCACCTGAAGATTCAGGATCACCGCGTCGTCTATGACGCGATCCGCGAGCGCGACCCGGCGGCGGCTCGCGCCCGCATGAGCCTCCACTTCAAGGTCACGCCCGAGGAGTTCGCGCGGCTGACCGCGAAGGTGCGGCCAGTACGGAAATAGCCTCATGCGCCTTGTTCGCTTCATCGCCAGCCGCTTGCTTCAGCTCGTTCCGCTGCTGGCGCTGGTGACCTTCCTCATCTTCTCGATGATGCAGCTTCTGCCTGGCGATCCCACCTTCGCCATTCTCGGCGAGCAGGCCGGCGCCGCGGAGCGCGCGGCGCTGCGCGAAAAGCTCGGGCTCGACCAGCCTCTGCCGGTTCAATACGCCCGCTGGGTCACCAACACCCTTGCCGGCGACCTCGGCACCTCGCTGCGCACCCATGAGCCGGTCGGCGACATGCTGCGCACCCGCATTCCGGTCACGCTCCAGCTCACCGTGATGGCGATCGCGCTGTCTTTGCTCATCGGCGTGCCGGCCGGCATCGTCGCCGCGCTCAAGCGCAACAGCATGGTCGATCTTGTGGTGTCGTTCCTCAGCATGGGCGGCGTCGCCATGCCGTTCTTCTGGATGGGGATGCTGCTGATCGGCCTGTTCACGCTGCACCTCGGCTGGCTGCCGCCCTCGGGCTACGTCCCGCCCGGCACCGATCTGTGGCTCAACATGAAGCTGATGATCATGCCGACCATCACCATCGGCACCACCATGGCAGCGCTGGTGATGCGCCAGACCCGCACCGCCATGCTTCAGGTGCTGAGCCAGGATTATATCCGCACCGCCCGCGCCAAGGGCGCCGGCGAAGGACGGGTGGTGCTGCGCCATGCCTTGCGCAATGCGCTGATACCGGTGGTCACCGTGGTCGGCCTGCAGACCGGCGCGCTGGTCAGCGGCGCGGTGGTGACGGAGACCATCTTCTCGCTTCCGGGCCTCGGCCGCATGCTGGTGGAGGGCATCTTCGAGCGCGACATCGCGCCGGTGCAGGCCGCCATCCTGGTCATCGTCATCGGCGTGCTGGCGGTCAACCTGTTCACCGATCTCGCTTACGTCCTGCTCGACCGCCGCATCAAACTCTAGGCGCGCGCCATGCAAACCGCCCGTTCCGCCGGCACCCTCCCGGTCGCAGCCGCCGCACCGCCGGCGAGCCTTCTGGCCAAGCGGCTGCGCCGGCTGCTGCGCCACCGGCTCGGCTGCATCGGCCTCGTCGTACTGGCCAGCATGGTGCTGCTCGCCGTATTCGCGCCGCTGATCGCCCCGTATGGGCCCGACGAGGTCGATTTCGACGCCATATTGGTGCCGCCGGACGCGAGGTTCTGGCTCGGCACCGACGATGTCGGCCGCGACGTGCTCTCCCGCCTGCTGTTCGGCGGGCGCGTCTCGCTCGGCATTGTCTGCGGCGCCATCGGCTCCGCTTTCCTCATCGGCAGCGCCATCGGGCTGGTCTCCGGCTTCTATGGCGGCTGGGTCGATGCCGTGATCATGCGGATCATGGACGGGCTGCTCGCCTTTCCGCTGCTGGTGCTGGCGCTCGGCATCATCGCCGTGCTGGGGCCGAACCTCGTCAATGCGATGATCGCCATCGCCGTCATCAACATCCCCGGCTTCGCCCGGCTGGTGCGCGGCCAGGTGCTGAGCGTGCGCCAGCTCGATTATGTGCAGGCGGCGCGCTCGATCGGCGCCAGCGACCCGCGCATCATGCTCGGGCACGTCTGGCCCGGCGTGGTCGGCAACGTCATCGTCTATGCCTCGCTGCGCTCCTCCTCCGCCCTCATCACCGAATCCTCGCTCGCCTTCCTCGGCCTCGGGGCCGAGCCGCCGACCCCGAGTTGGGGCCAGATGCTGTCGACGGCGATGCAGTATTGGGACGCCTGGTGGCTGAGCCTGTTCCCGGGCCTGACCATCTTTTGCGCCTGCCTCGCCCTCAACTTCCTCGGCGACGGCCTGCGCGACGTGCTGGACGCCCGCCTTTCGGACTAGCCCTCCATTCCCGGAACCATGCCGTGCCAAACATCGCTGCCCTGACCGTCACGCCGATCGCCTTTCGCGATGCCCCGTTGCTGAACGCGGCCGGGCTGCACGAGCCCTACGCCATCCGCAGCGTCATCGAACTGACGCTCGGTGACGGCACCATCGGCCTGTCGGAAACCTATGGCGACGAGATCACCGTCGGGCTGCTGCGCGCCTGCGGCGAGGACCTGACCGGCGCCGACCTGTTCGACCTCAACGCCATGCGCGCGCGCATCCGCGCGACGCTGGACCGGATCGCTCCGCCGACCGCCGACATTTCGCCGCGCACCGCGCGCGTCACGCTGCTGCCCCGCATCTTCGGCGCCATTGAGGTGGCGGCGTTCGACGCCATCGGCCATGTGGTCGGCCGGCCGGTGTACGATCTGCTGGGCGGCGCGTGCCGCCATGACATCCCGTTCAGCGCCTATCTCTTCTACAAATTCGCGCGGCACGAAGACGTGGCGGACGGCTGGAGCGATCCGTGGGGACGGGTCGAGACGCCGGAGGCGATGGTGCGCGAGACCCGCGAAATGGTCCGCCGCCACGGCTTTCGCTCGCTTAAGCTCAAAGCGGGCGTGTTCGAGCCGGCAATGGAACTGGAGACGCTGAAGGCGCTGCGCGCCGCCTTCCCCGATGCGCCGCTGCGGATCGATCCGAACGGTGCCTGGACGGTAGAAACGACGCTCGCTTTGCTGCCGCACTTCGAGCCACTGCTGGAGTATCTCGAAGACCCGACCATGACCATCGACGGTATGGCGGCGATCCAGGCGCGGACCTCCTTGCCGCTCGCCACCAACATGTGCACCGTTGCCTTCGAGCATGTGCCGGAGACCATCGCCAAGGGTGCGGTGCGGGTGATCCTCGCCGACCACCATTTCTGGGGCGGGCTGCGCGCCACCTGCGAACTCGCAGCGATCTGCCGGACCTGGGGCATCGGCCTGTCGATGCACTCCAACAGCCATCTGGGCATCAGCCTGATGGCGATGTCCCATCTGGCCGCCGCGACGCCGAACCTCACCTACGCCTGCGACACGCATTATCCGTGGGAGGAGGACGAGGTGGTCGCGGGCGGCACCATCGGCTTCATCGATGGCTGCGTGCGCGTGTCGGACCGGCCGGGGCTCGGCATTTCGCTCGACCGCGAGGCGCTCGCCCGGCTGCATGGAAACTGGCTGCGCTGCGGCCTGCGTGCCCGCGACGATGCCGCCGAGCTACGGAAATACTGGCCGGACTGGTCTTCGCACCGGCCGCGCTGGTGAGCGGACGCGCTCGTCAGGGCGGCGGCCCCGGCGATTACGATATCGCCGGGGCCGCCTGCACCCTCGCACCGACTATTGGAAAATTTTGGTGAACTGGCGTTTGATCGCCGGACCCTCGTTGTCGATATAGTCGAGGTCGATCGGCGTGATGGTCAGGCTCTCGATGGCAGGGCTACCGGCGGGCGCCGCGATATCGTCGCGCGCGGAATAGCCGCCGCCGGCCGGAAACATCTTCTGGGCTTCGTCGCTGAACAGGAAGTTCATGAACAGCTTTGCCGCGTTCGGATGCGGGCCGCCCTTGATGATGGCGGTGGGCGCCGGAACGATGAAGGTACCGTCCTTCGGATACACCGCTTCGATCGGGAAGCCGGCGATCTTGGCGTCGGCAGCATAGGAGTTGCTTGCGGCGACAGCGATGAGGCGCTCCCCGCGCTTGACCATGTCGGACACCTGCTGGCCGCCCTGCACGATCATCACGCCGTTCTTCGCCAGCTTCTCGTAATAGTCCCAGCCGAGATTCTTGGCGATCGTACCGGTCACCGCCAGTTGCATGGCGGAGAACGAGGGATCGGCCATCACCAGCTGATCCTTGTATTTCGGGTCGGTGAGTTCGGCCAGCGTCTTGGGCACGTCCTGCGGCGCCACCTTGTCGGAGCGATAATAGACGGTCACCATGTTCAGGCGCTGGGCGGTATAGGCGCCGTTCGGATCCTTCGCCATCGCCGGCACCTTGTCGAAATTCTCCGGTTTGAACGCCTCGAAGGCGCCGGTCTTGGCCAATGCGGTGATTTCCGCCTGGTCGGAGGCGGTGAGCAGGTCTGCCGCCACCCGGCCGGAAGCCGCCTCCTGCTGGAAGCGCCGCATGATCTGCGAGCCGCCGGAGCGGAACAGGTCGACCTTGATGCCGGTCTTCTGGGTGAACAGATCGGCGGTCTTCTGCGCAAGCGCGATCGGGGTGGAGGTGTACCAGGTAACGGTACCCTCCTGCTTCGCCTTGGCTTCGTCGATGCCGCTTTGGGCATGGGCGAGCGGGGCGAGGGCGAGCGAGGCTGTCAGAATCGCGCTCGCCAAAGCCGGCGCCGCCATCCGCGTGAGGCACTTCCGTTCGAACATTGCATTCCTCCCGTTTGCGCCGATCCATCGGCTTTTTATTGGGTCGAGCTTGCGCCTTCAGGCGGCGTGCGCCAGCGGCCGGGCCGCCTCCCGAGGGAAAAGCATGCATTGGGTGGGGTCGATCCGCACTTTCAGCGCCGCGCCCGGTTCGGCCAGCACGAGCGGATGTGCCTGCGCCCGCACCTCGCGCCCGCTCGGCAGCCTGACGAGGTATTCGACGATGTTGCCCAGGAAGGTGCGGTCGGTGACGGTTCCCGTCAGTTCCCCGCCGGGTTCGGCACCGAGGATCGCCAGATGCACATTTTCCGGACGCACGGCGAGGTCGGCGGCGGCGCCGGTCGCCGCCCACTCCGGCACGTCCATCGCCAGTACGGCGTCGGGGCCGATGCGCACATGGGTACGGTCCAGCACCTCGGCCGGAATGATGTTCACCAGCCCCATGAAGTCGGCAACCGTGCGGTTGCTCGGTTTGGCGTAGACTTCGAGCGGCGTGCCGAATTGCTGGAGCTTGCCACCGTGCATGACCGCGACCTGGTCGGACAGCGCGAGCGCTTCGGCCTGGTCGTGCGTCACATAGATGAAGGTGATCCCCGTGCGGCGCTGAAGCTGCTTCAGCTCGGCGCGCATGCGCTCGCGCAGCTTGGCATCGAGGTTCGACAGCGGTTCGTCGAGCAGCAGGATGTCCGGCTCCACCACGAGGCTGCGCGCCAGCGCGACGCGCTGCTGCTGTCCGCCGGACAGCTCGTTCGGAAAGCGCCCTTCAAGACCGGACAGATTGACCAGCGAGAGCATGCGCTCGACCTGGTCCTTCAGTTGCGCGGCCGCGATCTTGCGCAGCTTCAGGCCGAAAGCGACGTTTTCGAAGACGGTCTTGTGCGGCCAGACGGCGTAGTTCTGGAACACCATGCCCATGCCGCGGTTCTCCGGCGTCACCACCGTAGTCTTGGAGGACAGCAGCTTGCCGTTGACGTGGATGGTGCCGGCATCGGGGACGAGATAGCCCGCGATGAGGCGCAATGTCGTGGTCTTGCCGCAACCTGAAGGGCCGAGCAGCGTGACGAACTGGCTGTCGCCGATCTCGAGATCGAGATTGGACAGTGCCGCCATGTCGGCCTTGCCGGCGTAGTTCTTAGCCAAGCCACGGATTGAAATGCCGGCCATCACGCCGCTCCTATCTTTGGACTTTGGATGCTTGCCTTGCCGAGGCGTCCACCGCCGAGCTTGGTGGCCAGCCAGATCGCGGCGCCGATGATCGCCATGTTGACGACGGCGAGCGCGGCGACCGGTTCGGTGTAGCCGCTTTCGAACAGATTATAGACGGCGACGGCCAGGGTGATGGTGTCGGAGCTGAACAGCAGGATCGATGCGCTCAGTTCCTGGATCACCGGCACGAACACCAGCAGCCACCCGGCGAACAGACCCGGCCGCATGAGCGGCAGGGTGATTTCGCGGGCGGTCGTGACCCATGGTGCGCCGAGGATGCGGGCGCTCTCTTCCAGCGACGAATCGATCTGCCGGAGCGAGGTGCTGGCGGCGCGCACGCCGAGGGGCACATAGCGGCCGACATAGGCCAGCAACAGGATCGCCATGGTGCCGTAGAGCGGCAGAGGCGTCGACAGCCAGAATTGCAGCAGCGCGACCGCCATGACGATACCCGGCAGCCCGAGCGGAACCAGGGCGATGTAGTCGAGGATACGCCGGCCGGGAAACTTAGTACGCAGGTCGATCCAGCTGATGATGGCGCCGATCAGGACGGTGACGGTGGCCGCGACGGTCGCCAGGATCAGGCTGTTGACGATCGCCTTGCGCGTAATCGCATAGTCGACCAGCACATATTTGTAGTTGGCCAGCGTCAGCCCGCTCCAGAAGTTCAGGCCCCACGTCTTCGAGAACGACACCGCGATCAGCGTGGAGAACGGCAGCAGCACCGAGATCAGGAACACCAGCGTGCAGAAGGCGAGCAGCAGCCAGCGCGCCGGGCCGAGATCGACCAGTTGCGGCCGCGAGCCCTTGCCGCCCAGCGTCACGAAGGAACGCCGCGCCAGGAACAGGCGCTGCAGGTACAGGGCCGCGACGGTGATCAGGACGAACACCAGCGACAGCGCCGAGGCGACGCCGTTCTGCGGCGGATAGTCGAACAGAGAGTAGATGCGCGTCGGCAAGGTCGGGATGCGTGCCGGAAGTCCGATGATCGCCTGCGATCCGAACAGCGCGATCGCGTGTACGAAGGCGAGCAGCGTGCCGGCGACGATTGCGGGCGCCACCAAGGGCAAGGTGATGGTGAGCGCCGTTCGCATGCGCCCCGAGCCGAGGATCTGCGCGGCTTCCTCATAGGACGCGTCGACCGACTGCAAGGCGCTCGAAGCCAGCAGATAGACGAAAGGAAAGGTGCCGAGCGTCGTCACCAGGACCAGACCCGCCATCGAGAAGACGTTGAAGGTGAGGAACGGCAGGTGCAGCACGTCGCGCAGGAAGACATTGATGAGGCCCGAGTTCGGGCTGAACATGTTGACGTACGCAATGGCGGTGAGGAATGCCGGCGACAGGTAGGAAATGATCGCCGTCATGTGGATGAAGCGCTTGCCGGGCACGTTCGTCCGGCTCACCGCCCAGGCGAACGGCACGCCGACCAGCACGCTGAGAACGCCGACCCAGAAACCGAGCTGCAGCGAATTCAACAGGGCGTTGTAATAGAGCGGTTCGGTGAGGACTTCATAGAAGTTGGCCAGCCCGACTCCCGCGGCCGAGATGAAGCTGCTCTTGAGCAGCGACGCCAGCGGCAGCACGATCAGAACAAGAAGCGCGGCGACGCCGCTGCCGAGAATGACATACTCCCAGCGCGGCGATGTCCGCCGTTGGCCGGCGGGGCCGATCGCAATCGCGCCCGCCGCCAATCTTTGTTCGCTCATAGACACTCACCAAGCCAAGGGTGCCGGCATGGCAGCATGAGCCCGGCCCGTTGGCCGCACCTGCATCCCGGCATCTGCGTTTCCCCGAAGAATTCTTTTTTTAACGCTCCCATGCGGACGTACCAATGTCAACCATTTTAGATTTGGTTGCATTTGGTGATGTACATAATTTCGACTTGCGGCACTTGATGTGCCGAAATATCCGAGTTTTGGTCCCGGACCGCGTTGACGACGGCGGTACCAAGTTCTACCCAATGTCGATTGGTGGTGCATTAAGCGCACGCTTTGACGAAATCCAACGCCAAGGACATGGCCGAAATGACCGACTACGTTGTGGTGCCCGCTGCGATTCCAACCCTGCCCGTCAAGGGCACGCAGGCGCGCTTTCCTGTGCGCCGGATCTATTGCGTGGGCCGCAACTATGCCGCCCATGCCGTGGAAATGGGTGGCGACCCCGACAAGGAGCCGCCGTTCTTCTTCATGAAGAATCCGAACAACGTTCTCGACAGCGGCAAGCCGTTTCCCTATCCGCCGCGCACGTCCGATCTGCATTTCGAAATCGAGCTGGTGGTCGCCTTGGGTAAAGGGGGCACCGACATCCCGGTGGACACGGCACTCGATCACGTCTTCGGCTACGCCGTCGGCATCGATATGACGCGGCGCGATCTTCAGAACGAAGCCAAGGAGATGCGCCGCCCCTGGGAGGTCTCCAAGGCCTTCGAGCTTTCCGCACCCTGCAGCGCCATCGTTCCCGCCGCCGAGATCGGCCACCCCGCGGCCGGCGCCATCTGGCTGGACGTCGACGGGACACGCCGGCAGACCGGCGATCTCAACCAGTTGATCTGGAAGGTGCCGGAGATCATCGCGCATCTGTCCGCGCTGTTCGAACTGGCCCCGGGCGATCTCATCATGACCGGCACGCCATCGGGTGTCGGCGCGGTCGGCAAAGGCGAGGAGATGCATGGCCATGTCGATGGAATCGGCGATGTGCGCACGCCGGTTGCCTGACCGGCCATGACGCCACGGGGCCGCAGCCCGCCTTGGCGGCCCCGACCGCAGCAGGGGAAACGCATGAACGCCTCAACGACAAACGGCCCATTCGCCCATAATTTTCGCCGCATCGGGCACCTCGACACTCCGGGCGGCGGACAGGTCGTCGTCCACAGAGGCCATGCCTATGTCGGCCACATGTCGCCGCCGGACGGCACGTCCATCATCGATGTGCGCGACCCCGCCAATCCGCGCGTGGTCGCGCGGATTGCGCCCACGGACCACTATTCGCACACCCATAAGGTGCGCGCGGCGGGCGATTTGATGATCACCAATGTCGAGCGTCACCGCCGGCATTTCTACCGCAAGGGCGAACAGCTTGAGGCCGCCGCGGCCAGGCTGGCGCGCAGCCACGGCCGGCCGCCCACCGATGCGGAGCTCGCCGCCGCGATCGGCATTGCCGAGACCGATCTCGCCGATCTGCGCGAGGGGCATGCGCGCAGCTATTCCGATGGCGGCTTCCGCGTGTGGAACATCGCCGATCCGGCCAATCCGAAGCTGCTGTCCTATGTAAAGACCGGCGGCATCGGTGTGCATCGTTTCGACATGGACGAAAGCTACGCCTATATCTCTACCGAGATGGCCGGCTTCGTCGGAAACATACTCGTCATCTACGATCTTGCCGACCCGACGCATCCGCGCGAAGTCTCACGCTGGTGGATGCCCGGCCAGCATGTTGCCGGCGGCGAGACGCCCACCTGGCCGGGTCAACGCTACCGGCTGCATCATGCGCTGCGCGTCGGCGACAAGATGTGGGCGGCCTGCTGGTACGCGGGCGGCTATGTGATCGATATCTCCGACATCACCAAGCCGACCACCCTCGGCAGCTACAACTACCATCCGCCCTTCCCCGAGCCGACCCACACGCTGATGCCGCTGCCGGAGCCGATCGGCGGCCGGCACCTCGCACTGATGATCGACGAGGAACACGACCACGTACCCGGCCAGTTGCACGGCTTCTTGTGGATCATGGATGCGGCGGACCCGGCACATCTCAAGCCGATCTCCACCTATGCGCTCGGCGATTCCGCCTCGCCGTTCGCGCAGAGCGGCGCGCGTTTCGGCGCCCACCAGTTCCAGGAGAAGCAGGTCGGCAGCCTGGTCTTCGCGACCTGGTTCGCCGGCGGCCTGCGCGCCATCGATCTCGCCGATCCGGAGGCACCGCGCGAAATCGGCCACTTCATTCCCGCCCCCCCGGCCGGGCAGATCGCTCCGCAGAGCAACGACGTCGATGTCGACGAGCGCGGCCTCGTCTATCTGCTCGACCGCAATGCCGGCTTCGACATACTAGCGTTCGATGGCTATTGAACGAGGCTCCAGGCCGCTCGCCGCATAACACGCGGCGCTGTCGGGCGAGGCGATGAAGGCGATGAAGCGGTCGGCCGCGGCGAGAGCCGGCTGCGCGGCGCAGGATGCCGCCTCATAGTGCGTGTAGTTCTGCAGCGCCTCCGGCAGCACGGCGGCGACGTGCACGCCCAATGCCTCGTGAACCTCGATTTCGGTGGTGGCAGCGAAACCGATGCAATCCGGTGGCGCATCCGCCATCCGCAGCATCACCGCGCGCCCGGTCGGCAGACGGATCAACTTTTCCGCGACGCGCTCCAGAATGCCGAGCCGGCCGAGGAGCTTTTCCATATACAGCCCGGTCGAGGCTCGATTGATGACGATCGCTTCGGCCTCCAGCAAGGCTGTGACGAGGGCGGCCTGCGTCGATATATCGGCGCTGTCCTGTCCCTCGCGGCCGACCATCCCGACGCCGACACGGGCAAGGGCGATCCTGCGCGATACGGCGAAGCAGCCCGATCGCGACAGGCCGGACAGCACGGCAGCCGGCGCGGCAAGCACATCGTGACGCTCGCCGCCTTCGATCCGCCGCGCGATCGCCGGCGCGGTGTCGAAGGTGAGCTGCGAACGGCCCCCGCCCCGGCTCTGGAAAGCATCGGCCAGTCCGGCCAGCAGAGTCTTGACGGCGCCCGCGCTCAAAATGTCGATGGTAGGATCGGCGGATGAAATCATGACAGGCCCGGCGCGCGGCCCATGCCGCTCCACATCATGACAGCACCCGAATGCGGCCGCCATTGGAGCCCTCGCCGGCGCACGGCTCTCAGAAGCGGTCGGCCCGGAACGGGGAGAGGTCGATCTCCGGCGTGCGGCGCGCGGCGAGTGCGGCGACCAGCTTGCCGGTCACCGAGCCGCCGATCAGGCCCTGATGGCCATGGCCGAACGCGAAGATCACATTGCCGTGCCGGCGCGAGCGATCGATCACCGGTATGCTGTCCGGCGTGCCCGGCCGATGTCCCATCCACGGCGTGCCCTCCCCGGCCCTGAGATTGGGGAACATATGGCGGGCTTGGCGCAGCAGGATGTCGGCCCGCCGCATGTCGGGCCTGGCTTTCAAGCCGGCGAACTCCACCGTGCCGGCGAGCCGCAGCCCTTCCTCCATCGGCGAGGCGACGAATTTCCGTTCAGCGGAAATGGTCTGGATGCGCAGGCCGGTTTCGGCGCCCTTGACCATGACGTGATAGCCGCGCTCCGTCTCAAGCGGCACGCCCGCACCGAGCTGGCGCGCGAGTTCCCCCGACCACGCGCCGGCGGCGAGCACAACCTGCCCGACCGGCCGCGTCCCGGCATCCGTGCGCACCGCGGTCGGCCCCGCCGCGCCGAACTCGAAGCCGAGGGCACGTGCCCGGACGAACCGGGCGCCGTTGCGGGCGGCGAGTTCGGCGAGGCGGGCGACAAGGCGTCCAGGGTTGGGGCACTGGCCCTGCTCGGGGAGATAGACGCCGCGCTTGAAGATCGGCGCCAGCGCCGGCTCCAACTGGCGCAGTTCGTCCTGATCGAGCACCTCGACCTTGACGCCATGCCGGCGGCGCAGGCCGAGCGAATAGCCGCTCTTCTCCGGTCCCTGCGGGTCCTCATAGACGAAGAGCTGGCCGCGCTGCTGGATCAGCTCCTCGCATCCGGCCTCGCGCACCAAAGGCTCGTAGCATTCGAAGGTGAGGCGATGCAGCGCGCGCATCGCCGCCGAGATCTCCTCGACCCGCGCCCGGCGTCCACTCGCCAGGAAGCGCAGCAGCCAGGGCAGAGCCTGCGGCAGATAGGCGAGCCGCACATAGAGCGGGCCTTCCGGATCGGCGAGCCATTTCGGAATCTGGCGCAGCATGCCGGGCATGGAGTTCGGAATGCAGGAGCCCGGGCAGATGCCGCCGGCATTGCCAAAGGAGCACTGGTCTTCCGAGCCGGGGGCTACGGGGTCGATCACCTCGACCTCGAACCCCTCGCGCAACAGATAGTTCGCGGTGCAGACGCCGATAATGCCTGCACCGATGACGGTGACGCGCCGCGATGCGCTGTCGATGACGCCGGTCATGGCCGGGTCACGGCGCGAAGCTGTCCGGCTTGCCGGAGCGGAACACCGGCAAGGCGCGGGCGACGGTGTTCTGCAGCATGCGGAAATCCGACAGATACGCCATGAACTGGTAGCCGAGCTCGCGCATCTCCTG
>JBGGNI010000184.1:0-6680 GCA_041287585.1 Xanthobacteraceae bacterium
GCTCAGAGCTTCAGGCTCTTCTTCACCGCTTCAAGGCCCGGCTTGCCGTCGAAGGTGGTGACGCCGGCGAGCCAGGGGGTCCAGGTGGCGGGGTTGGCCTTCAGCCATTTTTCGGCGGCCTTGCCCGGCTCCATGGCGTCGAACAGAATGTAGCCCATCACCACATTCTCGTCGGCCAGCGAGAATTTCAGGTTTTTCACCAGCGTGCCGACATTCGGGCACTCGGTGGTGTAGCCGGCGCGCACATTGGTGAAGACGGTGGCGCCGCCATAGTTCGGGCCGAACACGTCGTCGCCGCCTTCCAGATAGCTCAGCTTGAACTTGGAATTCATCGGGTGGGGCTCCCAGCCGAGGAACACGATCGGCTCCTTGCGGCGCGCCGCGCGCTCCACCTGGGCCAGCATGCCCTGCTCGCTGGATTCGACCACCTCGAAGCCCTTCAGGCCGAACTTGTCGTCCTTGATCATGTCGAGGATCAGACGGTTGCCGTCATTGCCCGGCTCGATGCCGTAGATCTTGCCGCCGAGCTTGTCCTTGAACTTGGCGATGTCGGCGAACGACTTCAGGCCCTGATTGTAGAGGTCGGTCGGCACGGCGAGGGTATATTTGGCGCCTTCCAGATTGGCGCCCAGCACTTCCACCGACTTGTCGTCGCGATAGGGCTTGAGGTCGGCTTCCATGGTCGGCATCCAATTGCCGAGGAAGACGTCGATGTCCTTGGTCTGCATCGACTTGTAGGTCACCGGCACCGACAGCACCTGGGTCTTCGGGGTGTAGCCGAGGCCCTCCAATATGCCGGAGGTCAGCGCGGTGGTGGCGGTGATGTCGGTCCAGCCGACATCGGCGAACTTCACCGCCTTGCAGGCGGCGGGCTCGGCGGCGTGCGCCACGTCGCCGGAATGGGGCAGGGCGAAGGCCAGAGCGAGGGCGAGCGTCGCCGAGAGCCTGGTCGCGCGTGGGGTGTTGATGTGCATCTTTGGCTGTTCCCGTTTGCCTGAAGGTGATGCGCGCCACCCGCCCCGAACCTCCCGCCCGAAAATCCCGGCGCGGAAAATCTGGTTTCGGAGGCGTCGGACGCCGGCCCCGGCGGGCTCTTTTGAATGAGTATTCAATACCGAAACCGCGTGCCTGTCACGCGCAATTTTTTGCCAGAAAACCACGCAAATGAACAGTTCCGAGGCAGAGTCGGCCGCCGTCCCGACCCCTGCGGCGCGGGCCGGGCCGGCACCCATAGCCTCTTCCCGCAGCGCGGCGGACGATGTATTGTTTAGCTGTTCAATTGGTGCGGCGCGATCGGGGAGGCGAGCATGGCGACGGTCGAAGCTCGGAAGATTCGCGGCCGCATCGAGGATGTGCGCCGCCGCGAACCGGAAGATGTGCGCCGCCGCCAGCTTATCGAGGCCACCATCGATTCGCTGGCAGAGGTGGGGTTCAACGCCTCTACCCTATCGCAGATCGCCCGGCGCGCCGGGGTCTCGCCGGGTCTGGTCGCCCATTATTTCGGCGACAAGGACGGGCTGCTGGAAGCGACGCTGCGGGCTCTCGCCGCGCGCATCGCCCGCGGCACCGCCGCCCGGCTGGCCAGTGCCCGCAGCCCGCGGGCCCGCGTGCAGGCGGTGATCGACGCCAATCTGGCGCCGGAGGAATTCGACCAGCGCTCGTGCAGCGTCTGGCTGGCGTTCTGGGGCCAGGTGCTGCACTCGCAGCGGCTGCGCCGGGTGCAGAAGGTGTACCAGTCGCGCATGCTGTCCAATCTGCGCCACGGCCTGCGCCCGCTGCTGCCGGCGGACGAGGTGCGCCGCGCCGCCATCGCCATCGCCGCCGTCATCGACGGCCTGTGGCTGCGCTCGACGCTGTCCGCCACCGGCGAGACCGACAGCGAGACGGCGCGGCTGACCGCTTCCGCCTTCGTCGACGCGCAGCTCGCCGTCGCCCCGACCTCCGACCCCGCTGATGGACCGCGTGTCATGACCGCACTTCCCAACCGCTTCGGCAATCACATTGGCGGGCGCGCCGTATCCGCCGGTGGCGGCTCGTTCCAGACCGTCAACCCCGCCACCGGCGAGGTGCTGGCCGAGATCGAGATCGCCGGCCCCGCCGAGGTGGAGGCAGCGGTCGCCGCGGCCCGCGCCGGGCAGAAGCTGTGGGCGGCGATGGGCGGGGCCGAGCGCGGCCGCATTCTGCGCCGGGTCGCCGATACCCTGCGCGCCCGCAATGACGAGCTGGCGCGGCTGGAGACGCTGGACACCGGCAAGCCGATCCAGGAAACCTCGGTGGTCGATGTTATGTCCGGCGCCGATTGCCTGGACTACTATGCCGGCCTCGCCGCTTCGCTGTCCGGCGAGCACATCGACCTCGGCCCCTCGGCATTCGGCTATACGCGCCGGGAGCCGCTCGGCATCGTCGCTGGCATCGGCGCGTGGAACTACCCGCTGCAGATCGCCTGCTGGAAGTCCGCCCCGGCGCTGGCCTGCGGCAATGCGATGATCTTCAAGCCGGCCGAGCTGACGCCGCTGACCGCGGTGAAGCTTGCCGAGATCATGACGCAGTCCGGCGTGCCGGACGGCGTGTTCAATGTGGTGCAGGGCTTTGCCGACACCGGCCGGCTGCTGACCCGCCACCCCGGCATCGCCAAGATTTCGCTCACCGGCGAGGTCGGCACCGGCCGCAAGGTGATGGCGGACGCGGCGGCGACGCTGAAGCATGTGACGCTGGAACTCGGCGGAAAATCGCCGCTGATCGTGTTCGAGGATGCCGATCTGGACGACGCGGTGTCCGGAGCGCTGCTCGCCAATTTCTATTCCGCCGGCGAGGTGTGCTCCAACGGCACCCGCGTCTTCGTGCACGAGAGCGTGCGCACCGCCTTTCTGGAAAAGCTGAAGGCGCGGGTGGAGGCCATGGTGGTGGGCGACCCGCTCGACCCGGCGACGCAGGTCGGCGCACTGATCTCGCAGGCGCATATGGAGAAGGTGCTGTCCTATATCGAGGCCGGCAAGGCGGACGGCGCCCGCCTGTTGACCGGCGGCGGACGGGTGACCAAAGGTGCGCTGGGCCGCGGTGCCTTCGTGGCGCCCACGGTGTTCGACGGCTGCGAAGACGGCATGCGCATCGTGCGCGAGGAGATTTTCGGCCCCGTCATGGCGGTGCTGTCCTTTGCCGGCGAAGAGGAAGTCATTGCCCGCGCCAACGACACCCCGTTCGGCCTCGCCGCCGGCGTGTTCACCCGCGATCTCGCCCGCGGCCACCGGGTGGTGGCGCGGCTGGAGGCCGGCACCTGCTGGATCAACCACTACAATGTCACGCCCATCGAGCTGCCGTTCGGCGGGGTGAAGCAGTCCGGCCTCGGCCGCGAGAACGGCAAGGCG
The DNA here is from genome assembly GCA_041287585.1 of Xanthobacteraceae bacterium. Classification (GTDB taxonomy): domain Bacteria; phylum Pseudomonadota; class Alphaproteobacteria; order Rhizobiales; family Xanthobacteraceae; genus Ancylobacter. The sequence goes on from JBGGNI010000184.1 coordinate 3,366, forward strand.
GCGATCGAGCACTACACGCAGCTGAAGAGCGTTTACGTCAATCTCGGCCGCGTCGAGGCGCCGTACTGATGGAGCACTTCGACTACATCATCGTCGGCGCCGGCTCGGCCGGCTGCGTGCTGGCCGACCGGCTGTCCGCCGACGGGCGCAGCACCGTGCTGGTGCTGGAGTATGGCGGATCGGACCGCTCGGTGTTCATCCAGATGCCGAGTGCGCTGTCGATTCCGATGAACATGAAGAAATACAACTGGATGTACGAGACCGAGCCGGAGCCGGGGCTCGGCGGGCGGCGCATGCACTGCCCGCGCGGCAAGGTGCTGGGCGGCTCGTCCTCCATCAACGGCCTCGTTTATGTGCGCGGCAACCCGGCGGATTTCGACCGCTGGCAGGAGGAGGGCGCGCAGGGCTGGTCCTATGCCGACGTGCTGCCCTATTTCCGCCGGGCGGAGAGCCGGCGCGCCGGCGGCGACGAATATCGCGGCGCCTCGGGCCCGCTCGCCACCACCTATGGCACGCTGAAGAACCCGCTCTACGGCGCCTTCGTTGAAGCCGCGCGGCAGGCCGGCTACCCGGCCACCGAGGACATCAACGGCTATGCCCAGGAAGGCTTCGGCCGCATGGACATGACGGTGAAGGACGGCGTGCGCTGGTCCGCCGCCAACGCCTATCTGAAGCCGGCTATGAAACGGGCCAACCTGAAGGTGGAGACCCACGCGCTGGCCTCCCGCATCCTGTTCGAGGGGCGCCGGGCGGTGGGCGTCTCCTACATGCGCGGCGGCGCGGAACGGGTGGCGCGGGCGCGGCGCGAGGTGATCTTGGCCGGCGGGCCGATCAATTCGCCCAAGCTGCTCAAGCTCTCCGGCATCGGCCCCGGCGCGGAACTGGCCGCCCATGGGATCGACGTGCTGGCGGAGCGGCCGGGGGTGGGGGAGAATCTGCAGGACCATCTGGAATTCTATTTCCAGGTGGCAAGCACGCAGCCGATCACGCTCTATTCCTCCATGGGGCTGTTCGCCCGCGGCGTCATCGGCCTGCGCTGGCTGCTGTTCAAGGACGGGCTGGGGGCGACCAACCATTTCGAGACCTGCGGCTTCATCCGCTCCAAGCCCGGCGTGCCCTATCCCGACATCCAGTATCATTTCCTGCCCTTGGCGGTGACCTATGACGGGCAAGGGCTGGCCTCCGAGCACGGCTTCCAGGCCCATGTCGGGCCGATGCGCTCCAAGAGCCGGGGCTGGGTGCGGCTGGCATCACCGGACCCGGCGGCGGACCCGCGCATCTTCTTCAACTATATGAGCCACCCCGACGACCGCGAGGAGATGCGCGCCTGCGTGCGGCTGACCCGCGAAATCTTCGCGCAAGGCGCGTTCGATCCCTATCGCGGGCGGGAAATCCAGCCGGGCGCCGACGTGGTGAGCGACGAGGCGATCGACGCCTTCGTCCGCGACCATGTCGAGAGCGCCTACCACCCGTCCTGCACCTGCAAGATGGGGGCTTTGAGCGACCCGATGGCGGTGGTGGACCCGCAGGGCCGCGTGATCGGCACCGAGCGGCTGCGGGTGGTGGATTCCTCCATCATGCCCTCGGTGACCACCGGCAATCTGAATGCCCCGACCATCATGCTGGCGGAGAAGCTGGCCGACGCCATTATCGGCCAGCCGGCGCTGGCGCCGTCCAACGCGCCCTATTTCGAGGCGCCGAACTGGCGCACCGCGCAGCGCTGAGCCGGCCTCAATGGCCGCGGCGCTCGGCGAGCTGGACATAGGCCAGCACCCCGACGAACACGCCGAAGGCGGCAAGAACGAAGGTGACGACGGCGACGGTCTCGAACGGCATGGCAGGCTCCCCGGATGCGATGAGGGGAGCCTAAGCGGGGGTGTCGCAGCCGGCCTTGATGCAGATCAAGCGTGCCACGTTCCCCGGACAAGCTGCACGCAGTGCAGCGCCGATCCGGGGGCCAGGGGAGGGTCGGCGAAGCCTCAGAGTCCTTCAAGGAAGCGCCTTCGGCGGCCTTACCCCTGGGTCCCGGCTCGGCGCTCCGGCTGCGCCTCCGCTGGTTCGGGACACGCCGACGGCTGTTATCCCCGCGCGCGCAGCACGCCGATGGCGCGCAGATGCGCGAGGATTTCGCGGGCCGCCACTTCCGGCTCGGGATCGACCAGCAGCCTTCCACCGCTGGCGGCAGTCTGTGTGGCGGCCTTGAGGCGCTCGGCGGCCGTGGCGCCGGCGGCGGCGGTGGCGATGAGCTTGGGTCGCTTGCGATAGGCGCGCTCTTCCGCCTCCGGCTCCGGCCGCGGCGCCGGCAGGCCGGTGGTGCGCACGATGACGCCGCGGCGGGCGCCGCCGAAGGCGTAGGGCAGCGGCGGCGGGGCGGCCGGGTGGACGGTGATGAGCGCCGGCAGCGGCAGCGCGAGCCGCCGCCGCACCCCGCGCGGCAGCGCCTGCTCGACCTCAAGCGTGCCGGCTTCGCCAAGCGCGATTGCGGCGGCGTCCGCCGCCAGCGGCAGGCCGAGCCGGTGGGCGAGCGCGTAAGGCAGCAGGCCGCTGTCCTCGCCGCCCTGGCCGGCGCGGCCGGCGAGCACCAGGTCCGGCGCTGCGTCGGCCAAGGCGCGCTCCAGGCTCGGCAGCGGATCCTCGCCGGCGGCAATGTCGAGATGGCGCAGAACGGCAAGGCCGTGGCCGAGCGCGTCCTGCACCGCGGCCGGATCCGGCCCGGCATGCAGGCCCTCCACGCTGCCGCCCAAAGTCGCCGCGAGGCGCAAAGCCTGGAGTTCCACCGGCACCGGGCAAAGCCGGCCGGAGACCGGGTGCAGCCCGGCGGACAGCAGCACGATGATTTTCATGTCCCCGCCTCCAGCAGAGCGAGCAGCGCCGGCATCACCTTTTGCGCATCGGCGACCACGGCGAGCCCCGCGCGCTCCACCATGGCGGCGTGCAGATCGGTGTTCACCGCCACCACATGCTCGCAGCGGGCAACCCCTTGCAGATGCTGCGGCGCACCGGCGATGCCGAGGGCAAAATAGCAGCGTGCATCCAGCACCGTGCCGGAGGCGCCGACCTGCGCGCCGCGCGGCATCAGCCCGGCATCGCACACCATGCGGCTGGCGCCGGGCGTGGCGTCGAGGGCGGCGACCAGCGCGCGGAACAGCGCGAAATCGCTGACGCCATTGCCGGCCGAGACGACGAAATCGGCTTCCGCCAGCGGCACGGTGGCGGGGTCGGCCGGCACCGTCCGCGCTTTGAGCCAATCGCCGGGGCCGGGCGGCAGGTCCGGTGCCGGCAGCGCGCGCGCCTCGTGCGGCGGGCCGCCATGCG
>JBGGNI010000185.1:0-51317 GCA_041287585.1 Xanthobacteraceae bacterium
CGTTTGGAACAGCGGAAACGATACGGAATACGGCGGAGACGTATACAAGGTCCTCAACGCTGATGAATTCTTCTTGCAAAACAAGGGAAAGAACGGCTTTTGCGACGAGCCGGTGCGATGGCTCACCGTCAAGAACATTAGTGATCAGCTCGGTGATGGTGCTGTTCGCATCGGGATGCTCAGCATCGATGACTGGCGCAAATACAAGCCGGACGCCTTGGGCGCGTGCAGCGCTGACACCTTCACTCTGAAATAAGGTCGGTGTCACCGAGGGGACCTGCAAGGCGCGACAATGCTGGGGCCGCGCCACACGGAAGAAGCAAGGGCTTTTCGAAACACGTGATTTTCAGGAATGAGACCGTTGTGGCGATCCGTACGTCTTCGATCATCTCATAAAACGAGACACGAGGAGGAAGAGGAAGTGAATGCCGCCTTTGGCATGACGCTGAACGAATACACCATCCGGAGCGAGGCGGCGGGCATCGACAATACGAGCTTCCTCTTCCGCGCCGCCAACGAGCCGTTTTCCGTCCGCGATGGCCGCCTGATCACCGGCCGACAACAATATAGCAGCGCGTTAACCGCTGAACTCGCTCTGGAGGCTTTCAACGGGAAACGATCAGCTGAGCTTGAAGCCGGCGGTGCAGCCCGTGGTCAGGAGCGCCACAGCGTCCTTCAATACCGCGCGCCGCGATTATAGCTGCTGACGAGTTCGTTGTAGTCGCGGGTCAGGCGTGCCGGGGAGCCTTCCACCATCCAACCGCCGCCGGAATTAAGCATCATTCGGTCGCCGCTGCTGTAGGGCACCTTGTCCCGGATGCGGCGCATCAGCTGCTTGGAGGTGACCAGGAACGCCTTGGCGTCGCTGATGAAGCTTGAGCCGATCTTGCTGTCCGCGTTCGCCGCGGCATAATCGTCCGTCGCCTTGGTGATGGCCTCGTACTCGGCAAGCGCTTCGGTGATACTGGCAAGATCGGGCGGCGTCGCGTTTTGTGTGCGCAGGACGCGCTTGGCGCGCATCATCAGCGCCTCGATGTAGTAACGCTCCTTGCGGCCTTCGGTACGCTCGATCTCGGCGAGGTTTTCGGCCGCCCGCCGCTCCTGGATCACGTCGATGCCGCGGCGCAGCCGCACATCGGCGGCGGCGAACGCTTCCCAGGCGGCGACCAGGCGCGGATGCAGCGCCTTGCCCTTCGCCATCTTGTCGTCCTTGTAGTTTTCCTGCTCGTAATAGTCGTCCGCTTCCTTCAGCAGCGGCTCCAGCGCCACGACGGCGGCGACGAAGGCCGACGCTGCGTCCTCCAGCTCGGCGTCGTGCGGCTCCAGCGCATTGGCCGCCGCGACGTTTCGCGCGCAGTCGGACGTGTCGTAAATGGTGTAGGTGCCGTAGATGATGCGTTCCTTGCCGGTGGGCCCCTTTTTCGCCGCCCAGCTGAAGTAGCGCTCGCGCGAAGCATAGCTGCGCTCCGAAAGGCGGTTGATGCACCCGACATAGGCGTTGAGCTTTTCGGTGAGCGCCGGGCTCTGCGCCGCCGCCGGGTTCACCATGAAGCCGCCCAGCAGGTATATGCCAATGACGACAAACAGCGCGCGCGCACCTTGCATGGCGACCTTCCTCCCCATCCCCGGCCCTTCGCCGGACAGCGGCTTCAGCGGACCGGCCATGGTTTTACCAGCGTTCGGCCGGCGCTGAGTGGCACATAGGCTGCATCTTCAGCCATTCACGAATCAAGGAGCCGGATCGGCATGACCGGAGACAATTCATGGGCCTGACCTACGCCTTCGCAGACCTGCACGGGCGCCACGACATGCTTTTGAAGGCCCTGGACGCCATCGAGGCGCACGCCGGGGCGCGCCGCGCCAAGATCGTCGCGCTCGGCGATTATGTCGACCGCGGGCCGGACAGCCGGGCCATCCTGGACACGCTTATGGCCGGGCCGCGGCGCGCCGGCGATGCGCTGGTGTGCATCAAGGGCAACCATGAGGATATAATGAGCATATGCCTGCGCGATCCCGCCCAATTGCCGTGGTGGATCGCGAACGGCGGCTGGCAGACGCTGCTGAGCTATGGCTATCAGGACAGCGATACTCTGCGGCCGTTGAAACAGCCCTTGAGCGCGCATCTCGACTGGATCGACGCCCTGCCGCTCACCCACGCCGACGAGCACCGCCTGTTCGTGCATGCCGCCGTGCATCCCGACCGGCCGCTCGACGACCAGATGAGCGAGTGGCTGCTCTGGGGCCTTTACGCCGCCGATGACGGGCGCGGCCATGGCGGGCGCCATGTGGTGCACGGCCACCACCAGTTTGTCGATGGACCGCGCATCTATGAGGGCCGGATCAATCTCGACACCTTCGCCTGGCTGACGGGGCGGCTGGTGGTCGGCGTGTTCGACGACGGCCGGGCGGGCGGGCCGGTCGATCTCATCGAAGTGGTCGGCGAGCCCCACCCGATGCGCGACCGGCTCGAAGCCGCCGCCGCCGCCAAAGCCGCGGCGGCCGCGGGGCGCTGATCGGGCGCGGAAGGCGGAACGGCCGAGGCCGCCCCGCCGATCGATCATTTCAGCTTGTCGACGTCGATGCCGAGCGTGATGGCGCCGATCGCCTTGCCTTTTTCGGAAATGGTGACGCTGACCTGCGCGATTTTCTTGCCGCCGTCTTCCTCCACCTTGTCGACGAAGATGGTGTCCGGTCCGACTGCATAGGTCTTCTGCCACTTGGCTTCGTCGGCCTGCCACATGTCGGAGGTGCCGTCGGTCTGGCCGACGTTCAGGCCGCGGTCATCCATCACGAAGGCTTCGGTAATGACGCCGCCGGAAGCCTCTTTCTTCTTGGCCAGGAAAGCAGCCAGCGGGTTCTTCATGGTGCTGTCGAGCAGTTCCGGCTTCTTTGCCTTCCAGTCGGCATCGAGCTGGTCGATCTCGGCCTGCATCAGCTTGGCATGCGCCTTGTTCGATGCCGTCACAGCCTTCAGCACCGTCGCATCGCTCAGCCACGGCACCACGTTCTTCTTGACATAGGCGGCAACCGGCGCGGCGTGGGCGGCTTCGTCCTGGGCCATGGCCGGGCCGAGGCCGAGCATCATCGTCATCGCCGCACAGGCGGCGATCATGTTGGCGTACTTCATCTGGCTTCCTCCATCGACGATCATTCATGTCGTCGTAAGGTCAGCCTAGCATGGAAATACAATATACCCGCAACCGGAATCCTGTATGCGGCCGGCCCTCCCACACCGAGGTTCGGCTGCCGTTAGCGGTATGTTTACCGTTGCAGAACACAAAAGGAACAGCTAGTCTTTGTTCGTGATTTGTTTCAGTTTTGCGCGCCACGCCACCGCGATCGAGAGGGCCCATGCTCACCCGCAAACAGCACGAGCTCCTGCGTTTCATTCATGAACGGCTGAAGGAGAGCGGCGTACCGCCCTCCTTCGAGGAGATGAAGGACGCGCTGGACCTGCGGTCCAAGTCCGGCATTCATCGGCTCATCACGGCGCTGGAGGAGCGCGGCTTCATCCGCCGCCTGCCCAACCGCGCCCGTGCGCTGGAGGTGGTGCGCCTGCCGGAGAGCGTGCAGCCCACCCGCCCGGCGCGAAGCTTCTCGCCCAGCGTCATCGAGGGCAATCTCGGCCGCGTGCGTCCGGCCGGGGACGAGGAAGCGGGCCGTCCGGTGTCGATCCCGGTCATGGGCCGGATCGCCGCCGGCACGCCGATCTCCGCCATTCAGTCGCGCAGCCACACTCTATCCATGCCGCCGGAAATGCTGTCGGGCGGCGAGCATTACGCGCTGGAAGTGCGCGGCGATTCGATGATCGAGGCCGGCATATTGGACGGCGACATGGCGCTGATCCGCAAATGCGATTCGGCCGAGACCGGCGAGATCGTGGTGGCGCTGATCGACGACGAGGAGGCGACGCTCAAGCGCCTGCGCCGCAAAGGCGCTTCCGTCGCGCTGGAGGCCGCCAATCCGAGCTACGAGACCCGCATTTTCGGCCCGGACCGGGTGCGCATCCAGGGCCGGCTTGTCGGGCTGTTCCGGCGCTATTGAGCGCCGCCGCGCGGCAGCCACGGCCGGTCGAGCCCCCGCGGGCGGGCGCGAACGAGAAACAGCGTGCCGTCGGGACCCGGCATCAAGGCCGCCGCGCCGGTGCCGGCCAGGCGGTCGGCCAAGCGATCAACCCGCCGGGTTTCATCGGCATCGGGGGTGACGGCGACGGCCGGGAGGTTCGGCAATGGCATGCCGTCGTCCGCGCGGTCGAACGACGTGGCGTCCGGGCCTGCGGCTCCGTCTTCGTCAATGCCGGCCGGGACGAATGTCGCGCCCGGCTCCGCAGCAGCCTCCGCGCCGCCCGGTGCGCGTGCCGCATCGGCGCGGGCGTCGGCCTCGAGCCAGGCCTCGCCCTCCCCGACCGCCAGCACGCGGGCGGCGCACCCGCGCGGCGGGGCGAAGCGCGTCGCCAGGATCGCGGCGAGCCGGCAGTCGTCGGTGAGAAAATCGCGGCGGCGGGCCAACACGGCGAAGCTGCCATCGGCGCGGCGCACGGCGCAGCCCTGCGCATCGCAGCGCACGCCGGCCGCAAGGTCCGGCGAGCCGATGCGGCTGCGGTCGCCATCGGCCGCCAACCATTGCTCGGCGGCAAAGCGGCTTGCGGCCGCCCCGCCGGCACCGTCGCCGAACACCGCCAGCCGCCCATCGGTGCGACGCACCGCCATGCTGCGGCCGTCCGCGTCGACCAGCACCTCCGGGCGCGGCGCCGAGACCGCGATGAACAGCGCCGCGACGCCCGGCACCAGCGCCAGCGGCCGCAGCCGCGAGCGCAGCAGGCAAAGCCCGACCAGCGACAGGCTGGCGAGCGTGAGGGCCACCTGCGGAAAGGCGCGCACCGAGCGGTCAGCGCCCGGCAGCCCGCCGATCCAGTTGGAAACGTCCATCATCCGATCGATGCCCCAGCCCATGACGTGCCAGGCCGGCGCGTCCCAGCCGAACGGCAGCAGCACCGCCCCGGCCAGTCCGGCCGGCATGATAATGAAGGACACCAGCGGCAAGGCGGCGAGATTGGCGAGCAGGCTCCAAGGCGCCAGGCGCTGGAAATGAAAGGCGGCGAACGGCGCGGTGGCGAGGCCCGCCACCAGCGAGGTGGCGGCCAGCGCCCCGACATATTGCAGCGTGCGCTGCGTCAGGCGGCGGGCGCGGGTGCCGGCCGGCTCCGGCGCGCGGCGCAGCCAGCTCGATTCATAAGCGGCGATCAGCGCCAATGTGGCCGCAAACGACATTTGCGGCCCCGGCTCCAGCAAAGCGTGCGGGCTCAACATCAGCACGGCCAGCGCCGCGACCGCCAGGGTGCGCAGCGTGAACGCCGGACGCCCGGCGATGACGCCCGCCAGCACCAGCAGGGTCATCGCATAGGAGCGCTGGGTCGGCACCTCGGCGCCCGACAGCAGCAGATAGAAAGTGGCGCCCAGCGCCGCCGGCACCGCCGCCCAGGCCTTGATCGGCCGGTGCGTCGCGAGATTCGGCGACAGAGCGAGCAGCCCGCGTGCGAGCGCGAACAGGCCGGCCGCCACCAGCGCCATGTGCAGCCCGGAAATGGAGAGCACATGCGACAGGCCGGACACCCGCATGGACTCCTCCACCCATTGCGGCACCGCATCGCGCGCCCCCGCCACCAGCGCCACCGCGACGCCCGCCGCCGGGTCCGCCAGCGCGGCCCGGATGCGCGCCGCGATCGCCTGGCGCAGCGCCTCCATCCGCACCGCCAGCCCCAGCCCGGCCGGCGGCGGCAGCGCGGACGGGCTCTCGCGCAGCCGGCCGAGCGTGAAGCCGGTGGCGCCGATGCCGTCGAACCAGACATCGCGGCCGAAATCATAGCCGCCGGGAAACGCCGGCCCCGGCGGCGGCGCCAGGGTCGCGAGGCCGCTGACATGCGCGCCGACCGGCGGCGGCACGCCGGACGCCAGCGCCAGCCGCACCCGCAGCGGCCGCTCCGCCGCGTCGAGCCGGCCGAGCGCGGTGACCTTCAGCACCACCCGACCGCCCCGCTCCCGCCGCTCGGCGCGCTCGACGAAGCCCGACACCGGCACCGCGACGAGGCGCTCGGCAAGCACCGGGTGCTGGATGCGCGCCACCTGCACGGTAGCGATGGCGAACCCCGCCGCCACCGCCGCCGCACCAGCCAGCGCGAAGAAGGCCGCAGGGCGTCCCCGTGCGGCAAAAGCGAATGCCGTGAGTGCGAGCGCCAGCAGCAGCGCGGCGGCAAGCGAGGGTTCGTGGTCCGCGCCGAAATACAGCGCCACGCCGAGGCCGAAGGCGACCGGCAGCCACAGAAAGCCGCGCCGCTCGTCCAACTCCGCGACAAGCGCGCCCGCCAGCACCGGGCCGAGCCGCCACAGCCCAAGCCGGAACCGCCATTCGGGCCAGGCCGCCGCCCGGCCGACAACGGCCAGCGCCCGCGCCCGCGCGCGTTCGTCCGCACTGTACCGCCCCTCGCCCGCGCCGCGCTGCGCCATGGCCTCCCCGCTTGGCGTGCCGCCCTATTTTCCCCGGCTTGCCGCCTATGCTACACGCAGCCTCGTCGCCCGCCAGCGGGCGTGTTTGCTGGATTTCGTCGCCATGCCCGATACCGTCGTCACCCGCTTTGCTCCCTCGCCCACCGGCTTCCTGCACATTGGCGGGGCGCGCACGGCGCTGTTCAATTGGCTGTACGCCCGTGCCAAGGGCGGGCGCATGTTGCTGCGCATCGAGGACACCGACCGCCAGCGCTCGACGCCCGAGGCGATCGACGCCATTCTGGACGGGCTCTCCTGGCTCGGCATCGATTGGTCGGGCGAGGTTATCTACCAGTTCGCCCGCGCCGACCGGCACCGCGAGGCGGTGGAGACCATGCTTGCCGCCGGGCGCGCCTATCGCTGCTACGCCACCCCCGCCGAGCTGGAGGAGATGCGCGAGATCGCCCGGAGCGAGGGCCGCGCCCCGCGCTATGACGGGCGCTGGCGCGACCGCGACCCGTCCGATGCCCCGGCCGACCGCAAGCCGGCCATCCGCCTGCGCGCGCCGCAGGACGGCGAGACCGTGATCGATGACATGGTGCAGGGCCGCGTCGTCATCCCGAACAAGGACCTGGACGATCTGGTGCTGCTGCGCTCGGACGGCACGCCGACCTATATGCTCTCCGTCGTGGTGGACGACCACGATATGGACGTCACCCACATCATCCGCGGCGACGACCACCTCACCAACGCCGCCCGCCAGGCGCAGATCTACCAGGCGCTGGGCTGGAGCGTGCCGAACATGTCGCACATCCCGCTGATCCACGGGCCGGACGGCACCAAGATGTCCAAGCGCCACGGCGCGCTCGGTGTCGACGCTTACCGCGCCATGGGCTATCTGCCGGCGGCGCTGCGCAATTATCTGGTCCGGCTGGGCTGGAGCCATGGCGACCAGGAGGTGTTTTCCACCGAGGAGATGGCGCAGCTGTTCGATCTCGACCGCGTCGGCCGCTCCGCCGCACGGTTCGATCTCGCCAAGCTGGGAAACCTCAACGGCCTGTACATGCGCGCCACGCCGGACGCCGAGCTGCTGGCCGCCATCGACACGCTGCTGCCGCATCTGGCGGACGGCGCGCAGATCGCCGCCCGCCTCACCCCGGCGCGCCGGGCGCAGCTCCTGGCCGCCATGCCGGGCCTCAAGGAGCGTGCCCGCACCCTGGTGGAGCTGGTCGACAGCGCGGCCTATCTGCTGGACGAGCGGCCGTTGAAACTGGACGACAAGGCGCAGGCACTGCTGACGCCGGAGGCGCGCGCTCTGCTGGCCGCTGCCGCCGCCGAACTCGCCACGCTCGACGCCTGGACCGCAGCGGGCGCCGAGGCCGCGGTGCGCGCGGTGGCCCAGCGCAGCGGCGCCAAGCTCGGCGCGGTGGCGCAGCCGCTGCGCGCGGCGCTGACCGGACGCGCCACCTCGCCCGGAATTTTCGACGTGCTGGAGGTGCTCGGCCGGACGGAGAGCCTCGCCCGCCTCGCCGACCAAACCGGGGCCGCGGCCGCGGCGTGAGCGGCACGGCCTCGCACCGCACTGCGGCGCCGCCATGCTGCGGCGCCGGCCGCACGATACCGTCTTCGCTGCGCTTGCGAGCACGGCGCGAACGCGTTACGACTCCTAGCGTCCGGTCGTCGATGGCTCGCGCCGCCGCCTGGCTGCTTAAAGCTACACATTCGCATGCACGGTCAATCATTTGACCTGAAATCGTTTTTCAAGGGAGCCCTGCATGGACGCGATCACCAATGCGTCGAAAACCGCGACGCTGACCATCGGTGAGAAAAGCTGGGATCTTCCCATCTCCACCGGCACGATCGGGCCGGACGTGGTCGACATCGGCAAGCTGTACGGCCAGACCGGCATGTTCACCTACGATCCGGGTTTCACCTCGACCGCGAGCTGTGAAAGCCAGATCACCTATATCGACGGCGACGCCGGCATCCTGCTGTACCGCGGCTACCCGATCGAGCAGATCGCCGAGAATGGCGACTTCCTGGAGACCTGCTATCTGCTGCTCTACGGGGAACTCCCCACACCGGCGCAGAAGGCGGACTTCGACTATCGTGTGACCCGCCACACCATGGTCCACGAGCAGATGAGCCGGTTCTTCCACGGCTTCCGTCGCGACGCCCATCCCATGGCGGTCATGGTCGCCTCGGTCGGCGCGCTCTCGGCCTTCTACCACGACAGCACCGATATCTCCGACCCGACGCAGCGGATGATCGCCTCGATCCGCATGATCGCGAAGATGCCGACTTTGGCCGCCATGGCGTATAAATATACCATCGGCCAGCCCTTCGTGTATCCGCAGAACGACCTCGACTACGCGTCGAATTTCCTGCGCATGTGCTTCTCGGTGCCGTGCGAGGAGTACAAGGCCAACCCGATCCTGGCCCGCGCCATCGACCGCATCTTCACCCTGCACGCCGACCACGAGCAGAACGCCTCCACCTCCACGGTGCGGCTGGCCGGCTCGTCCGGCGCCAACCCGTTCGCCTGCATCGCCGCCGGCATCGCCTGCCTGTGGGGCCCGGCGCATGGCGGCGCCAACGAGGCGGCGCTGAAGATGCTGGGCGAGATCGGCAGCGTTGAGCGCATTCCGGAATTCATCAAGCGCGCCAAGGACAAGAACGACCCGTTCCGTCTCATGGGCTTCGGCCACCGGGTCTATAAGAACTATGATCCGCGCGCCAAGATCATGCAGAAGACCTGCCACGAGGTGCTCGGCGAGCTCGGCATCAAGGACGACCCGCTGCTCGACATCGCCGTCGAACTGGAGCGCATCGCGCTGCAGGACGACTATTTCATCGAGCGCAAGCTCTACCCGAACATCGACTTCTATTCCGGCATCACGCTGCGGGCGCTGGGCTTCCCGACCTCCATGTTCACCGTGCTGTTCGCCGTGGCGCGCACCGTGGGCTGGATCGGCCAGTGGAAGGAGATGATCGAGGACCCCGGCCAGCGTATCGGCCGGCCGCGCCAGCTCTACACCGGCGCCGTCCAGCGCGATTACGTGCCGATCGTCCGCCGCAAATAGGCAGAAGACCGTTTCCCGGACACGCTGCGCGTCGCGCAGCGTCGATTCGGGAGCCAGAGGAGAATCGGCTCGTCCGCCGAGGCGGGCCGCCCGTCCCCCGGCCAAGCTGCACGCAGTGCAGCGCAGAGCCGGGGTCCAGGGGAGAATCGGCGCAGCCACAGAACCCTGTTGTGACGCGCCTTCGGCAGTCCCTCCCCTAGGTCCCGGCTCTGCGCGCCGGCTTCGCCTCCGCCGGTCCGGGCCACGGCGTGGCGGGCTTCCCGCTACCGCGCACCCGCACGCCCCCGCCGCGTCACCTCCAGCACGGCCTCGGCCGCGCGCCGGCTCGGCGGCTCGCCGCCGGCGCCCATTAGCGCATCCAGCCGGGCGAAGGCCGCGAGCTGGGCGTCGCGCTCCGGCCCGCCGGCGATCAGCCGGGCCAGTTGCGCCGCCATGGCCGGCGGGTCGATGTGCCATTGCAGATATTCCGGCACCGCCTTTTCCGACAGGATCAGATTGGGCAGGATCGCCGTGGCGACCCGCAGCACATAAGGCGCGATACGCCCTTCCAGCCAGCCGACGCGATAGGCGGCGACGGTGGGAATGCCGGCGAGCGCCAGTTCCAGCGTCACCGTGCCGGAGGCGGCCAGCGCGGCACGGGCGACACGGAAGGCGGCGAGCTTATCGGGCGCTTTCACCACGATGCGCGGCCGCACCGGCCACAGCGCCACCATCGCCTCCACCTGGGCGAGCCGGCTCGGCAACGTGGGCAGAACCAGCTCGACATCCGGCATCTGGTCGCGCAGCAGGCCGAGCACCTGGCCGAAGGTGGCGCCGAGCCGCGCGAGCTCCGAGCGCCGGCTGCCGGGCAGCACCAGTACCACCGGCGGATCGGCCGAGCGCCGGGCCGCCTCCTGCGGGCTCGGCCGCAGCCGATCCAGCGTCTCCAGCAGCGGGTGGCCGACATACGTGGTCGGCGGCCCGCCCAGCTCGGCCATCACCTGCGGCTCGAACGGCAGCACGGCGAGCACCTGGTCGATCGAAGGCGCCATCGCCTTGGCCCGGCCGGGCCGCCAGACCCAGACGGTGGGCGCGACATATTTGACGATCGGCAGGTCGGGCTGCCGCGCCCGCACCCGCGCGGCGACCCGGTGGGTGAAATCCGGCGCGTCGATCAGCACCAGCACGTCCGGCGGGGCGGCCAGCACCTCCTCCACCGTCTGGCGCAGCCGGCGCACGATGCGCGGCAGGCCGGCGAGCACCGGCCCGAAGCCGATGGCCGTGATGTCCTCGATGGGAAACAGCGAATCGAGCCCCGCCGCCTGCATCAGCGGCCCGCCGACGCCGCGAAAGCGCACCGGGCCGCGATGCAGCGCCACGAGCTGCGCCATCAAACCGGCGCCCAGAACATCGCCGGATTCTTCACCGGCGATGAGGAACACCTCCAGCGTCTCAGCCATTGCCGGCCTCGATGCCCAGCACGAACAGCCCGGCCGCGTCCGCCGCCCGCACCAGGGCCGGGAGATCGGTGACGATGACACCGCCGGCCTCCACCGCCAGCCCGGCCAGCCCGGCATCAGCGACGCCCTGCACCGTGCGCGGGCCGAGCGAGGGCAGGTCGAAACGGCGATCCTGGCCGGCCTTGGCCAGCTTGACGAACACGCCGGTGCGCGGCGGCGCCGCGATGCGGCCGAGCCGGCGCAACTCGGCGACGCGGGCAAGCATCAGATCGGTGCCCTCGGCGGCTTCCACGGCGACGATATGGCCGTTCACCACCACCACGCCCTGGCCGATATCCAGCGGCCCGAGCGTGCGCAGCGCGTGCGCCCCGCGGTCCGCATCGGCCCGCTGCGCGGCGCCCGGCGCGTGGCGGCCGAGCAGGCCCGGCGGCACCAGTATTTCGGGGGCCGCCTCATGGGCGCCGAGCACGCGGAAGCCCTGCTCCTCGAACAGCCGGCCGAGGCCGGACAGCAGATGATCGTCGCCGCCGCGGAACAGCTTCAACACCCGTGGCAGGGCCCGCAGGGTCTGCCAGTCCACCCGCAATTCGCGCAGGCGCGGGCGCAGGAGCGTGCCGATGAACACGATGTCGCGGCAGCCGTGGCGGCGCAATTCGGCGATCAGCCGGCCGACCTTGGCGAACGGGATCCACACATGCGGCCAGGCCGAAACATCGGCGTCGGCAAAGCCGCGCAGCGGGAACAGCACGACGTCGCGGCCACGCCGCCGCGCGCCTTCCGCCACCGCCAGCGGAAAGGCACCGCCGCCGCAGATGATGCCGAGCGGCCCGGTGCCGGGGGCCTCAGGCAGCGTCGGCGTCGCTGGCATGGTCCGCCGCATCGGCCGGCACGGTGATGCGGCGCTTGCCGACACCGCGGACGAATTCGACGATGCGCATCACATTGGCATCCTCGGCATAGCGCTCCGCCACCCGCTCGCGACGGTCCGACAGCGCGCCGGGGCCGTAGAACAGTTCGCGATAGGCGGCGCGCAAAGAATGGATCTGCGGCCGGGTGAAGCCGCGCCGCTTGAGCCCGATGACATTGAGCCCACCGAGCCCAGGCCTTCCCTCGATCATCGCGCCGAACGGGATCAGGTCGTAATGCACGCCGCACAGGCCGCCGACCATGCAGTATTCCCCGACCCGGGTGAACTGGTGCACGCCGGACAGGCCGCCGATGAAGACGAAGTCGCCCACCGTGACATGGCCGGCCAGCGTCGCATTGTTGGCGAACACGACATTCTTGCCGACGATGCAATCATGCGCCACATGCGAGCCGACCATGAAGAAGCCGTTGTCGCCGACCACGGTTTCCATATGGCCGTTCCGGGTGCCGGTGTTCATGGTGACGTGCTCGCGCACCACGCAGTTTCGGCCGATCTTCAGCCGGCTCGGCTCGCCCTTGTAGCCGATCGACTGCGGCGGGGTGCCGAGCGCCGCGAAGGGATGCACCACCGTGCCGTCGCCGATCTCGGTCAGGCCGGCGACCACAACATGAGAAATCAGCCGCACTCCGACGCCGAGCTTCACCCCCGGCCCGACCGTGCAGAACGGGCCGATTTCGACGTCATCGGCAAGCTCCGCGCCGTCCTCGACGCGCGCCGACGGATCTATGAGGGGCATGCTCACTCCTGTGCGATCATGGCGCCGACCTCGGCTTCGGCAACCAGTTGGCCCGCAACCTTTGCCTCGCCGCGGAACCACCACATGTTCCGCCGCTTGGTAAGGCGCGTCATGTGGTATTCCAGAACGTCGCCCGGCACCACCGGCCGGCGAAACTTGGCTTTGTCGATAGTCATGAAATAGACCAGCGCCGGAACGCCCTTGTCGCTGCCGAGCAGGCAGATGGTGCCCGCGGTCTGCGCCATGCCCTCCAGGATGAGCACGCCGGGCATGACCGGGCGGCCCGGAAAATGGCCCTGGAAATGCGGCTCATTGGCGCTGACATTCTTGATGCCGACCGCGCTGCGGTCGCCGTCGATGTCGATGATGCGGTCGATCATCAGAAACGGGTAGCGGTGCGGCAGCGCCGCCAGAATCCGCTGGATGTCGGCAGTGCCGAGCGCCGGCGCGGTCGCCTCAGTTGGCTCGCTCATTCTCTGTCCTGTCCTGTCTGTCCCGCCGGTGTCGCGGGCAGGCCGCGCCCGAGGCGCTGCACAGCCATGACCTCGCGGAACCAGTCGCGCATCGGCTTGGCCGGCGAGCCGCCCCAGCGCGCGCCCGGCGGCACATTGTCCTTCACATTGCTGGTGGCGGCGATCTGCGCGCCCTCGCCCACCGTGATGTGGCCGATGACCCCGACCTGCCCGCCCAGCACAACATAGTCGCCCAGCGTGGCGCTGCCGGCGATTCCGGTCTGCGAGACGATGATGCAGTGCCGGCCGATCCGCACATTATGGGCGATCTGCACCAGATTATCGATCTTGGTGCCCTCGCCGATCACGGTGTCGCGCAGGCCGCCGCGGTCGATGGTGGTGCCAGCGCCGATCTCGACGTCGTCCTGCACGATCACGCGGCCGATCTGCGGAATCTTGGCATGGCCTCCGGCGCCCGAGGCATAGCCGAAACCGTCCTGGCCGATCCGCGCACCGGGATGCACGATGACACGGTCGCCGAGCAGCGCGTGCAGCAGCGAGGCACCGGCGCCGATGGCGCAGTTGCGGCCGATGCGAACGCCAGGGCCGATGATGGCGCCGGAGACGATCACCGTGCCGGCGCCGATCTCGGCGCCGGGGCCGACCACGGCGCCGGGATCCACGGTGACGCCCTCCTCGATGCGCGCGGCCGAATCGACGAAGGAGCCCGAGGCGACGCCGCGATGGCCGAACAGCGGCGCCGGGCGCAGCGCATCGGCAAACAGCAGCCGGGCACAAGCGACGAAGGCGGCCTGCGGCCGCTCGCTCACCAGCACGGCGGTGCCGGCAGGCGCCAGCGCGGCGAAGCGTGCATGGACGAAGCAGACGCCGGCGCGGGTGGCGCGGAACTCGGCGGCGTGGCGCGCGGTGTCGAAGAAAGCGAGATCGTCCGGGCCGGCAAGATCGAGCGGCGCAAGGCCGGTGACGGCGCGCTCGGGCGCAACGCCTTCGGCGGCAACCGCGCCGGTGGCGGCGCACAGTTGTGCCACGGTCAGCGGCGTACGGGCGGGAAAGAAGGTGGGAGCACTCATCGCAAAGCCGGACCCAGCAACGGCAGCCCCAAATGAACCGGCGGCCCGGAGAGCCGGGCCGCCGCACATCGCCGCCGAAGCGACATTGTCAGAACTTGGTGCCGCCGCTGAAGCGGAAGGCCTGGGTCTGGTCGTAGTCTTCCTTGCTCAGCGCCCAGGCGTAATCGAAGCGCAGCGGCCCGAACGGCGACTTCCAGATCAGGCTGACGCCGACCGACGAGCGGATCAGATCGCTGTCGGCGAGACAGATGGCGCCGGTGGAATTCGACGATTTGGTACCGAGGTTGGCAGCGATGGCGTCGCAGTTGTAAACCGGCGCGCCCTCGAAGTTCACCGGACCATTATAGTCCCACAGCGAACCGGCATCGGCGAACAGCGCGGCCTTCAGCCCGAACTCCTTGGGCAGGAAGGACAGCGGGAACTGGATTTCCGCCGTGGTGCCCCAATAGAGCGTGCCGCCCAGCGCATCCATCTCCGAATACGCGTCGCCGGAGGCAAGATCGCGCGGGCCGATGCCGTTGGGCTCGAAGCCGCGGACCAGATCGGGGCCCTTGAAGAAGTTGTCGAGAATGCGCAGGTCCTCGCCGCCCCAAGAGGCGACGTTGCCGGCCTGGCCGCGCAGCATCAGCACGAAGTCGCCGAACAGCGGATAATACAGCCGTGCATCGCCGGTGGTGCGGATGAAGTTCACATCGCCGCCAAGGCCAGCAAAATCCTGCTTGAGTTCGAGCAAGTAGCCGTCGGTCGGCTCGATGTTGTTGTCGAGCATGTTGTAGGACAGCGTGTAGCCGACCAGCGACGTCAGCGCCGGCACGCCATTCACCTCACGCAACGCCCAGGAAATGTTGTCGACGAGGACGTCCTCTTCGCTAACAGTGATTTCCTTCTGGTACAGGCTGTAGCGCAGGCCGAGCGTCAGCTCGTCGGTCAGCGGCAGGCCGAGGCGCAGCGTGCCGCCCACATTGGTGCTGTCATAGGGGCTGTAGTCGGTCGACGACGTCTCACGATAGAACAGGTCGAAGCCGGCGGCGACGCGGTAGTCGAGGAAATAAGGCTCGGTGAAGCTGAAATCGACGCCGGACATGTTCTCGCCCAGCGAACCACCGAGGCGGACATACTGGCCGCGGCCGAGGAAGTTCTTCTCCGCCACCGAGACTTCGCCGATGAAGCCGTCCGTGGTGGAATAGCCGCCGGAGATCGAGAATTCACCGGTCGGCTGGTCCTCGACATCGACGATGAGGACGATGCGATCGGCAGCCGAGCCCGGCTCGTTATTGATCTTCACGGTCTTGAAGTAGCCGAGGTTGCGCAGCCGCCGCTCGGCGCGGTCCACCAGCACGCGGTTATAGGCATCGCCCTCCGCGAGATCGAACTCGCGGCGGATGACCCAGTCGCGGGTGCGGGTGTTGCCGCGAATGTCGATGCGCTCGACATAGACCCGCGGACCTTCTTCCACCGCATAGACCAGGGAGATGGTGCGCGCTTCCGGGTTGCGGTCGCCGCGCGGGCGGACCTGGGCGAAGGCGTAGCCGCTCTTGGAGATTTCGATGGTGGCGTTCTCGACCGACTTTTCCACCAGCTCGGCATTATAGACCTGGCCCGGCACTGTGCGCAGGGCCGAGCGGATGCGTCCGGCGTCGACATCGCGAATGCTGGAGACGACGTCCACGGTGCCGAAGCGATACTGGGCACCCTCTTCCAGCACATAGGTCAGCACGAAGCCACCAGTGGCGCGGTCGAGATCGGAGGTCACCGAGACGATGCGGAAATCGGCATAGCCGTTGCGCAGATAGAAGCGGCGCAGCAGTTCCTGGTCGGAATTGATGCGATCGACGTCATAGACGTCGCTGTTCTTGAGCCAGGACAGCCAGTTGGTTTCCGTGGTGGTCAACTCGTCCTTGAGCTTCCACTCGGAAAACGCCTTGTTGCCGACGAACACGATCTTGGAAATGCCGAGCTTGTCGCCCTCATTGACCTCGAACACCAGGTCGACGCGGCCATTGCCGCGGTCGATGGTCTTGGGCTCCACCCGCACGTCGTAGCGGCCGCTGCGGCGGTACACCTCGATGATCCGCTGCGTGTCCGCCTGCACGGTGGCGGTGGAGAAGGCGCCGCGGGCCTTGGACTGAACCTCGCCGGCCAGAACCTCGTCCTTGATCTTCTTGTTGCCCTCGAAGGCGACGCGGTTGATCACCTCGTTCTCGACGACGGTGACGACGACACGGCCGCCGCTGTTGCTGATGCGCACGTCGGAGAACAGGCCAGTGGCGTAGAGCGCCTTCAGCGCCTCGTCGATCTTCGCAGCATCGAGCCGCTCGCCGGGCCGGGTGGCGAAATAGGAACGAATGGTTTCGGCATCGACGCGTCGATTGCCCTGGACCACGATGGAACTCGCCGACTGGGCGGAGGCTTCCATAGGCACGACAATGGAGCCGGCGACGCCGACGACCACCGTCGCCAGGCAGACGCAGACGACCGAAGCCATTTTACTCACAAACCGGACACAAGCAGCCATGAGGCGGGCAACCTTACCGTTGTTCTGAGGTCCCAACCACGATGCGGGCGCACCGGTGGCCGCGGACTCTCACCCTTCTAGGAGTTTTCTACAGGCTTTTGCCGGGCGTGCAAACGTCGCGACCCGTCTCGGGCACCGTTTGCGCAAGGGCGTTGCCTATGGGCAACGCCCCTTTAGGAGTTCATCAAGATTTTGAAATATTAAGGATATCGTTCCACGCGGCGAACAGCATCAGCATTAGCACCAGGGCGAGGCCGATGCGGAAGCCGAACTCCTGCGCCCGCTCGCTGAGCGGGCGGCCGCGCACCGCCTCGATGGCGTAGAACAGCAGGTGCCCGCCGTCGAGCAGTGGCACCGGAAACAGGTTCAACAGCCCGATCGACACCGAAATATAGGCGGCAAACTGCAGCAGCGCCGAAGCGCCGAGCGTCGCCACCTGGCCGGAGAGCTGGGCGATGCGGATCGGCCCGCCGAGCTGGTCGGCCTTTTCGCGCCCGGTGGCGATGCCGCCAATGTAGGAGAAGGTGCGTTCCACCACGAACCACACCTCCTTCACCCCCATGCTCACCGCCTCGACCGGCCCATAAGTCTGGAAATTCGCCCCGCCCGCACCGGGCGAGCGCGAAATGCCGAGAATGCCGACGCTGTGCACATTGCCGAAGGTGTCCGTCACCTCCTTCAGATCGGGCGTCGCGTCGATGATCATGCGGCGGCTGTCGCGGTCGATCTCGATTTCGAGCGTGCGCCCGGCGCTGCCGGAGACGATGCGCTGCATGTCGCCGAACGATTCGATCGGCGTGCCGTCGATCGAGATGATGATATCGCCCGCCCGCAGGCCGGCCTTTTCCGCGGCACCGCCGGCCTGCACCGCATCCACCTGCGGCGTCAGCACCGGGCGCCCGACCGTCATGTAGAGGCCGGCGAAAATAACGATGGCGAGCAGGAAGTTGGCAATGGGTCCGGCGGCGACGATGGCCGCCCGCGCCCCGACCGATTTGTGGAAGAAGCTGACGCGGCGATCTTCCGGCGCCATGCGGTCGATGCTGTCGCGGTCCGGCACGCTGGCGGCGTTTTCGTCGCCGAAAAACTTCACATAGCCGCCGAGCGGAATGGCGCTGAGCTTCCAGCGCGTGCCGTAGCGGTCGTTGAAGCCGACGATCTCCGGCCCGAAGCCGATCGAGAACGCCATCACCCGCACGCCGGCCCGCCGCGCCACCCAGAAGTGGCCGAACTCGTGCACGAACACGACGACGGTCAGCACCAGCAGGAAGGGGATGAGATAGCCGAGGAGCCAACCGACTCCGCCGCCGAGCGAGGCGAGCACATTCATGGGCGACAAGGCTCCTGCAACAGCCACGGGCGAGCGACGATAAACGGTTCTCTAGACGGTCTTTGCGGCAAACTTGGGCAGGATGACCGCGGCGAGCCGGCGCACCTCGGCATCCAGCATCAGCGCCTCGTCGACCGATTGCGGCGCTCCGGCGCCGGCGGGCCCCTGCGCCAGCGCCTCCGCGACCAGCGGGGCGATGGCGGAAAAGCCGATCTGGCCGTCGAGAAAGGCCGCCACCGCCACCTCGTTGGCCGCGTTCAGCACGGTGGGTGCGCTGCCGCCGGCGTCCATCGCCGCGCGGGCGAGGCCGAGCGCGGGAAAGCGCGCCTCGTCCGGCCGCTCGAAGGTCAGGCTGCCCAGCGCGGCGAGATCCAGCGGAGGCACCGGGGTCGGCACCCGGTCGGGCCAGGCCAGGCAATGGGCGATCGGCACCCGCATGTCCGGGCTGGCAAGCCCGGCCACCACCGAGCCGTCGGCGAAGGCAACCATGCCGTGCACCACCGATTGCGGATGCACCAGCACGTCCAGCATGCCGGACGGCAGGTCGAACAGATGGTGCGCCTCGATCAGCTCCAGCCCCTTGTTCATCAGGCTGGCGGAATCGATGGTCACCTTGGCGCCCATGCTCCAATTGGGATGGCACAGCGCCTGCTGCGGGGTGGCGGCGGCGATGGCGTCCGCGCTCCACAGCCGGAACGGCCCGCCGGAGGCGGTCAGCGTCACCTTGGTCACGGCGCTGCGCGGACCGGCCTGCAGCGCCTGGAACACGGCGTTGTGCTCGGAATCGACCGGCAGCAGCCGCGTGCCCTGCCGCGCCACCTCGCGCATGAACAGCGCGCCGGCGGCCACCAGGCACTCCTTGTTGGCGAGCGCCAGGCTGCGGCAGGCCTTCAGCGCCGCAACGGTGGGGGCCAGCCCGGCGACGCCGGCAATGGCGGCCACCAGCGTGTCGGTCTCCCACTCGGCGGCTTCCATCACGGCGGAAGGGCCGGCGCCACTGGCGATGCCGGAGCCGGCAAGCGCCGCCTTCAGCTCCGGGCCGGCGGCGGGGTCGGCGATGGCGGCGAAGCGGGCGCCGAATTCGCGCGCCAGCATCGCGAGCCGCTCGACATCGCGGCCGCCGGCGATGGCCTCAAGGCGGAAGCGCGACGGCTCGCGGCGGATGAGGTCGATGGTGCTGGCGCCGATCGAGCCGGTGACGCCCAGTACGGACACGCGCAGCGCCTCGGTGGCGCCCTGGTTGCGCGCCGGCAGGGTCTCGAGGCTCACCACAGCAGAACCCCCTGCCCCGGCGCGCCGGGATTTCGCATCAGCCCCAGCAGCAGCGCGAGGCCGCCGGCCGCGACGAAGCCGTCCAGCCGGTCCATCAGCCCGCCATGGCCGGGGATCAGCGCGCCGGAATCCTTCACGCCGAACCGCCGCTTCATCGCCGATTCGAACAGGTCCCCGGCCTGGCTGGCGATGCTCACCGCCAGCGTCACCGGCACCAGAGCGGCGGAAAAGCCGAGGCCGGCGCCGTGCAGCACGGCAAGCCCGGCCAGCGTGCCGAACAGCGAGCCGCCGAGCGCGCCGGACCAGGTCTTCTTGGGGCTGACGCGCGGCCACAGCTTCGGCCCGCCGATCAGCCGCCCGCTGAAATAGGCGGCGATGTCGGTGCCCCACACCACGGCGAACAGCCAGAACAGCGCGGTGAGGCCCAGCATAGCATCCGCGCGCAACAGCACCGGCGCCAGCATCACCGTGCCGGCATAGACAAGGCCCGCCACCGCCCAGCCGCGCGGGCGCATATCCGTCATGGCTGCCCATTCGCGCAGCACGATCAGCGCCGCGGCGGCCCACAGCAGCGCGAACGGCCAGCCGCCATACCAGGTGATGAGCAGCGCCAGCGGCGCCAGAACGAGGGCGGAGGCGAGACGGGGGAGGAAATCGGCACCGAGGGTCAACGGATCATCGCCCGGCCGCGCCGATGCCGCCGAAGCGCCGCTCGCGCCGGGCAAACTCGG
Organism: Xanthobacteraceae bacterium; assembly: GCA_041287585.1. Taxonomy (GTDB): domain Bacteria; phylum Pseudomonadota; class Alphaproteobacteria; order Rhizobiales; family Xanthobacteraceae; genus Ancylobacter. The sequence continues at coordinate 20,060 of JBGGNI010000185.1, forward strand.
CCAGTGCCTCCTCGAAGGCGGCGCGGTCGAAATCCGGCCACAGCACGGGAAGGAACACCAGCTCGGCATAGGCCGCCTGCCACAGCAGGAAATTGGAAAGCCGCTGCTCGCCGCTGGTGCGGATCACCAGATCGAGCGGCGGCAGGCCGGCGGTGTCGAGTGCGCCGTCCAGAAGGTCGGGGGTGATGTCGGCCGGGTCGAGCCGGCCGGCGCGCACCTCCTCGGCGAGGTGGCGGGCGGCGCGGGCGATCTCGTTGCGCGAGCCATAGTCGAAGGCCACCGCAAGCTGCAGCCCGGTATTGGCGCGGGTCAGTGCTTCGGCCTCGTCGAGCAGGGCGCTGATTTCCGGGTCGTGGCGGGCCCGCTCGCCGAGGATGCGCACCTGCACGTTGCGCTCGTGCAGCGTGGCGAGATCGTTACGGATGAAGCGCTTCAGCAGGCTCATCAGGTCGGCGATCTCGGCGGCCGGGCGCGTCCAGTTCTCGCTGGAGAAGCTGTAGATGGTCAGCGCCTCGATGCCGAGTTCCCCGGCCGTCTGCACCGTGCGCCGCACCGCCTCGACGCCGCGGCGGTGGCCCTCAAATCGCGGCAGGCTGCGGGCCTTCGCCCAGCGCCCGTTGCCATCCATGATGATGGCGACATGGCGCGGCAGCGCCGCACCCGCCGGCACCGGCGCGCCGGTCGGCTGCGGTTCGATCTCCACGCGAGGCGCCTTGCGATTCGCCATGACCCTGGCGGACCTTGAGCCCGCCTCCCCGATTTGAATTCCGCCGGCGCCCCCGGCTCAGACCGCCAGGATTTCCTTTTCCTTGGAGGCCAGCACCTGATCGATCTCGGCGATCGACTGGTCCGTCGCCTTCTGCACCTGATCGGCCAGCCGGTCGAGGTCGTCGGAGCTCATCTCCCCGTCCTTTTCCGCTTTCTTCAGCGAATCGAGCCCGTCGCGACGCACATGACGCACCGAGACGCGGCAGGCTTCGGCGTATTTGTGCGCGACCTTCACCATCTCCTGCCGGCGATCCTGCGTCAGTTCGGGGATGCGCACGCGCAGCACCTGGCCCTCGGTCTGCGGGTTGAGGCCGAGATTGGATTCGCGGATCGCCTTCTCAACCGCGCTCACCATCGAGCGGTCCCACACCTGAACCGTCAGCATGCGCGGCTCCGGCACGTTCACCGAGGCGACCTGGTTCAGCGGCATGTGCGAGCCGTAGGCATCGACCTGGATCGGCTCCAGCAAGCTCGCCGAGGCCCGGCCGGTGCGCAGCCCGCCCAGTTCGTGCCGCAGCACGCCGATGGCGCCCTGCATGCGGCGCTTGATATCGGAAACGTCGATGGGAGCCGTCGTCATGTCGAACCTCGTTCATCCGGTTGCCGGAAGCCGCCGGGCGGCGGCTCCATAGCGTGCGGCCAGCGTCAGGGCGCCACCGTGGTGGCGCGGCCCTCCCCGCGAATGGCAGCGGCGATCGCCCCCGGCTCCCGGATCGAGAAGACGATTATCGGCAAGCGCGCCTCGCGGGCAAGGGCGAAGGCGGCGGCGTCCATCACCTTGAGGTCCTTGGCCAGGGCCTCGTCATGGGTCAGCCGCTCATAGCGGGTGGCGGCGGGGTCGAGCTTGGGGTCGGCGGTATAGACGCCGTCGACATTGGTCGCCTTCATCACCGCATTGCATTTCAGCTCGGCGGCCCGCAGCACGGCGCCGGTGTCGGTGGTGAAATAGGGGTTGCCGGTGCCGCCGGCCAGCAGCACCACCCGCCCGCGCGCCAGATGCCGCGCCGCCGGCTGGCGGGCATAGGGTTCGCAGATGGTCGGCATGGGGATGGCGGAAAGCGTGCGCGCCGGAACGCCGGCCGCCTCCACCGCCTTCTCCAGCGCCAGCGCGTTCATCACCGTCGCCAGCATGCCCATATGATCGGCGGTGGCGCGGTCGAGCCCGTCGCTCGCCACGCTGGCGCCGCGCAGAATATTGCCGCCGCCGACCACCACCGCCACCTCGGCTCCGGTGCGCCGGGCTTCGGCGAGGTCGCGGGCGATACGCTCGATGGTCGGCCAGTGCAGGCCGAACGCCTCGCCACCCATCAGCGCTTCGCCCGATACCTTGACCAGGACCCGCTTATAAGCGGCCCCGCCGGGCTGCGACGTCGTCACCATGAAGCCTCGCTGTTGCCGTTGCCGGAAGGTGGACGTACCGCCGGATCAGACGCCGGCCGCGGCGGCGACCTCGGCCGCGAAGTCGCTCTCCTGCTTCTCCACGCCCTCGCCGAGGGCGAAGCGCACGAAGCCGGTGATCTTGATCGGCGCGCCGACCTTGCCTTCGCTCTCCTTGAGCGCCTGGGCGACGGTCTTGGACGCCTCGTGGACATAAGGCTGATCGAGCAGCGTGACTTCCTTGAAGAAGGTCTTCAGGCCGCTCTCGACGATCTTCTCCACCACATTGTCCGGCTTGCCGGACGCCTTGGCCTTCTCGGCCAGCACGCCGCGCTCGCGCGCAATGGTGTCGGCGTCGATGCCGGCCGCGTCCACCGCCTGCGGATTGGTCGCCGCCACATGCATGGCGACGGCGCGGCCGAGGGCGACGAGTTCGTCGGTCTTGCCGGTGGATTCCAGCGCGACCAGCACGCCGATCTTGCCGACACCCTCACCCGCCGCGCTGTGCAGATAGGCGCCGACCACGCCCGACGACACCGAGAGGCGCTTGGCGCGACGCAGATTCATATGCTCGCCGATGGTGGCGACGGTGCTCGCGATGGTCTCGGCAACCGTGCCGCCGCCGGGGAATTCAGCGGCCTTGATGGTCTCGACATCGTCGCCGACGCTGAGCGCCACCTGGGCGATGCCGCGCACCAGGCTCTGGAACTGGGTGTTGCGGGCGACGAAGTCGGTCTCCGAATTCACCTCGACCACGACGCCGGCGGTGCCGGCGGTCTGTAGGCCGATCAGCCCTTCGGCGGCGACGCGGCCGGCCTTCTTGGCGGCCTTGGCGAGGCCCTTCTTGCGCAGCCAGTCGATGGCGGCCTCGATGTCGCCGGCCACTTCGCTGAGTGCGGCCTTGCAGTCCATCATGCCGGCGCCGGTCTTCTCGCGCAGCTCTTTCACCATGCCCGCAGTGATGTTGGCCATGTCAGTCTTCCTCGCAACGAAGTCGTATCGGGTCGTGGGACGGCGCAGCCGGCCGGGATCGGTCCCGGCCGGCTGCGGTCTCAAAGGTGGCGGTCCGCCGGTTCAGTCGGTCTCGGCGGTCAGGAGCTTGGCCTGGGAAACCCAGCCATCGACACGGCCCGGCAGGCCGACTTCCTCGCCGAGGCGATGGGCGTCCTCGGGGGTGAGGGACGCAACCTGCGAGAAGTGGAAGAAGCCGAGGTCGGTGAGCTGCTTCTCGATCTCCGGCGACACGCCGGTGAGCTTCTTGAGGTCGTCGGCGATGCCGCGCGGCCCGGACAGCGGCTCGAAGCCCTGCCAAACCAAGCCGACCGGGATGTCCTCGACCGGCGGCTCCTCGGCGGCGCCGATGTCGACGCCGAAATCGCCCTGCGCGCGGCCGATGCCGTCGATGGCGGCGCGGGCGATGAGGTCGCAATAGAGGTTGATGGCGCGGCCGGCGTCATCATTGCCCGGCACCGGATAGACGATGCCGTCCGGGTCGCAATTGGTGTCGAGGATCGCCGCCACCGGAATGCCCAGCCGGCGCGCTTCCGCCACCGCGATGTCTTCCTTGTTGGTGTCGATGATGAACAAGAGGTCCGGCAGGCCGCCCATGTCGCGGATGCCGCCGAGCGCGCGGTCCAGCTTTTCCTTCTCGCGCTGGAGCGTCAGGCGCTCCTTCTTGGTGTAGCCGACACCCTCGCCGGCGCTGAGCAGCTCTTCGAGCTTCTTCAGGCGGGCGATCGAATGCGAGATGGTCTTCCAGTTGGTCAGCATACCGCCGAGCCAGCGGGAGTTCACATAATACTGCGCGCAGCGCTTGGCCGCGTCGGCGATCGAATCGGCCGCCTGCCGCTTGGTGCCGACGAACAGCACGCGCCCGCCGCGGGCCACGGTGTCGGACACCGCCTGAAGGGCGCGGTGCAGCGACGGCACGGTCTGCGCCAGATCGACGATGTGGATGTTGTTGCGGGTGCCGAAGATGAAGGGGGCCATCTTCGGGTTCCAGCGGTGCGACTGGTGGCCGAAATGCACGCCGGCTTCAAGAAGCTGGCGCATGGTGAAGTCAGGAAGTGCCATAATCGTGTCTCGTCCGGTTGAGCCTCCGCGGACATGGCCGGACCGAGGGATTTCGGTCACGACACCGGGAACGGCCGATATTGGCGCCTCGCCGTGAGCGCGAGCCTGACATCAGGTCGCGCGGGAGGGACGCCCGGCCGCAGTCCGCGTGCGGAATGGCGCGGCTTATAGGCGAGGCGACCGCCCGGTGCAAGTCTGCGCACGTCTGTGCCCGTCTGCCAGCGCCCTGTGCCGATGCGGCAACGCCGGCGGGCGACATAGCGAAGGCCGAGCAAAATCCGCTGGACTTCGGTTGAGGAACATCGTCCTTAAATCCCGCCGCCGGGCGGACGGGTGATGTCCTCCACCGGCGCGTACCGGGTCTGGAGTGCTCCATGCGTCACGATTTGCTCGCCCTCGCCGCCGCGCTCGGCCTCGCCGCGCTGACGGCCACCGCCGTGCGCGCGCAGCAGAACGTCATCATCCACCCCGCTCCGGCGCCCTCGCAGTCAGGCACGGAAACGCATTTCCGCCCGCTGAACAACCCGAACTATCTCGATTACGGCCCGCTGCCGAACAATCCCGGCGCCGACAAGAGCCAGGACTACATGAACCAGGCCGGCGGCAACGACCCCGCCTTCTCCGGCCCCGGCTCGGACGTCGATTCCGACATCATGCCGGACAATGACGGGGCGTATGACGGCCCTTAAGGGTCCGCGTGAGCTTCCTGAAACGCAGCCTTCGTATCCCGGACCAGCGGAGGCGAAGCCAAAGCGCCGATCCGGGAGCCAGGGTTGAATCCGCCGAAGGCGCTTCCTCAAAGTACTTTGAGGCTTCGCCGATTCTCCCCTGGCTCCCGGATCGGCGCTGCACTGCGTGCAGCTTGTCCGGGACACAGAGTGTCAGCCACCCCCTCACGCCGCCTTCTTCGCCTCGGCGGCGATGCGGGCGAGGTCCTTCAGCAGCGCGCCAGCGCCCTTCAGCCGGGCGGCGGCGTCCGGCCAGTCTTCCGAGAACACCACCTTCAGGTCCGGCCGCATCCGCGCCACCACCTTCGGCTTGCCGATATAGGCGACGAAGCCGGAGGGGTTGGGGAATTTGTTGTCGCGGAAGGTGATCACCGCCCCGCGCGGGCCGGCATCGACCTTCTCGACATTGGCGCGCCGGCACAGCGCCTTGATCGCCACCAGCTTGAGCAGCTGGTCGACCTCCTCCGGCATCGGCCCGAAGCGATCCACCAGTTCGGCACCGATCGATTCGATCTCGCCGTCGCTCTCGATATCCGCCAGCCGGCGATACAGGCCGAGCCGCACATGCAGGTCGGCGACATACGCCTCCGGGATCAGCACCGGCATGCCGATGGAGATGTTCGGCGACCATTTGTCGGCCACCGGCGCGGTGATGCCGGCCTTGAGGTGCGCGATCGCCTCGTCCAGCATCTCCTGGTACAGCTCGTAGCCGACCTCCTTGATGTGGCCGGACTGCTCGTCGCCCAGCAGATTGCCGGCGCCGCGTATGTCGAGATCGTGGCTGGCGAGCTGGAAGCCGGCGCCGAGCGTATCCAGCGATTGCAGCACCTTCAGCCGCCGCTCCGCCTGCGCCGTCACCGGCTTGGAGGCCGGCAGCGTGAACAGCGCATAGGCCCGCGTCTTGGAACGGCCGACCCGCCCGCGCAACTGGTAGAGCTGGGCGAGGCCGAACATGTCGGCGCGGTGGATCACCAGCGTGTTGGCGGTCGGGATGTCGAGGCCGGATTCGACGATGGTGGTAGAGAGCAGCACGTCGAACTGCCCGTCATAAAAGGCCGACATGATCTCTTCGAGCTGGGTCGGCGGCATCTGGCCGTGCGCCACCGCCACCCGCACCTCGGGCACGCTGGCGTCGAGGAAGCTCTTCACCTCGCCGAGATCCTCGATGCGCGGGCACACATAGAAGCTCTGCCCGCCGCGATAGCGCTCGCGCAGCAAGGCTTCGCGCACCACCAGCGGATCGAACGGCGAGATGAAGGTGCGCACCGCCAGCCGGTCCACCGGCGGGCTGGCGATGATGGAGAGTTCGCGCACCCCGGTCATGGCGAGCTGGAGCGTGCGGGGTATCGGCGTGGCGGTCAGCGTCAGCACATGCACCTCGGCGCGCATCTGCTTCAACCGCTCCTTGTGGCCGACGCCGAAATGCTGCTCCTCGTCGACGATGACGAGGCCAAGGTCCTTGAACGCGATGCTCTTGCCCAGCAGCGCATGGGTGCCGACCACGATGTCCACCGTGCCGTCGGTCAGCCCCTTCTTGGTCAGCGCCAGCTCCTTGGCGGTGACGAGGCGCGAGGCTTGCCGCACTTCGATCGGCAGGCCCTTGAAGCGCTCCGAGAAGGTCTTGAAGTGCTGGCGGGCCAGCAGCGTGGTCGGCACCACCACCGCCACCTGCTTGGCGTTCAACGCCACGGTGAAGGCGGCGCGCAACGCCACCTCGGTCTTGCCGAAGCCGACATCGCCGCACACCAGCCGGTCCATCGGGTGGCCTGAGCCGAGATCGTCGAACACCGCTTCGATGGCGGCGTCCTGGTCCTCGGTTTCCTCATAGGGGAAGCGAGCGCGGAACTCGTCATACAGCCCCTGTGCCGGCACCAGCCGGGGCGCCTCGCGCAATTGCCGCTCGGCCGCCACCTTGATCAGCTCGGCCGCCATTTCGCGGATACGGCTGCGCATCTTGGCCTTGCGGGCCTGCCAGCCGCCGCCGCCCAGCCGGTCGAGCTGCGCCTCGGTGTCCTCCGAGCCGTAACGCGACAGCAGCTCCAGATTCTCCACCGGCAGGAACAGCCGGTCGCCGCCGGCATAATGCAGCTCCAGGCAATCGTGCGGCGCGCCCATCGCCTCGATGGTCTTGAGCCCGACGAAGCGGCCGATGCCGTGGTCGACATGCACCACCAGATCGCCGACCGTCATCGAGGTCAGCTCGGCGATGACGTCCTGCGGCCGGCGCGCCTTGCGCTTGGGCCGCACCAGCCGGTCGCCCAATATGTCCTGCTCGCCCACCAGCAGCAGCGCAGCGCTGGCGAAGCCGCTTTCCAGCCCCAGCACGGCAAGGCCCAGCGTGCCGCGCGGCACGGCGAGCGCCGCCTCGCGGCTACCGACGCGCGCCGTGCTCTTCAGGCCGTGGTCGGCGAGCACGGCGGCGAGCCGGTCGCGCGAGCCGTCTGACCAGGCGGCGAGCACGGTCGGGCGGCTCAACGCCTCCTCGCGCAGATAAGCCACGGCGTCGTCGAACAGATGGCCCTCCGGGTCGGCGCGCTCGGGCGCGAAGCTGCGCGCCGGATGGCCGGCGAGGTCGATCACGTCGCGGCCGGGCGGCAAGGCGAAGGGGGTGAGGCGCACGCCGGCCCGCTCGGCGCGGCGCTGCTCCCATTCCTCGCTTGAAAGATACAGCTGGCCGGGCGGCAGCGGCTTGTAGGGCGCGCCGGGCTGGGCATGGTCCAGCGCCTCGCGCCGCGCCTCGTAATAATCGGCGATATGGGCGAGCCGCTCCTTCACCGCGTCTTCGGCCTGCGGCTCGCTCACCAGCGGAGCCTTGCCGATATAGTCGAACAGCGTGTCCAGCCGCTCATGGAACAGCGGCAGCCAGTGCTCCATGCCGGGGTGGCGGCGGCCTTCGCTCACCGCCTGGTACAGCGTGTCGCCGGGCCCGGCGGCGCCGAAGGTGGCGACATAGGCCATGCGGAAGCGCCGCATGGTCTCGCTGGTGAGTTGCAATTCGCTCATCGGCACCAGATCGAGCGCGCGCATCTGGGTGGCGGTGCGCTGGGTGTCCGGGTCGAAGCTGCGGATTGATTCCAGCGTGTCGCCGAAGAAATCGAGCCGCACCGGCGCCGGCAAGCCCGGCGGAAACAGATCGACGATACCGCCGCGCACGGCATATTCGCCGGTGTCGCGCACCGTCGGCGTGCGCAGGAAGCCGTTCACCTCGGCCCATTGCACGATCTCGTCGAGATTGAGCGCATTGCCCGGCGCGGCTGAGAAGGACTGCGTGGCGATCAGTTCGCGCGCCGGCACCCGCTGCAAGGCGGCGTTCGCGGTGGTGAGCACCACGGTGCCGGCCTCGCGGCCCTTCACGCGGGCGAGCCGCGCCAGCGTCGTCATGCGGCGTGCCATCACCGGCGCGCTGGGCGAGGCGCGGTCATAGGGCAGGCAGTCCCAGGCCGGCAGCGCCAGCACGTCGAGCTCGGGCGCGAAGAAGGCCAGCGCGCGCTCCATCTCCGCCATGCGCTCGGAATCCCGGCACAGCACGGCGAGCGTCGGCCAGCCGGCATCCGGCCGGGCGGCCAGCGTGCGGGCGAGGTCGGCGACCACCATGCCCTGCATGCCGCCGGGCACATTGGCCAGCGCCAGTGCGGAGCCGGGAACGAGGCGGCGAACCAGCTGGTCGGGCGTCACGCTCATGGCTCGGCCGACCCGACGCCGGGCAGTCCCTGGCCGGAGAGATGAAACTGCCGCAAATGACGGAACAGCTTGGTGTCGTGCTCGGCCGGCGGCGTCTCTCCCCCGGCGATCCAGGAGAACAGCGCCTGGTCGTCGGCGTCGATCAGTGTTTCCAGCTCCGCCAGCTCATCGTCCGGCAAGGTCGGCAGGCGAGCGTCGCAGAAGCGGCCCATCAGCAGGTCCATCTCGCGCGTGCCGCGGTGCCAGGCGCGATAATGCGCACGCCGCCGGCGGGCGTCGAGCCCCGCGCTGGAAAGGGTGGTGCCGCTCATGATGGCCTCGGCATTCGCATTTGCGAGAAGGGCCGGTGTTTAGCGCGGCAGGGCGCGCGTGTCAGGTGGAGAATGTGTGCGATTGCGCCCGCAGGCCGGCTCGTCCACCTTAGGCCGGGCGATGCGGCCCGACATTCTCAACCCCTATTTCGGCGATATAACCGAGCTGGCCGGCATCGGCGCCAAGCTGGCGCGCCCGTTCGGCCGGCTGCTGGGGCGGCCGGACGGCGCGCGGCGGCTCGACCTGCTGTTCCACCTGCCCTCCTCCGCCATCGACCGCCGCGCCCGGCCGACCATTGCGGAAACCGTGCCGGACCAGATGGCGACGCTGGAGGTGCGGGTCGATGCGCACCGCCCGCCGCCGGCCGGCAGCCGGGTGCCCTACCGGGTACAGGTGAGCGACGCCACCGGCGACATCACCCTCGCCTTCTTCCGTGCCGATCGCACGCGGATGGAACGGCTGCTGCCGCCGGGCGAGACGCGCTGGGTGTCCGGCGTCGTGCAGTTCTATGACGGCATGCGGCAGATGGTGCACCCGGACCGGGTGGTGGACGCCGCGGGCCTTGCCCGCCTGCCGCCGATCGAGCCGCTCTATCCGCTGGTCGAGGGGCTCGGCCACGGCCATGCCCGCCGGGCGATCGCCGCCGCGCTCGCCGGCGTGCCGGAGCTGCCGGAATGGCTGGCGCCGCAGACGCTGGCCACTGAAGCCTGGCCCTCCTTCCGCGCCGCGCTGGCGGCGGCCCACCAGCCGGCGGACCCGGATGCGGCCGGCCCGCTCGGGCTGGCGCGGCGGCGGCTAGCCTATGACGAACTGCTCGCCGCCCAGATCGCGCTCGCTCTGGTGCGCGCCCGCGCGGTGCGCGGCACCGGGCGGCCGAGCCGGGGCGACGGGCGGATCGCGGCGCGCATCGAGGCCGCTTTGCCCTTCAGCCTCACCGGATCGCAGCGCACCGCGCTCGCCGACATCCGCCAAGACCTGGCCGGGCCGGACCGCATGCTGCGGCTGCTGCAGGGCGATGTGGGGTCGGGCAAGACCGTGGTCGCCCTGCTCGCCGCCGCCACCATGGTGGAGGCCGGCCGGCAGGCGGCGCTGATGGCGCCGACCGAAATCCTCGCCCGCCAGCACCTCGCCACCCTCACCCCGCTCGCCGCCGCGGCGGGGCTGCGGCTCGGCATCCTCACCGGCCGCGAGAAGGGCCGCGCCCGCACCATGGTGCTCGACGCCTTGAAGGCCGGCGAGATCGACCTGATGGTCGGCACCCATGCGCTGTTCCAGGACGGCGTCGCCTTCCGCGACCTCGGCCTTGCCATGGTCGACGAGCAGCACCGTTTCGGCGTGCACCAACGCCTGGCGCTGGCCGACAAAAGCGAGGCCGCCGACATATTGGTGATGACCGCAACCCCGATCCCGCGCACGCTCGTTCTCACCTATTTCGGTGACATGGCGGTGAGCGAGCTGCGCGAAAAGCCGGCCGGCCGCCAGCCGGTCGACACCCGCGTGCTGCCGGCCGACCGGCTCGGCGAGGTGGTGCAGCGCCTCGGCGCCGCGATGGAGCGCGGCGCGCGGGCCTATTGGATCTGCCCGCTGGTCGACGAATCGGAAAGCTCCGACCTCGCCGCGGCGCAGGCCCGCTTTGCCGAGCTGCACGCCCGCTTCGGCGCCCGCGTCGGGCTGATCCACGGCCGCATGAAGAGCGTGGAGAAGGACGCCGCCATGGCCGCCTTCGCCGCCGGGGAGACCCGGCTGCTGGTCGCCACCACGGTGGTGGAGGTCGGCATGGACGTGCCGGAGGCGAGCATCATCGTCATCGAGCATGCCGAGCGCTTCGGGCTCGCCCAGCTCCACCAGTTGCGCGGCCGGGTCGGGCGCGGCAGCGCGCCGTCCACCTGCGTGCTGGTGTTCCGTCCGCCGCTCGGCACTGAAGCCGAGCAGCGGCTGCGCGCGCTGCGCGAGACGCAGGACGGCTTCAAGCTGGCGGAGGAAGATCTGCGCCTGCGCGGTGAAGGCGATGTGCTGGGCACCCGCCAGAGCGGCTTTCCCGGATTCCGCCTCGCCCGGCTGGACCACCACGCCGACCTGCTGGAGGCTGCCCGCACCGAAGCCGCCGCACTGGTGGCGGAGGATCCGACGCTGTCAAGCCAGCGCGGCGCGGCGCTGCGGCTGCTGCTGCATCTGTTCGAGCGCGACCTCGCGGTGCGGCTGCTGGAAGCGGGCTGAAACATCGTGATCCTGCCATGCTGGCAGTGTATGCGGAGGAACATGGACCCACAGACCGATACGCCTCTGCTCCACCCCGTGCTGCGCTGGCTCATGCTCGGCCTCGCCTGGATTTGCGTCGCGCTCGGCTTCATCGGGCTGGTGATGCCGATGATGCCCGGCACGGTGTTCTTCATCGCCGCCGCCTGGCTGTTCTCGCGCACATCGCCACGCTTCGAGACCTGGCTGCTGGACCATCCCCGGCTCGGCCCCACGGTACGCGCCTGGCGGCACCGCGGCGCCATCGCCCGGCCGATGCAGATCTTCGCCTCCGCCAGCATGGTCGGCAGTTTCGGATTGCTGGTGCTCATGGGCGCCGCCTTGCCGGTGCTGCTGGTCTGCGGCGCGGCGTTTGTCGGCGTCGCCGCCTTCCTGCTGACCCGCCCCACGGAATGAGCCTCGCGCCCGCCACCGTCGTCCTCGTGCTGGCCGGCGGCCGCGGACGGCGCATGGGCGGCACCGACAAGGCGCGGGTGCACCTCGCCGGGCAGACATTGCTTGAACGCGCCGTCGCACGGCTGGCGCCGCAGGGCGACGCGCTGCTGGTGAGCGCCAATGGCGATGCCGCGCGCTTCGCCTCGCATCTGACCATGATTCCGGACGATCTGCCGGACCATCCCGGCCCGCTCGCCGGCCTGCTCGCCGGGCTCTACCATATCGCTGCGCACCATCCCGCTATCGCCTGGATGGCCAGCGCGCCGGTGGACTGCCCGTTCCTGCCGCGCGACCTCGTTGCCCGCCTGCATGCCGGCCGCGCCGGCGCCCCGCTCGCCCGCGCCGCCTCCGGCGGGCGGGTGCACCCGGTAGCCGGCCTGTGGCCCGTCGCCCTGCGCCACGCGCTGCGGCGCGCCTTGACCGAGCAAGGCGAGCGCCGCGTCGGGGTGTGGGGTACGGCGCAGGGAGCCGTCGATGTTTTATGGCAAACAGCGCCTTATGATCCATTCTTCAACGTGAATACGAGCGACGATCTCGTGCTGGCCGAAGCCATCCTGGCCGCGCATCCCGATGCCTGACATGGCATTCTGACGCCGACGAATCGGCGCGGGGAGAATCGAATGGCCGAGACCGACAAGATCGCGATGGTCACCGGCGCGGGCACCGGAATCGGCCGGGCGGCGGCGCTGGCCCTCGGTGCGGCGGGCTTCACCCTGGTGCTGGCGGGGCGGCGGGCGGCCCCGCTGGAGGCCTTGGCGGCGGAACTGGGCGGGAGCGCGCTCGCCGTGCCCACCGACATCACCGATCCCGAATCGGTCGCCGCTTTGTTCGCGAAAACCAAGGACGCCTTCGGCCGGCTCGACGTGCTGTTCAACAATGCCGGCGGCTGGTCGCCGGCCAGCCCCATCGAGGATATTCCGTTCGCGCAATGGAACGCCGTGGTGGCGGTGAACCTCACCGGCCTGTTCCTGTGCACCCAGCACGCCTATCGCCAGATGAAGGCGCAGGCGCCCAAGGGCGGGCGCATCATCAATAATGGCTCGATCTCCGCCCATACCCCGCGCCCGCTGACCGCGCCCTATACCGCGACCAAGCACGCGGTGAGCGGGCTCACCAAGCAGGTGGCGCTGGAAGGACGCGCGCATTCCATCGCCTGCGGGCAGATCGACATCGGCAATGCCGACACCGACATGGCAGTGCGCATGAAGACCGGCGTGCTGCAGGCCAATGGGCAGATCGCGGTGGAGCCGACCTTCGATCCCGCCCATGCCGGCGCCGCGGTCGCCTATATGGCGGGGCTGCCGTTGGAGGCCAATGTGCTGTTCATGACCATCATGGCCACCAACGCGCCATTCGTGGGGCGCGGCTGACCGGGGGTCAGAAGATCGCGACGGCGCCCTGCCAGATCGCCCAGGTCATCAGTGCCGTCACCAGGAGGCCGAGCAGCGTGGCGGCGAAGCCGGCGAGAATCACCAGCCCGTCGCGCTCAACCAGGCCGAGGCCGAAGATGCAGATGGCGAAACCCGGCGGCAGATTGCCGAGAAACGGGATCGGCAGCAGCAGGATGAAGCCCAGCAGCACCACTACCGCGCCCACCACGCGGCGCGCGGTCGGCCCGGCGAACGCGGTGTGGCGCGAGCGCGAATGCCGCTCGAACTTCTGGATCCAGGGCAGCGCCCGCGTCACGATGGTGTCGAGCATCGACCGCGAGAAGGTCTTGGCGGCCAGCCAGCGCGGCAGCCACAATTCATCGCGCCCCACCGCCATCTGCGCCCCGACCAGCGCCAGAATCAGCCCGCACACCACGGGGATGCCCGGCGGCATCGGCAGGCAATTGGGAATGCCGAACAGCAGGAAGGTGATGCCGAAGGCGCGGTTGCGCAGCGCGTGCAGCAGGTCGCCGATGGCAACGCGCTCGCCGGTGTGGCCGCTGACCACGGCGGCCAGCAATTCCGAAGTACGCGGCGTGCGATGATCCAAGGACGGCCCCAATACGCCTCGAACGGCGCGGAGAACCCGGCTGGGAACCCCATCGATGCGACCTCTTAGCACGGCGAAAACGGCAAGGTGAGGGCACGGCACGAAATGCCGCGGCCCACCGCACCCCAGTTTCGCGTGCGGTAGGCGCATGCAGCGCGCACTCCGCGCTTGGACCGCGATAGCCGAGCGGCTAAGGTCCGCCCGCAGCACAGCGCGCATGGGGCAGCACTATGGCGGACCACGTCGTTCCACATTTCCATAATACGGCCGGGGTATCGATTATCGCGGTCGGCGTGAAGGAATTCATGTGCGTCGGCGCCCTGCCGCCCTACGACCATCCGCATGTCTTCCTCGACATGGGCTCGGACGACGAGATCATCTGCCCCTATTGCTCGACGCTGTATCGGCGCGATGCGTCGCTGCACGGCACGCAGTCGCGCCCCGCCGATTGCCTTTACACCGCCCAGGCGGCCTGAGCCCACCATCTTGGCCCCGCCGCGGACCCTGCTGATCGCCGGTGCCGGCATAGGCGGGCTTGCGGCTGCGCTGGCCGCGGCGCGGGCAGGCTTCCGCGTGGTGCTGCTGGAGCGCGCCGCCAGGCTGGAGGCGGTGGGCGCCGGCGTGCAGCTTGCCGCCAATGCCACGCGCTGCCTCAAGGTGCTCGGCGCGCTGGACCATCTCGCCCGCAGCGCGGTGCGCCCGGACGCATTCCACATCCTCGACGGCACCGGCGGCCGGGCACTGGCGCAGACCCCCCTCGGCGCGGCGGCGGAGCGACGCTTCGGCGCGCCGTTTCTCGTCGCCCACCGCTCCGATCTGCAAATCGCGCTGCTCACCGCTGCGCACGCCACCGGCGGCATCGCGCTCAAGCTCGGGCGCACCGTGGAGGACTTCACCGCGGATGAGGACGGCGTCACCGTGCTGGCCAGCCACAATGGCGCGGTCGAGGAGTATCGCGCGGCGGCGCTGATCGGGGCGGACGGCATCCGTTCGCTGGTGCGCGACCGGCTGGCGCTCGCCCCCGCTCCACCGGTGTTCCGCGAGCGCGCGGCGTGGCGGGCCATGGTGCCGATGGAGCTGATGCCGCAAGCGCTGGCCGGGCCGACGGTGCGGCTGTGGCTGGGGCCGGATGCGCATCTGGTGAGCTATCCAGTGCGCGCCGGCAGCGCGGTCAATCTGGTGGCGGTGACGCAGGACGGGCGCGCCTTCCATGGCTGGGGCTCCGGCGCGGCACCGGAGGAGATCGGCGCCCGCTTCAATCGCTGGTGCCCGGATGTGCGGTCGCTCATCGGCCTGCCGGAGCGCTGGATCCGCTGGGCGCTGTTCGATATCGATCCGCTGAAGCGCTGGGGCCGCGGCCGGGTGACGCTGCTGGGCGACGCCGCCCACGCCATGCTGCCCTTCCTCGCCCAGGGCGCCGCCCAGGCGCTGGAAGACGCCACCGTGCTCGGCACGGTGCTGGCAGCGGCGGGCGAGGATCTGGAGCCGGCGCTGCGGCTTTACGAGGCCCGCCGCATGGCGCGCACCGCCAAGGTGCAGCGCGCGGCGCGCGGCGCCGACACGGTCTACCACCTCTCCGGCGCCGGCCGCCTCGCCCGCAACACGGTGCTGCGCGCCCGCTCCGGCGAGGCGGCGATGGAGCGCTATGGCTGGATCTATCGCTGGGCGCCGTGAGCCATGGATATCGTCAAAATTTGCCTTGCCGTGCTCATGGCCTGCCTCGCCCCCCTGCCAGTGGCGGCGCAGCCGGCATGGACCGAGCGTGAACTGCAAGCCGACGGGCTCGCCGGCACCCTCGCCGTGCCGGCCGGCGGTGCGCGGTTTCCCGCCGTGCTCATTCTGCCCGGTTCCGGCCCGGTCGATCGCGACGGCAATCTGCCCGGCCTGACCGGCGATTTCCTGAAGCGGCTGGCGCAGGACCTGGCCGTGCGCGGCATCGCCACCTTGCGCATCGACAAGCGCGGCATCGGCGCCAGCCGCGCCGCGGACACCCGCGAGGAGACGCTGCGCATCGCCACCTATGTCGAAGACGCCCGGAGCTGGCTCGCCCGAGCGCCAGCTATTGCGGGCCGGCGCGCCGCGCCAGTTGCAGGAAGCCTCGCGCGGCATCGCCAACGAATTGGCGCAGGGCCGTGCGGTTGCTGCGTTTCCACCGGAATTGGCCGGGCTCTACCGCCCCAGCGTGCAGGGCTACATGATGTCCTGGCTGCCGCTGGACCCGGCCGCCGAACTGTCCAGGGTCGCGGCGCCGGTGCTGATCGTGCAGGGCACCACCGATCTCCAGGTGGACGTGACGGACCCCCGGCTGCTGGCCGCGGCGCAGCCGCGCGCGCGCCTGCGGCTGATCGAGGGCATGAACCACGTCTTGCGGACGGCGCCGGCGGACCCGATCGCCAATCTGCGCACCTATTCGCAGGCCGAGCAGCCTCTTGCCGCGGAACTGGTTCCGGCGATCGCGGACTTCATCGGACCTTGACGTTCGGGAAATGTCGCGCGCGATGTCGGCGGTGCGCCGCCTCGTCCGTCCTTGGGGCAGATCGCAACGTCCGGGAGGGACCCATGGCCTATGTGGATGGTTTCATCGTCGCCGTGCCGAAGGATAGGCTCGACGACTACAAGGCGGTGGCGCGCACCGCCGGCGAGATCTGGAAGAGCTACGGCGCGCTGTCCTATGTCGAATGCCTCGGCGACGACGTGCCCTATGGCACGCTGACGTCGTTCCCCCGCGCGGTCCAGGCGACCGAGGACGAGATCGTGGTGTTCTCCTGGATCACCTATGCCTCGCGCGCCGATCGCGACGCCATCAACGCCAAGGTCATGGCCGATCCGCGCCTGAAGCAGGGCATGGAGAACATGCCGTTCGACGGCAAGCGCATGATCTATGGCGGGTTCGAAGCATTTCTCGAAATCTAGAGAACCGACGTCATGGCCGGGACAAGCCCGGCCATGACGGAGCCGTTTTGCCTTACGCCTGCCTGGAAAGGGCGCCCTGCGGCACAGGTGCCTTGCCGGCGATCAGCAGCAGGTCGCTCTCGTCCTTCAGGTTCACCCCGGTCAGCCGGCGGCTGAGGGCCTCCTTCAGCAGCCAGGCGAGCTTGAAGGCGGCGTGGTCGTGGGAGAGCCCCTCCCCGCGCACATTGGAGATGCAGTTGCGCTCGGCATCGGTGCGGCCGACCCGCGGCTCGAAGGTCAGATACAGGCCGAGGCTGTCCGGCGACGACAGGCCCGGCCGCTCGCCGATCAGCAAAACCACGGCGCGGGCGCGCATCAACTGCCCCACTTCGTCGCCCAGCGCCACGCGGGCCTGCGAGGCCACAGCCACCGGTCCGGTGCTCCAGCCCGCTTCATCGATCCAGCCCTTGAAGGCTTTGAGGAACGGCACCGCCTGGGTGTGAACGGCGGTGGACGACAGCCCGTCCGCCACCACCAAAGCGAGGTCCACCGGCGCTGCCGCGCGATCCTCCAGCAGCGCCCGGCTCTCCGCGGAGAGCTTCCGGCCAAGGTCCGGCCGGCGCAGATAGGTGTCGCGGGCCGGCGCCGCGGAGTCGAGCCGCAGCGTCTGGAAACCGAGCGCGGCGATCGCGGCTTCCACGGACGCGGCCTCGAACGGCGTGTGCACGGCGTCGCGCGCCTGCGCATGGGCCAAGGAGAACCGCAGCACCTCGCGCGTCGGCAGGCCGGAGCCGGCGCGGCCGAGCGCGATGCGGGCCGGAGTCATGCTGGCGAGGCGCACCCAGGAATCGGCGATGACGTTGCCGGCGAACACACCCCTTACGCTGTCGTCCGGCTCGCTCATGCCGCAAGGCCGGGCGCGGCAGCGAGCAGCGGGTGGCCGCCGGCCTTGGGCGTCAGGCGCCCGTCCGGCCCGGTGATGCCGGTCTCAATGAGCCAGGCCGCGAATTCCGGCGCCCGCTTCAGGCCGAGCACCTCGCGCAAATAAAGCTGGTCGTGGAACGAGGTGGACTGGTAGTTCAGCATCACATCGTCCGAGCCGGGAATGCCCATGATGTAGGTGACGCCGGCGGCGCCCAGCAGCGTCATCAGCGTGTCCATGTCGTCCTGGTCGGCCTCGGCGTGGTTAGTGTAGCAGACGTCGCAGCCCAGCGGCACGCCCATCAGCTTGCCGCAGAAATGGTCTTCCAGCCCGGCGCGGATGATCTGCTTGCCGTCATAGAGATATTCCGGCCCGATGAAGCCGACCACGGTGTTCACCAGCAGCGGCCGGAACGGCCGGCATACCGCATAGGCCCGCGCCTCCAGCGTCTGCTGGTCGACGCCGTGATGGGCGTTGGCCGAGAGCGCCGAGCCCTGCCCGGTTTCGAAATACATCACATTGTCGCCCAGCGTGCCGCGCTTCAGCGACAGCGCCGCCTCATAGCCTTCCTTGAGGATCGAAAGATCGATGCCGAACGAGGCGTTGGCCGCCTGCGTGCCCGCCACCGACTGGAACACCAGGTCCACCGGCACGCCGCGATTGATCACCTCCACCGAGGTCGTCACATGCGTCAGCAGGCAGCACTGGGTGGGAATGTCGAAGCGGTGGATGATGCCGTCGACCAGCTTCAGCAGTTCGGTCAGCACCGGAATGCTGTCCGACGCCGGGTTGATGCCGATCACCGCATCGCCGCAGCCATAGAGCAGCCCGTCCAATATGGCGGCGGTGATGCCGGCGGGGTCGTCGGTCGGGTGATTCGGTTGCAGCCGCACCGCCATGGTGCCCGGCAGGCCGATGGTGTCGCGGAACCGCGTCACCACACGGCACTTGCGCGCCACGGCGATGAGGTCCTGGTTGCGCATCAGCTTGGAGACGGCTGCGGCGATCTCCGGCGTCACCGCTGGCGCCAGCGTCGCCAGCACCTCGGGCGTGGCGGCGGCGGACAGCAGGAAATCGCGGAACTCGCCCACGGTGAGGTGCGAAAGCGGGCGAAAGGCAACCGCGTCGTGGGTGTCGATGATCAGCCGCGTCACCTCGTCGTCCTCATAAGGCACCAGCGCCTCGTTGAGGAAGGTCGAGAGCGGCACCTCGGCGAGGCACATGCGGGCGGCGACATTCTCTTCCGCCGAGCCCGCCGCAATGCCGGCCAGCATGTCGCCGGAGCGCAGCGGCGTCGCCTTCGCCATCAGGTCCTTGAGATCGGCGAACACGTAGGAATGCGCCCCGATCATATGACGATAGGCCATCAATCTTCCCCGCCGTTTGCACAATCGCGAAGCATGCCTCGCGGGCGGCATTCTGGTCTGCCGCGCCTCGTCTGCCAAGTCCTTCAAGCCGTCATCCCGCAAGCCGTCATCCCGACCGAGCGCAGCGAGAGCCGGGATCGTGTCCCGAGCGAAGCTCCCGGCCGATCCCGGCTCGACCTGCGGCCGCGCGGGATGACGTTGGTGGGGTCTTTCACATATATGGTATGCCAAAGCCGTAAGCCGGCCCGATTGCCGGGGTGCCGAAAGGAGCAATTATGGCCAGCTTCATTCTCATTCACGGCTCCTGGCACTGGGGCGGTTGCTTCGCCAAGGTGGCGAACCGGCTCGCCGCGCAGGGCCATGCGGTGATCCTGCCGGACCTTGCCAGCCACGGCTTCGACCCGACGCCCACCGCCGCGGTGACCGACATCTCCATCTATGCCGCCCCGGTAAAGGCGGCGCTGGAGCGCGTGCAGGGCAAGGCGATCCTGGTCGGCCATTCGGTGGGCGGGGCCACCTGCACCTGGCTCGGCGAGCTTATGCCGGAGAAGGTCGCGGCGCTGGTCTACCTCACCGGCTTCATGGCGCCGGCGGGCAAGAGCGCGCGCGATTTCGTGATGACGCCGGCTTACCTGAAGGACCCCGCCATCGTCGCCACCCAGGGCATGCTGCGCATGGGCAAGGAGGGCCTCGGCATCGACCTCTCCAAGCGCGACCTCATCGTGCGCTCGCTTTATTCGGACTGCACCGAGCGCGACATCGAGGTGGCATTGGCCAATCTGGTGCGAATCACGCCGCACGCCCCGTTCGCCGCCGTCTCCGCCATCACCCCCGGCCGCTACGGCACGCTGCCGCGCCACTACATCGAATGCCTTAACGACCAGGCGCTGCCGCTGGCGGTGCAGCGCGCCATGCAGTCCGCCGTCCCCGGCGCCACGGTGCACCAACTCCAGGCCGGACATTCGCCGTTTCTGAGCCAGCCGGAGGAGGTGGCGGGGGTGTTGATGGGGGTGGGGTGAGCGGCGCTTGAGGGCGGGGATGCCTTCGCGCGGATTCGAGCGCATTGCGCGGCTCAATTGCAGGCGGATATCGGCGTCATAAGTCAGTTGGAGGCGAAGCAGGACAGCCGGGATGAGGCGGTTCCTTCACGCTCCGCCGTCATACCCCGGCTTGTCCAGGGTATCCACGGTCGGGTCCGGCGCCCGGTCGGACCATGGATGGCCCGGACGAGCCGGGCCATGACGGCTGGGTGAGGATATTTCAGGCGACTGGGAACGTCATCCCGGATCGGCCATAGGCCGTATCCGGGATCGCATGAAAACGTGGCGGGCGATCCCGGCTCTCTGGCTTCGCCTCCGGCCGCGATGACATTCGGCGATCGCCTTCGCTCATACCCCCCATAAAAACATCTCGTTTCCCCATCCCTCGCCGCTCCCCTACCCTGCGCTCCCTGTCCCGGAGCCTGCCATGCCTGCCGCCCGCCCCTTCCTCCCCATCCCGCTGCTCGTCGTCGTCTTCTGCCTGCTGTGGTCGTCGGCCTTTGCCGGGGCGAAGCTGGCGCTGGCGTCGAGCCCGCCGCTGCTGTTGCTCGCCGCGCGTTTCGTGCTGGCGGGCTTCATCATGCTCGCGCTCGCCCGGCTGGTCGACGGGCCGTTCCGGCTGGGGCGGCGCGACCTCGGTGCGCTCTTCATCATCGGCGCGCTTAACAATGCGCTGTATCTCGGCTTCAACTGGGTGGCCCTCACCCACGCCACCTCCGCCTATACGGCGGTGCTGACCAGTTGCCTGCCGCTGCTGGTGGCGCTGGCCGCCGGGCCGGTGCTGGGCGAGCGGCTCAGCCTGTCGAAATGGCTCGGCATCGGCCTCGGCCTCGCCGGCGTCGTCATCGTGCTGCGCTCGCGGCTGTCGGGCGGGCACGAGACTCTGGCCGGCACCGCGCTGCTGGCGATGGGGTGCGCCTCGCTCGCGGCCGGCACCATCGCCTTCAAATATCTGAAGCCGCGAGGCGGCGTGTGGCTCGGCACGGCGGTGCAGTGCCTCGCCGGCGCCACGCTGGTGCTTCCTGTGGCCCTGGCTACGGAAAGCCTGGGCGACGTCCGCTTCGACGCCGATCTCGTCTTCGGGCTCGCCTATCTGGTCGTCGCGGTGTCGGTCGGCGGCTACGGGCTGTGGTTCTATCTGCTGACGCGGTCGAGCGCGACGGCGGCCTCCAGCCTGCATTTCCTCATGCCGCCGCTCGGCCTGTTCTTCGGCTGGGTGCTGCTGGGCGAGCAGGTACCGCCGCTGGACGTCGTCGGCATCGTGCCCATCGCGCTCGGTATCTATATGGTGACGCGGCCAACCAGGGCGACGCCTCAGGCCGCCGCCGCCAGCGCGCCCTGCATCCCCGCCAACAATGCGTAGGAGCGCTGCTTGGCGCTCGCGTCGTACACCGGCGTGGTGATCATCAGCTCGTCCGCCTGCGTCTGCGCGATGAAGTCGCGCAGCGCCTGCGCCACCCTGTCCGGCCCGCCGACGGTGAGCCGCGCCCGGTTGCGCGCGATCTGCGCCCGCTCGCCCTCGGTGAACGGATAGGCGGCCGCCTCCTCCGGGCTCGGGATCGGGGCGAATTCGCCGCGGTTGCGCCGCACATGCATGAGGTCGGCGCTGGCCGCCAGCCGCTCGGCCTCCACATCGCTGTCGGCGCAGATGACGGAGAGCGCCAATATGGCGTGCGGCCTGTCGAGGCGCTCGGACGGGCGGAAGCCGTCGCGGTAACTCAACATGGCGTCGCGCACATCGTGGGCGGAGAAATGATGCGCGAAGGCGAAACCGACGCCGATCTGCGCCGCCAGCCGCCCGCCATAGCCGGAAGAACCCAGCATCCAGAGCGGCGGCAGCTTGACGTCCACCGGCATCACCTTGATCTGGCGGAACGGGTGGTCGGCCGGCCACGCCCCGGTGTCCCACAGCATCAGCTCCTTTAGCCGCTCCAGAAAGTCATTGTCCGGGTCGGCATCCTGGCGCCGGCGCAAGGCGATGGAGGTGAGCTGGTCGGTGCCGGGTGCGCGGCCGAGGCCGAGATCGATGCGGCCGGGGAACAGCGCCTCCAGCACCTTGAAGCGCTCGGCCACCATCAGCGGCGCGTGGTTCGGCAGCATGACGCCACCGGCACCGACCCTGATGCGCGACGTGGCGCCGGCGATCTGGCCCACCATGATGTCCGGTGCGCCGCTGGCGATGGAGGGCAGATTGTGGTGCTCGGCGACCCAGAAACGAGTGTAGCCGAGCCGGTCGACATGGCGCGCCAGCGCGATGGTGTCGGCAAGCGCCTGCGGGCCGGAGCTGCCGGCGGAAATGAAGGAGAGGTCGAGCACGGAGAGCGGTGTCATCGGCCTGATGTGGGCCCTGCGCTGCGGTGCCGCAAGACAGCGGGCCACGTCATCCCGGCCGGAGCGCAGCAGGGCCGAGCCGTGCGGGATGCCGATGCATAGGTTATACCGACACAGAACATAGGTTGCACCTTTTCACGTCTGGCGCTATGCGAAAGGTGCAACCTCAGGAGACACCGCGATGGCCGCCAGCACCACCTTCGGCGTGAAGCTCGACGAAGACCAGCGCGCCCGACTGAAGGCGGCGGCGGAACGCCATGGCCGCACGCCGCATTTCCTGGTGAAGCAGGCCATTCTCACCGCGCTCGACCGGCTGGACCGCGGCGAGGCGCTGCCCTCCGGCGAAGAGGCGCCGGCACACCTTGCAGCAGTGCTGGCCGGCAATCCCGATCGCCCCCGCCCCTTTCTGGATTTCGCCCGCGGCGTGCAGCCGCAAAGCGTGCTGCGCGCCCGCATCACCGCGGCCTACCGCCTGCCGGAGCCTGACTGCCTGCCGGCGCTGATCGCCGGCGCCACGCTGCCGGCCGCCGCGGCACAGGCCGCCTCAGCGCGCGCCCGCACGCTGGTGGAAGCGCTGCGGGCCAAGGGCCAGCGCGGCGCGGTGGAAGGGCTGATCCATGAATATTCACTGTCCAGCCAGGAGGGCGTCGCTTTGATGTGCCTGGCCGAGGCGCTGCTGCGCATACCGGACCGGGCGACGCGCGATGCGCTGATCCGCGACAAGATCGGCGTCGGCGACTGGTACGCCCATCTCGGCCACAGCCCCTCGCTGTTCGTCAACGCCGCCACCTGGGGGCTGGTGGTCACCGGCCGCCTCACCGCGACCTCCAGCGAGGGAGGCCTGTCCTCCGCGCTCACTCGGCTGATCGGGCGCGGCGGCGAGCCGCTGATCCGCAAGGGCGTCGACATCGCGATGCGGATGATGGGCGAGCAGTTCGTCACCGGCCAGACCATCGCCGAGGCGCTCGCCAACAGCCGGCGCATGGAGGCCAAGGGCTTCCGCTATTCCTACGACATGCTCGGCGAGGCCGCGACCACCGCCGCCGACGCCGCGCGCTACTATGCCGAGTACGAGCAGGCCATCCACGCCATCGGCATGGCGTCCGGCCGGCGCGGCATCTATGAGGGGCCGGGCATCTCCATCAAGCTCTCGGCTTTGCACCCGCGCTACAGCCGCGCCCAGCGCGCGCGGGTGATGGGCGAGTTGCTGCCCCGCCTCGCCGGCCTCGCCCGCATCGCGCGGCACTACGACATCGGCCTTAACATCGATGCCGAGGAGGCGGACCGGCTGGAACTGTCGCTCGACCTCTTGGAGAGCCTGTGCTTCGACCCGACGCTTGCGGGGTGGAACGGCATCGGCTTCGTGGTGCAGGCCTATCAGAAGCGCTGTCCTTTCGTGATCGACCATCTGGTCGACCTCGCCCGCCGCAGCCGGCGGCGCATCATGGTGCGGCTGGTCAAGGGCGCTTACTGGGACAGCGAGATCAAGCGCGCGCAGGTGGACGGGCTGGAGGGGTTCCCGGTCTACACCCGCAAGGTCCACACCGACGTCGCCTTCCTCGCCTGCGCCGCCCGCCTGCTGGCGGCGCCTGACGCGGTATTCCCGCAATTCGCCACCCACAATGCGCAGACGCTGTCGGCTGTGATGGCGATGGCCGGCGAGAATTATTATGCCGGGCAGTACGAATTCCAGTGCCTGCACGGCATGGGCGAGCCGCTCTATGAGGAGGTGGTCGGCCCGGCCAAGCTGAACCGGCCCTGCCGCATCTATGCCCCGGTCGGCACCCACGAGACGCTGCTGGCCTATCTGGTGCGCCGCCTGCTGGAGAACGGCGCCAACTCCTCCTTCGTCAACCGCATCGCCGACGTCACTGTGCCGGTGGAGGAGCTGATCGCCGATCCGGTGGCGCAGGCCGGCGCCATCGTCCCGCTCGGCGCGCCGCATCCGCGCATCGCGCTGCCGGAGGCGCTGTTCGGCGAGGAGCGCCCCAACTCCGCCGGCTACGACCTGTCCAACGAGCAGCGCCTCGCCTCGCTCGCCTCGGCCTTGCTCGCCGGCAGCGCCGCCCCGCACCGCGCCGTGCCGTTGCTCGGCGACGGGCCGGTGGAGGGCACCGCACGCCCGGTGCGCAACCCGGCGGACCATCGCGATCTGGTCGGCGAGGTGGTGGAGGCGGACGCCCCGCTGGCCGCCCGCGCGCTGGAGCAGGCCGCCGCTGCCGCGCCGATCTGGCAGTCCACCCCGCCGAAGGAGCGCGCCGCCTGCCTGGCGCGCGCCGCCGAGCTGATGGAGCAGCGCCTGCCGGCGCTTATCGGCCTCATCGTGCGCGAGGCCGGCAAGTCGCTGCCCAATGCGGTGGGCGAGGTGCGCGAGGCGGTCGATTTCCTGCGCTATTACGGTGCACAGGTGCGCGAGCATTTCTCCGGCGATACCCACCGCCCGCTCGGCCCGGTGGCCTGCATCAGCCCGTGGAACTTCCCGCTCGCCATATTCACCGGCCAGGTCGCCGCCGCGCTTGCCGCCGGCAACACCGTGGTCGCCAAGCCGGCGGAGGAAACCCCGCTGATCGCCGCGGTCGCCGTCGCGATCCTGCGCGAGGCCGGCGTGCCGGCGGGGGCGGTGCAGTTGCTGCCGGGCGGCGGCGAGGTCGGCGCCGCGCTGGTCGGCGACCCGCGCACCCGCGGCGTGCTGTTCACCGGCTCCACCGAAGTCGCCCGGCTGATCCAGCGCCAGCTCGCCGGACGGCTGAGCCCGGACGGCCAGCCGATCCCGCTCATCGCCGAAACCGGCGGGCAGAACGCGCTCATCGTCGATTCCTCGGCGCTGGCGGAACAGGTGGTGGGCGACGTGCTGCAATCGGCCTTCGATTCCGCCGGCCAGCGCTGCTCGGCGCTGCGCGTGCTGTGCCTGCAGGAGGACATCGCGGACCGCGTTCTGGAGATGCTCAAGGGCGCGCTGGCCGAACTTTCCGTCGGCAATCCGGTGCACCTTGCCACCGATGTCGGCCCGGTGATCAGCGCCGAGGCGCAGGCCGGCATCGCCGCCCATATCGAGCGCCTGCGCGCCGCCGGCTGCACGGTGGCGCAGCGCGAGCTGCCGGCGGACTGCCGCCATGGTACCTTCATTGCGCCGACCCTGATCGAGATCGGCTCGCTCGATGAGCTGACGCGCGAGGTGTTCGGCCCGGTGCTGCATGTGCTGCGCTTCGCCCGCGAGCAGCTCGACGCCGTGGTGGACGCCGTCAACGCCACCGGCTACGGCCTCACCTTCGGCCTGCACACCCGCCTCGACGAGACCATCGCCCGCGTCACCGGGCGGGTGGAGGCCGGCAATATCTATGTCAACCGCAACCTTATCGGTGCGGTGGTCGGCGTGCAGCCGTTCGGCGGGCGCGGGCTTTCCGGCACCGGGCCGAAAGCCGGCGGTCCGCTTTACCTGCGCCGCCTGCTGGCATTGCGGCCGGCCGCCCCGCCGCTGCCGGCGGCCGAGCCGGACACGGCGGCGACGGCCTTCATCGCCGCGCTGGAGGATGCCGGCCTGCGCGCCCGCTGCACCGCGCTCGCCACCGCAGCACGCGCACGCACCGCGGTGGAACTGCCCGGCCCGGTGGGCGAGCGCAATCTCTATCAGCTGACGCCGCGCGGCACCGTGCTGTGCCTCGCCCGCAGCACAGAGGCGCTGGCGCTCCAGATCACCGCCGCGCTCGCCACCGGCAATCGCGCGCTGGTGGAGGGCGACACCGACCTCGCTCTGCCGCCGGCGCTCGGGGCGCGGCTGACGAAAACCAGCGGGCGGGCTTTGGACGCGTTCGACGTGGTGCTGTTCGAGGGCGACGGCGACACGCTGCGCGCGCTGAACCAGGAACTCGCCGAGCGCCCCGGCGCCATCGTCGCGGTGCATGTGCTGGACAGCGAAGGCGCGGCGCTGGACGGCCTGATGGAGGAGCGCGCCACCAGCATCAACACCGCCGCAGCCGGCGGCAATGCCAGCCTGATGAGCATCGGCTGAGAGACAGTTCGGACCATCGCCATCCCGGCCGGAGGCGAAGCCGGAGAACCGGGATCGTGTCCCGCGTGAACCTCCCAGCCGATCCCGGCTCGGCCTTCGGCCGTCCGGGACGACGCCTCGGAGGGCAATGCGGGCAGGAGCGTTGCCGCCCCTGCCCGGCCGGCAACGTCACATCTTCAGTTCGATCTTGCCGAGCTTGACGAATTCGGTCTCGCCGGACGAGCCGTCGACGCCGTCATTGTCGGTGACGATGTAGGCGTCGCCGGCGGCGTCGATGGCGAAGCTCTCGATCTTGTCGAGCACATAGCCCTTCGGCGCGGCGAGGTCCGGCAGCAGATCACGCAGCGTGGTCTTGGTCAGCACCGGCGCATCCGCGGAACCGAGCGGTGCCGGCGTGACGCCCTTAAGCGAGACATAGGTGAGCTTCTTCACCTTGGCCGCTGGGCCGACCTGGTTGTCGCGCTCCACCACGATCAGCCCGCCATTGGCGGCGGTGATCTCGGAGAGGCCGATCCAGCCCTTCGCGACCGTGTCGAGCGGGTAGCGCACATAGCCCCAGCTCTTGGCGGCCGGCTTGTAGGCCAGCAGCTTCACGGTGCCCTTGGGGTCGTCCTTCCACTCGCGCTGCACGGCGAGCCACACCGTCTCGTCCGCGCCGCTGCCGGTGACGGTCACGCCCTCGAAGCCGTAGCGCGTGGCCTGCTTGGCGAGCTCGTCCGGCAGGGCGATCTCCTCCTCCACCGCGCCGGTGGCGGACACCCGCACCAGCAGATTCGGTGTCGGGTTTTCCTTCTTCTCCGGGTTGCCTTCGGACGCCAGCCAGAAGCCGCCATCCGCGCGCACCGCGATTCCCTCCAGATCGAGCCCCTTGGCCGGCTGGCCGTCCTTGGTCACCAGCGTGGCGGCGACGATCTTGGCCGGAACCGCGGTGGCATCGACGCTGAGGATTCGCGTCTGGCTGTAGGCGCTGTCGGTGACCGCAAACAGCCGGCCCGGCGTCTTCGCGTCCGCGGCGAAGCCGGAGAGCGCGCTCCACCAGATCGGCTGGCCGTCCGGCGCGTCGACCGCAACGATGGTGGGATAGGCGGGCTTGGCGGCGCCGTTGCGATAGATGGTCACCACCGAGCCGATGCCGCCATCGGCCCGCAGATCGGTCTCGCTCGCGCTGACGAACAGCCCGCGCGCGGGGATGGCTAGCAGCCCTTCCGGCTCGATGCCGCCCGGCAGCACCTGGAGAAACTCCGGCGCCGCATTGGCCCCGGCGTCGCGATAGACGAACACCAGCGAGCCGCGCTCGGCGCCAAGGAACAGCAGCCGGTCGGCGCCGAAGGTGCCGACCTCCGCGCCTTCCATCTCGATGCCCTTCTTGTTGCGCTTGTCCGGGTAGTGGCCCACCCGCACCGCCATGTGCTCCGGCACCGAGCCGCTCTCGAACAGCACCTTGCCGGTGGTGTCGAACACGGTGAAGCCGCGCGCGCCGCCCTTCCAGTCGCCTTCATTGGCGGTGACGAAGCGGGCGTCGTCGATCCACTGCACCGCGTCCGGCTCGCGGGCGACGCCCTTCATCGCGCCCGACAGGTCGATGACGCCGTCCTTCTTGGTGTCGACGTTCGCGAGATCGACCGTGCCGGCGCTGAAATGCGACACCACCTTGCCGGTGGGCAGGTCGATGACCACGATGTGGTTGTTCTCCTGCAAGGTCAGCACGGCCTGGTTCCGGCCGTTGATGTCGACGAACTCCGGCTCGGGGTCCTCCGGCGCGACCGCGGCGAGGCCGCTGACATCCACCACTTTTTTCGTCGCGCAGTCGATGCTGCCGTCCTGCACCGGGAAATAGGTCAGATTGCCGCCGGGAAGCTGCGGCAGCGCGCCCTCGTTCAGGTCCTCGTCGCGCTCATTCTCGATGGCGATGGCAAGGAAGCTGCCGTCCGGGCTCTTGGCGAGCGAATCCGGCTGGCCGCCGAGATCGCAGGTCGCAACCACCGCCTTGGTGGCGAGATCGACCACGGCCAGGAAGCCGGAAGGCTTGGCCTTGCTCTGCGAGGTCACCACGCCGACGAAGGCCCGGCCCTTCATCACCACGGTGGAGGTCGGCTCGCCGCCCAGCGCGATCGTGCCGGCCGGCTTCGGCACCGCCGGGTCGGCGATGTCGATCAGGCCGATCCGCTCGCCGGGGCTGTCGGTATAGACCAGCGTGCGGCCGTCCTCGGTGGCCGTGATGATTTCGGCGGAGGTCGGCTTCGCGGCATCGGCGCCGGCCGGCAGATTGTCGGTGACGTTGAAGGTGGCGATGCGGTTGAAAGCCGACGGCGTCTCGGCGCGGAGCATGCCGGTGCCGAGCACGGCCAGGCTAACGCCGGCCAGAAGAATCGCGCGCATGCGGTGTCCTTGTATCGATGCGGATGAAGCTTGGTGCGGCGCACTCAAAGGCCTGTCCATGACAGCAGGATGACGCTGCTCGCGGCGGGTACGACTTAGGTCGCATGCGATTCCGTCGACAGCCGCAGATTGCCCCTTGCGCTTGCCTCTGCGTCATCGTCTCTTTCTGTCACGGGACAAGGTGCAAAGCGCCGCCCGGCGGAGCCCGCCTCCGCTTGAGGAAACGCCACGAGAGGAACGCCGATGACGTCCGAATCCGACAAGACCGGGCAACCGCGCCCGGATCGCCGCCGCTTCATCGCCACCGCCGCCATTGCCGGCGCCGCCGCGGTCGCGGCCCCTGCGGTGCACGCCCAGGCGCCGATCCGGCTGAAGTTCCAGTCGACCTGGCCCAACAAGGACATCTTCCACGAATTCGCCGGCGACTATGTGAAGCGCGTCAACGCCATGACCGGCGGGCGCGTCGAGCTGGAGCTGCTCGCCGCCGGATCGGTGGTCCCGGCCTTCCAGATGCTGGACGCAGTATCCTCCGGCATTCTCGACGGCGGCCACGGCGTCGCCGCCTATTGGTACGGCAAGAACAAGGCCTTCTCGCTGTTCGGCACCGCGCCCGCCTTCGGCTGGGACGCCGACGAACTGCTTGGCTGGGTGCGCTATGGCGGCGGCCAGCAGCTCTATGACGAGCTGATCACCGACGTGCTCAAGCTCAACGTGGTCGGCATGCTCTACGGGCCGATGCCCAGCCAGCCGCTTGGCTGGTTCAAGAAGGAGATCAAGACCGCCGACGACATGAAGGGGCTGAAATACCGCACCGTCGGCCTCGGCGCCGATCTCAACAAGGAGATGGGCGCCGCCGTCACCATCCTGCCCGGCGGCGAGATCGTGCCGGCCATCGACCGCGGCCTGCTCGACGGCGCCGAGTTCAACAACCCCTCGTCGGACCTGATTCTCGGCTTCCCGGACGTGTCGAAGATCTACATGGTTCAGAGCTACCATCAGGCGCTGGAGTGCTTCGAGATCCTGCTCAACAAGCAGAAGTTCAACAGCCTGCCGGCGGACGTGCAGGCCATTCTGAAAACGGCGGGCGACGCCGCCTCCTCCGACATGATGTGGAAGGCGCAGGACCGCTATTCCAAGGACCTCGAAGCCATCAAGGCCCGCGGCGTCAAGGTCATCCAGACCCCGAAGCCGGTGCTGGAAGCCCAGCTCGCCGCCTGGGACAAGGTCATCGCCAATCTCTCGGCCGACCCCTTCTTCAAGAAGGTGATCGACAGCCAGAAGGCCTGGGCCCAGCGCATCGTCGGCTTCCGCCTGCAATATGAGGCGGACTCCAAGACTGCCTACGACCACTTCTTCGGCAAGGCATAGCGCCTTCCCGTCGTTCGCAAGGGCGCGAGGCGCCCTTTGCCAGCCTGCGCTCGACGTCATCCCCGGGCTTGTCCCGGGGATCCACGTCCTGCCGCGATCATAGCTCGTCGATGGCCGGGACAAGCCCGGCCATGACTGTCTTCGGCATCATCCTTGTTTTCAGCGCCTCAAGGCATCCCCATGCAATCCGTGCTGCTCGCCGTCGACCGGTTCAACGCCTTCATCGGCAAGGCGTTCGCCTGGTGCATCGTGATCCTGACGCTGGCGATCACCTATGAGGTGTACTGCCGCTACGTGCTGCGCGATCCCACCACCTGGGCCTATGACGTCAGCCTGATGCTGTACGGCGCGCTGTTCATGATGGCGGGTGCCTACACGCTGTCGCGCAACGGCCATGTGCGCGGCGATTTTCTCTACCGCAACTGGTCGCCGCGGACGCAGGCCAAGAGCGATCTCGTGCTCTATTTCCTGTTCTACTTTCCCGGCATCCTGGCGCTGATCTATTCCGGCTGGAACTACTTCCACCTCTCCTACATGCTCAACGAGCATTCCTCCTTCTCGCCGGACGGGCCGGTGATCTGGCCGTTCAAGGCGCTGATCCCCATCACCGGCGTGATGATGCTGCTGCAGGGCGTGGTGGAGGTGGTGCGCTGCCTGATCTGCATCCGCGAGGGCGACTGGCCGCAGCGCCTGCACGATGTCGAGGAGATGGAGAAAATCATCCTCGAAGAAGCCGCCACCAAGGCGGAACGCGATGCCACCACCCACGGAGCGCTGTGATGTTTCTCTCGGAACCCGCGCTCGGCGTGCTGATGCTCGTCCTGTTCCTGGTCTTCCTGATGCTCGGCTTTCCCATCGCCTTCACGCTGATGGCGTTGGGCGTGGGCTTCGGCTACTTCACCCAGGGCGACGCAATCTTCAACCTGTTCGTCCAGCGCACCTACAGCGTAATGGCGAACGACGTGCTGATCTCGATCCAGCTGTTCCTGTTCATGGGCTATGTGGTCGAGCGCGCCAATATTCTCGACCGGCTGTTCCGCTCGATTCAGCTCGCCGCCGGCTGGCTGCCGGGCTCGCTAGCGGTGGCGACGCTCATCACCTGCGCGCTGTTCGCCACCGCCACCGGCATCGTTGGCGCCGTGGTCACGCTCATGGGGCTGCTCGCCTTCCCGGCCATGCTGCGCGCCGGCTACGACACCAGGCTGGCGGCCGGCGTGGTGTGCGCCGGCGGCTGCCTCGGCATTCTCATTCCGCCCAGCGTGATGCTCATCCTCTACGGCGCCACCGCCGGCGTGTCGGTGGTGAAGCTCTATGCCGCCGCCTTCATTCCGGGGCTGATG
>JBGGNI010000186.1:0-17840 GCA_041287585.1 Xanthobacteraceae bacterium
CGGCCCGGCTGGACCTTGCGGTTTCGCCCGGCCCGGCCGGCACGCCGCTGCTCGACGGCCGGCTCGGCCTTGCCGGCGCGCTGCTGAGCGGGCGCGGCGAGGTGCCGACCGACGCGCGCGGCGTGCTGCGCCCGGCGTTGGCGCTGACCCTCGACAAGGCCGATCTCGCGCGGCTGTTTCCGGCAGTGGCCGCCGCCATCGAGCCGGGCGCTGCGGTGCCGGCGCGTTTCACCGCGCGCCTCACGCGGCCCGACGAGGGCTGGCGCCTCGACACGCTGGCCGGCTCGCTGGCCGGCACCAATCTGAGCGGCGCCCTTGCCTATGTTCCCGCCGCCGTCGAGCCGCTGGACGTGACGCTGAAGGCCGACCGGCTCGGCGCCGCCCGGCTGCTGGGCTTTGCCGCCGGCCGCACCGGCGGCACGGCGACCCCCTGGCCGGACGGCCCGTTCGGGCCCGTGCCGCTGCCGGACGTGCCGGCCCGCATCGGCCTCGCCCTCGACGCGCTGGAACTGCCCGGTGGCCTTGCTCTGGCGCCGGCCTATCTGCGGGTGCGGCTTGGCGGCGGCGCGGTGTCGGTCGACGAGATATCCGGCCGGATCGGCGAGGCGCCGCTGTCGGGCAGCCTGAAGCTGCGCCGGCGCGGCGAGGTGCTGGAGGCGGAGGGCCATGCGGCGCTGAACGGGGTCGATCTCACCCGGCTCGCGGTCGCCGCCGGCGTCGGCGCCAAGCCCGGATTGCGCGGGCGGGCGACGCTGGTGCTCGATGTGTCCGGCAGCGGCCGCTCGCCGGCCGCGCTGGCGCAATCGCTGGCCGGGCAGGGCAGCCTCGCGGTGGACGGTTTTGAGGTCGCCGGCCTCGATCCGCGCGCTTTGGCGGCGGTGATGGCGGCCACCGAGCGCGGCAATCCGCCGGACGCGCGGCGCACCACGCAATTGTTCGAGCAAGCTCTGATGCGCGGCCCGCTGGCACTCCCGCGCTTCGAGACGCCGCTCAGCGTGCTGAACGGCGCGCTGCGCACCGGCACGGCGCGAGTGACCGGCGCCGGGGGGTTGCGCGTGTCGGCCACCGGCACGCTCGATCTTGCGCGGCTGAGCTTTGAAGCCGCGCTGGAGCTGGAAGATGCCACGGAGCCGCGCGCCAGCGCGCCGCCGGGCGCCTTGCTGAGCTGGCGCGGCCCGCTCGCCGCCCCGGAGCGGCGCAGCGACATTTCCGCGCTGCTCGCCGCCATCAATCTGCGGGCGCTGGAGCGCGAGACGCGGCGGCTGGAGGCCGGCTATGGCCGCCCGCCGGACCCCGCCGGCCCGCGCCCGATCGCGGTGCCGCCGTAGATCGCGCTCACCCGGCTACGAATTCGTCCTGCGCATAGCCCTGCAGATAGAGCAGCGCGGTGAGGTCGCCGTGCTCGATGCTTATCTGCGCGGCGCTGGCGACTTGCGGTTTGGCGTGGAAGGCGACGCCGAGGCCGGCTTCGCCGAGCATGGCGAGATCATTGGCGCCGTCGCCCACCGCGAGCGTGTCGCCGTGGTTCAGCTCGAGCGCGGTGCGCAGCTCCATCAGGGCGTCCAGCTTGGCCTGCCGGCCGAGAATAGGTTCCGCCACCATGCCGGTGAAGCGGTCGTCCTCCACCAGCAGGGTGTTGGCGCGGTCGGCGTCGAAGCCGATGCGCCGGCCGATCGGCCCGGTGAACAGGGTGAAGCCGCCGGAGACCAGCACGGCCGTGGCGCCGTTGGCGCGCATGGTGCGCACCAGTTCCGGCCCGCCGGCGGTGAGGCGAATGCGCTCAGCGATCACCGCCTCCACCACCGCCACCGGCATGCCGCGCAGCAGCGCCACGCGCTCGCGCAGCGCCGGCTCGAAGGCGATCTCGCCGCGCATGGCGCGCTCGGTGATGGCGGCCACGTGCGCCTTGACGCCGGCATAGTCGGCCAGCTCGTCGATGCATTCCTGGCCGATCATGGTGGAATCCATGTCCGCCAGCAGCAGACGCTTGCGCCGGTTGGCGAACGGCAGCACCGCGACGTCGAGCGGGGCGGGGGCGAGCGCCCGGCGCACCGCATCGGCCGTCACACCGCCGGCAAAGGCGATTTCCGCCGCGATGCCGGGCGCCAGGAGCCGTGGCTCGGCCGCGCCGGGAAGCACGGCGGCGGCGGCCTTCAGCACCTCGGGCGTCAGCGCGGGACGGTGCGGAGCGGCGATGAGGATCGCGACGGCGGCAAGCGGTTCGGGCATATCGGGCTCGGGCAACGGCAACGAGGGCTTGCAGCGCGGCCGCGTACCCGCCAGAAAGGCAGTGGAACCGGGGGGAGATCGGAGTGCCGCTGCGCGGGGTGCTTATCGCAGGGCCGACGGCGAGCGGCAAGTCCGCGCTGGCGCTGGCGCTTGCCGAAGCTGCGGGCGGCGTGGTGATCAATGCGGATTCGATGCAGGTCTATGCGGACCTGCGCGTGCTGACCGCACGCCCCACGCCGGACGAAGAAGCCCGCGTGCCGCATCGCCTCTATGGCCATGTCGATGCCGATGCCGATTATTCGGTGGCGCGCTGGGTGGAGGAAGCCGGCGCGGCGATCCGCGCCGCGCACGAGGCGGGCCGGCTGCCGATCCTGGTGGGCGGCACCGGGCTCTATTTCAAGGCGCTGACCGCCGGCCTGGCGCCGGTGCCGCCGATTCCGCCGGAACTGCGCGCGCGGGTGCGGGCGCAGGCGGCGCAGGACGGCGCCGGGCTGCACGCCCGGCTCGCCGCGATGGACCCGGAAACAGCGGAACGGCTGCGCCCCTCCGATACGCAGCGGCTGATCCGCGCCATCGAGGTGTTCGAGGCCACCGGCCGGCCGCTGGCGCAGTGGCAGGCGCAGGGCGGCACGGAGCCGGCCATCGATGTCGCCGAATGGCGCCCGGTGTTCCTCGCTTTGGAGCGCGAGCGGCTGCGCGCGCGCATCGCCGCCCGCTTCGCGGTGATGATGGAGGAGGGCGCGCTCGACGAGGTGCGCCACCTCGTGTCCCGCGGGCTCGATGCCGGCCGCCCCGCGCTCAAGGCGCACGGCGTGCCCTGGTTGGCGCGCTATCTCGACGGCACGCTGAGCCTTTCCGCAGCGGTGGAGGGCGCGGTGCTCGACACCCGGCACTATGCCAAGCGGCAGGAGACCTGGTTCCGCCACCAGCTCGACGGCTGGCCGCATCTGGCGCCCACGGAGGCCAGGCGCTATCTGCGCGGCGAACTCGGGCTGTGAGCCCGGCTCAGGCGGCGCGGGTGCGCGCCGGCAGCGGGCGCAACCGCAGGGCGAGCAAGCTGGCGGCCGCCACCGACAGCCCGGCCGCCAGCACCCACCAGGCCGGCCGGACAGAATAGTCGAAGGCGAGATTGGCCTGCAGCACCAGTGCGGGGTCGATCCCGGTGGCCAGCGCGTACCAGGCGGCCTCGATCAGCGCGGTGGCCAGCCCCGCGGCCAGCGCGAGCGCGGCCAGCGCCAAGGGCCGGGTGCCGAGACCGCGCGCCTGTACCGCACGCCAGCCGAACAGCCAGGCGAGCAGGCCGGCCATCAGCGTCGGCTGGGTGACGTCGAGCTTCTGCTGCAGGAAGAAGTGCACGATGGCCAGCACGGCGACAGGATAGATGAGGCGGTGCAGCCGGTTCCAGCGCTCGGCGCCCAGCCGCCGCACCGCGCCGTCCCAGGATGTGAGGCCGAGCGCCAGCATGGCCGCGAGCGCGACGAAGCCGATGAGCAGATAGATCCGCAGCACGATCTCCCTCACTGCGGTGATCAGGCTGCCCTGGTCGATGACGAACAGGCCGAGGTGCAACAGCCCGTAGCCGAGCGTCGCCAGCCCGAGAATGCGCCGGGCGGCGATGAGCTTGGGCAGGTTGAACAGCCGCCGCGCCGGAGTGATTGCGAGCGTGACGAGCAGCAGCCGCACGGTCCAGTCGCCGAGAAAGCGGATCGCCTCCATCAGCGGCCGCGCGCCCAGCGCCGCCTCGCCCCCTAAGCCGGGCGCGCCACCGAACGGCGCCGGCGGGGCGAGCGTTCCGGACAGGGCGCGGCCGAGCAGCCAGAGCGCCGGCAGCAGCGCGCCGATGAACGCAACGGTCTTTTCCGGGCTCAGGCGGCCGGAACGCTCGGTGAGGAAGCTCGGAACGAGGGTCATAGCTGGCACGATGCCTCGGAACGCGGCGGAACGGAACGCCTCCTGTTACGCGCAGCCGGGTGGCGCTGTTACATCGGGCCGATGCACGTTCGCGTGAGGGCGCGCGAATCCACCGCAGCCCTGGCCCGGCTCGTCCGGGCCACCCATGGACCGGCGCGGGTGAGGGCTGCCGAGCGTCACCGCTCGGGTGAAATCCGCGTCACATGGCCCATCTTGCGGCCCGGCCGCGCCTGCGTCTTGCCGTAGAGGTGCAGATGCGCGCCCGGCTCGGCGAGCACGGCGTGCCAGCTGTCGGCCTCGTCGCCGATGAGGTTCACCATTTCCACCCGGCCGCGGCGCGCGGTGGCGCCGAGCGGCCAGCCGGCCACCGCGCGCACATGCTGCTCGAATTGGCTGGTGTGGGCGCCGTCCAGCGTCCAATGGCCGGAATTGTGCACCCGCGGGGCGATCTCGTTGACCAGAATGCGCTGCGCCGCGCCCTCGCCGACCACGAACAGCTCCACCGCGAACACGCCGACATAGGACAGCGCCGCGCCGATGCGCCGGGCGATGTCCTGCGCCGCCTCCGCGCCGGCGGCGGTGACGTTGGCCGGCACGGTGGAGCGGTGCAGGATGTGGTGGCGGTGCTCGTTTTCCGTCACCTCATAGGCGGCGAAGCCACCATCCTCGGCGCGGGCCGCCACCACCGAGACCTCGCGGACGAAGGGCACGAAGCCTTCCAGGATCGCCGGGTGGCGGCCGATGGTGGCGAAGGCGGCTCCGGCATCCTCGCCCTCGCGCACCAGGGTCTGGCCCTTGCCGTCATAGCCGAACCGCCGGGTCTTCAGCACTGCCGGGCGGCCGATGGCGATGAGGGCGGCCTGAAGCTCCTCGACGCTCTCCACCGCGGCGAACGGCGCGATCTCGATGCCGAGGCCGGCGATGAAGCTCTTTTCCCGGAGGCGGTCCTGGGTGATGCCGAGCGCGTCCGGCCCCGGATGCACCGGCACGCGGGCGGCAAGGTGCGCGGCGGTGGCCACCGGCACGTTCTCGAACTCATAGGTCACGACGCCGACCGCGGCCGCGAAGGCGTCGAGCGCGGCGGTGTCGTCATAGGCTGCGCAGGTGCGGGCGGCGGCGACGTCGAAGGCCGGGCTGTCCGGCTCGGGCGCGAAAATATGCACCTTGAGGCCGAGCGGGGCTGCGGCGAGCGCGATCATGCGCGCAAGCTGGCCGCCGCCGAGGATGCCGATGCTGTCTCCGGGCTTCAGCATCACGAGGGCCGCTCCGCCACTGCGGCGGTGCGCTCGGCCCGCCAGGCGGCAAGCCGGCCCGCCAGCGCCTCGTCGCCCAGCGCCAGCACCGCGGCGGCGAGCAGAGCGGCGTTCACCGCGCCGGCCTTGCCGATGGCGAGCGTGCCGACCGGGACGCCGGCGGGCATCTGCACGATGGAATACAGGCTGTCGAGGCCGGACAGCGCCTTGCTTTCCACCGGCACGCCGAACACCGGCAGCGGCGTCAGCGAGGCCACCATGCCGGGCAGGTGGGCCGCCCCGCCGGCGCCGGCGATGATGAGCCGGAAGCCCTTCGCCTTGGCGCCGCGCGCGAAGTCGAACATCCGTTCCGGCGTGCGGTGTGCCGAGACGATGCGCGTTTCGTGGCCGATGCCGAGCGCCTTCAGCGTCTCGGCGGCGTGGCGCATGGTGTCCCAATCCGACTGGCTGCCCATGATGATGGCGACCGGCCGCGTGGCCGCGGTCGTCGAGGCGTTCATGCCGTGTCTTTCCCTCAAGCCTGCCGGAAAACGAAGGCGCGGATTATAGGAATCACGCCTGCCGCGGCAAGGACAACCTTGCGATGGGATCGGTTTGCGCCTTGCCGCGTTAGCGAAGCGTTTACCATCGTGCAACGACACTGCGGACCTTCGGCGCCTGAGCACGTTGTTGCCGGGCGGTGACGCCGGTGCGGAATCGAACGCCTTGTCCGTTTCGTGAATTGAACCGGCCGGGCGCTCGTTCACAAAGGGTTCAGGCCCCGCATCCGAAGAAGCAGCCGGCAGTATCGGCGGGGGTGGAGACTTCGATGTTCGGGCGTTCTGGTTCGCGATTTCTGACGACGACGGCGCTTGTGGCGCTGATGGCGATGGCTGCCGGCGTGAATGCGCCGCGCGCCGAAGACGCCGGTGCGGTGGAGACGACCGACAATGCCGGCATGGGCACCGGCGATGCCGGTATGGCCGCAGTGCCTGCACCCGCCGCGCCGACGCCGGAGGCGCCCGCCATCGTGGCGGTGCCCGAGAGTGCAGTCCCCGAGCCGGTTCCGGTCGCTGCCGAGCCCGAATCGGCACCTGCCGTCGCTGCAACGCCCGAACCCGCGCCCGCCCCGGCCGCGGTCGCCGCCCCCGTGGTCGTCGACGGCGTCGCCGAGCGGTTGGCGGTGCTGCTGGGCCCGGTGGAGATCGCCAAGTTCACCTCTCTCAAATCCGAGCAGGAGGCGCTGGTCGCCTTCTACTCCGCCCGCGCCAATGCCCCGCTGTTCACCGCGGATTCCGCGATAAGCGCGACCGGCCGCGCGGTGCTGGGCACGCTTGAGGCCGCCGCCGACGAGGGCCTGGCGCCTTCCGACTATGCCGTGGCCGTGCTGCCGGCCGATGCCGCCGACGCCGCGGTGGCGCAGACCGAACTGCGCATCGCCGCCGCCGCGCTGCTTTATGCCCGCCATGTGCAGGCCGGCCGGTTCGACCCCACCCGCATCTCCGCCGCCGTGACGCCGGAGCGCACGCTGCCCGAACCGGCCGCCGTGCTCGCGGCGCTGGCGCAGGCCGGCGACCCCCGCGCGGTGCTCGCCGCCTATGCGCCGCAATATCCCGGCTATCAGGCGCTGCGCGGCAAGCTCGCCGGCCTGCGCGCGGAAGCCGGCGCCGTGGCGCCGGTGGCGGTGCCGCCCGGCCGCGTGCTGCGGCCCGGCATGTCGGACGCGCGCGTGCCGCTGCTGCGGGTGCGGCTCGGCGTTACCGGCCCGGCCGACAGCCTGAGCTACGACCATGATCTGGTCGAGGCGGTGAAGCAGTTCCAGACCAAGATCGGCCAGCCGTCCAACGGCGTTGTGGGTGCCGGCGTGGTGGCGGCGCTGAACGACAATGGCGAGCGCCGGCTCGCCGACGTCATCGCCAACATGGAGCGCTGGCGCTGGCTGCCGCACGATGTGGCTTCGCGCTACGTGTTCGTGAACATCCCCGAATTTCTGGTGCGCATCGTCAAGGACGGCTCGGTGATCCACCAGACCAAGGTGGTGGTCGGCAAGCCGGACAGCCCGACCCCGCTGCTCTCCCACGACATGGAATATGTCGTGTTCAACCCCTATTGGAACGTGCCGCCCGGCATTGCCCGCAACGAGATGCTGCCCAAGCTCGCCGCCAACCCCTATGCGCTGGCCGAGCAGGGCATCGAAGTGGTGCGCAACGGCAAGGCGGTCGACCCCGGCAGCATCGACTGGAGCCGCGGCACGCGCGGCTATTCCTTCCGCCAGCCGCCGGGCGAGCGCAACGCGCTGGGGCGCATCAAGTTCATGTTCCCGAACAAGCACTCGGTGTATCTGCACGACACGCCGAGCCGCGCCTTGTTTGCCAATGAGCGTCGGGCCTACAGCCATGGCTGCGTGCGGGTGTTCGAGCCGCTGAAGTTCGGCGAGGTGATCTTCTCGCTCGGCATGCCGGACGATCCGTGGAGCCAGCAGCGCATCTCCAAGCAGCTCGGCGGCAAGGAGCGCTATGTGAACCTCAAGCAGCGCTTCCCGGTGCACATCGCCTATTTCACCACCTTCGTGAACGATGCGGGCGACCTGGTGACGCGTGAGGACCTCTACGGCATCAATGCCCAGACCCGCCTGATGCTCGGCCTCGACGGCGCCCGCCGGGTGGCCGATGGCGGCGTGGTGCGCCCGCGGCCCTGAGCCATCGCCGGCGAATCGGCAAAATTCCATCGGCGGCCGCTGGCCGCCGATTTTATTTCCGCCAGCCGGTCGAAGCGCGCGGCGGCGGGCGCTTTCGAGCGCGCAGCCCGGTTCGGCGGGCCTTTCGCGCCAGATTCGCATGCCGGCGCAACGGTATCCTCAAGCAGCGGCAAGGTCGGGGGATTGCACCAGCACGTTTTTGCCATAGTCTACCCTTAGCCAAGCGGGCATAAATATGGGGGGTGGGCCGGTAACCGGCCCTTAACCAAACCCGACAAGACTATGTTGACCATGTCCGCCGCGACCCGTCCGGGCCGCGTCGTCTCAAGGAAACGTCTGGCTTTGGGTTTGGGATTCGTGCAGCCACCTCGCAAACGTCGCCTTCACCATGCGCTCGGCGCGGCCGTTTTGGCCGCCGCCGTGGTGATGTCCGGGGCCGACGGTCTCCAGGACGCCGTCGCCAATGGCGACACCCGCACGCTGACGCTGCACCATGTGCATTCCGGCGAAACCGCAACGGTCACGTTCAAGCGCGACGGCCGCTACGATGCCGCCGCCTTGCAGAAGCTCAATGTGCTGCTCCAGGACTGGCGCCGCAAAGAGCCGACCAAGATGGATCCCTATCTGTTCGACATCGTGTGGGAGGTCTATCGCGACGTCGATGCCACCCAGGCGATCGAGGTGATCGGCGGCTACCGCTCGCCCGCCACCAACGCCATGCTGCGCTCGCGCTCCAAGGGCGTGGCGCAGACCAGCCTGCATATGCAGGGCAAGGCGATGGACTTCTATATTCCCGGCGTGTCGCTGGCCAAGATCCGCGAGGCCGGTTTGCGGATGCAGCGCGGCGGCGTCGGCTTCTACCCGACATCGGGCTCGCCTTTCGTGCATCTCGACACCGGCGGCATCCGCCATTGGCCGCGCATGACCCGCGACCAGCTCGCCCGCGTCTTCCCGGACGGCAAGACGGTGCATGTGCCCGCTGACGGCAGGCCGATGTCGAATTACGCCGTGGCGCTCGCCGAGGTGGAACGCCGTGGCAGCCGGCCCGGCGGCGCCGGAGCGGCCTTCGCCAGCGCCAGCACCGGGCCTTCGCTCGGAGGCGGCGGGGTGAAGTCGCTGTTCTCCTCGCTGTTCAAGGGCAAGGGCGCCACCCCGGCGGACGAGGACGACGACGATAGCGCCCCGGTTGCCGCCGCCGCGCCTGTCGCCGTGGCGTCGGCCGCGCCGGTTCCGGCAGTGCAGCCCGCGGCCGCGGTTGTCACCCCGGCGGTTTCCGCCGCGGCGAGCGTGGTTGCCGCGCGGGCGGTGCCGCTGCCGATCGCCAATCCGCTTGTCGCCGCCGCGCCTTCAGCCCCACTTGCGGCCCCTGTTGCCGCCACGCTCGTCTCCGCAGCCGTGCCGTTGCCGCTCGCACGGCCCGGTGTCGCGCCTGCGGCCGTCGCGCCGGCCGTGGTTGCGACGCTGGAGCCCGCCAATGTGCCGCTGCCGCCGGTTCGCCCCGGCGCCGGCTCGGCGCAGCTCGCCGCGCTCGACACCGCGACCTTGCCCGGCACCGTTCCGTTGCCGGCGGCGCGGCCGGGCGCGGGTGCCGGTCTGCCGGCGCTCATCACCCATGGTGCGCAGACGCCGGCCGCGGTCGCCGATGCGGCGCCGGGCGCGCCGGCCGGCGGCTATCCCGCCATGTCCTATGCCTCTGCCGGCGACTTCGTGGTTGCCCGCCCGGCGCCCGGCCGCGCGCCGGAGCCGGCCGCGGTGCCGCTGCCCGGCCGTACCGGCCCGGCGCGCCCGCCGCACACCGCCGAGACGCGCGAAGAGATCCGCCGTCTGTTCGGCGGGGCGACCGTGGCGGACAAGGCCGAACTTCGGACGCCGGAACTGCGCCGCTTCGCCGCTTTCGTCAGCGCGCCGCGCCAGGTGGTGGACGGCGGCTTCGGTCGCGACGCCAGCAGCGGCCTCGCCACGTCGCACTTTTCCGGCGCCGCCGTGGTTGCGGTGCCGGTGGTCTCGACAGCCAGCGCCGCCCCGGCGCCGCAGACCAAGCGGGTCTCCATGGGCTACGCCCAGTAGGCGGGAGCGCGGGCCTTTTTTCTCCCTCTCCCGCCGTGCGGGGGAGGGGGCAGCGCGACATTTCAGAAACGAGCGCGGGGTTTTTGCGGCGAGGCTAAGCGGTCGGCTGCCGCGGGAATTGGGCCGTCGCGGCTTCCCCCTCCCAATCCTCCCCCGCACGCGGGAGAGGGCTTAAGAGCACGTCGGCGGTCAGTTGCCGACCATGCCGAGCGCCTGGAGATAGAGGTCGACGATGGCCTCCTGCTCGGCGCGCTGGTCGGCGTCTTCCTTGCGGATGCGAAGAATGGTGCGCAGCGCCTTCACGTCGAACCCGGTGCCCTTGGCCTCGGCGAACACGTCCTTGATGTCGTCGGAAATCGCCTTCTTCTCCTCCTCCAGCCGCTCGATGCGCTCGATGAAGGATTTGAGCTGGTCCTTGGCAAAGCCGGCGGCGGCGTCGGACAGCGGCTGGTCGTTGGGCAGATCGGACATGAGGTCTCCGGCGATCATTGGAGGGCCGCCGCACCGTGCGGCAACAGCAGTGCCGTTCGCTCTCAGGCTTCGGCGGGAAATTCGGGGCGCCGATGAGGGCCAGAGTTCCGCCGGCCCGTCAAGTCGCCCGTCTCACGGCCGGTCGGCCGATGTGCGGGCGAAGGCGGCCTGCTGCTCGGGGGTGGCCTCGCTCTGGTTCGAGGCTTTCCACACGTCGTACGGCATGCCGTAGATCGCCACGCGGCTCTCATCCTTGGACAGCGGCAGGCCGCGCTGCTGCGCGGCGTCCAGATACCAGTTGGCCAGGCAGTTGCGGCAGAAGCCGGCGAGGTTCATCAGCGCGATGTTGGCGACGTCCGGCCGTGCTTGCAGATGCGCCAGCAAGGTGCGGAAGGCGGCGGCTTCGAGCTCAATGCGGGTACGCTCGTCGGTGCCAAGTTGGGCGTCGCTCATGATGGCGTCCTCCAGGTATCGGCCCTCAGGCCGTATCGGCGCGCGAGCCGTAGTGGCGCACCATGTGCAGTTCGGGGTCCGCCAGCAGGGCCGGCAGCAGGCCGGCGAGGCGAGCGGCCCAGCCGTGCTGGCCGGCTTCCTCAGCGATGAGGTCCTGCCGCACCTCGATCAGCGCGTGGGGAACGCCGCGCTGCGTGCCGTGCAGATACATGGTGTCGTTGAGCAGCGCGCCATCATAGGGCGTGTTGTCGCCGACCACGAGGTCGCCCGGCGCCTCCAGCGCGTCGATCAGACCACGGGCGAAGCGGGGATCACGGTCCCACAGCAGGGCGGCATGCCAGGGCCGCGGCACGCCGCGCCACACCGCGGTGAAGCTGTGCACGGAGAGGATGGCCGGCACCGTGCCGCTCGCCAGCATGACGTCGAGCTGCCGGGCCACTGCCTGGTGATAAGGCCGGTGGAAACGGGCGATGCGGTCCGCGATCTCGACGGCGTCGGCGTGGCGGTTGCCGGGCACCACGGCGCCGTCCGATAGGCGCATCACCAGGGTGGGGTCGTCCTCGCCGCGATTTATGTCGATCAGCAGGCGGGAGAAGCACGACAGCACCGCCGGGCAGTTCAGGCGGCGCGCCAGGTCGCGCGTCAGGCCGGCGGCGCCGATGTCGTAGCCGATATGCCGCTCCAGCTCCGCCGGCGGCAGGCCGAGCGTGCCGTATTCCGGCGGCAGCGCATTGGAGGCATGGTCGCACAGCAGCAGCAGGCCGGCATCGGCCGGACCGGCGACGTGCTCCACCGGCGCGAGGTCCGGCACAGCCTGGGGGCGGACGGCGAGGTCCATGGACGCGGGCAACTCCAAGCGCGTGCGACAACTGGCGGCAGCATAGTGACGCGAGCGTTCAGGTGCCATAGGAATACGTCCGTTTCACGTTGCGGACGGGCCGGTCGAATCGGCCGACCGCCAAGTCTTTGCGGCCGGCAAGGCCGTCTACGGGGGTGCAATGACCGACCATTCGCCGCGGGTATTCCTCGACCAGCTGTTTCAGGCCGCGGTTGCGGCCGCCCACCCCTCGACCTGCCTGCCGCCCTTCCTGCCGGAGCCGCCGGCCACCGGGCGGCTGATCCTGCTCGCGGCCGGCAAGGCGGCAGGCGCCATGCTGGAGGTCGCCGAGGCGCATTATCTCGATACGCTCGGCTTCGATCCGAGCCGGCTCAACGGCATCGGCGTGGCGCGGCACGGCTATGGACGCCCGACCCGGCAGCTCGCCATGGTGGAGGCTGGCCATCCCGTGCCGGACGCCGCGGGTCTCGCCGGTGCGCTGAAGTCGATCGACCTCGCGGCCAGCGCCGTGGCGGGCGACCTGGTGCTGGTGCTGCTGTCCGGCGGCGCCTCGGCCAACTGGATCGCGCCGGCCTTCGGCGTCGAACTCGACGACAAGCGGGCGCTGACGCGGGCGCTGCTGCGCTCGGGCGCCAACATCACCGAGATCAATACGGTGCGAAAGCACCTCTCGCGCATCAAGGGCGGCCGGCTGGCGGCG
The DNA here is from genome assembly GCA_041287585.1 of Xanthobacteraceae bacterium. GTDB lineage: Bacteria > Pseudomonadota > Alphaproteobacteria > Rhizobiales > Xanthobacteraceae > Ancylobacter. Next base: position 12,600 of record JBGGNI010000186.1, read on the forward strand.
CTCAGCCAGCCGGCGCGGCTGGTGACCCTCGCCATTTCCGACGTGCCGGGCGACGATCCGGCGGTGATCGGCTCCGGCCCCACCGTGCCGGACCCGACCACGCTGATCGAGGCGCGCGACGTGCTGACCCGCTTCCGCATCGACCCGCCGCCCTCGGTGGCGATGGCGTTGCGCGACCCGGCCAATGAATCGCCCAAGCCGGGCGACGCCGCCTTCGCCGGGGCCGAATATCACCTGATCGCGCGGCCGGCGGACTCCTTCCGCGCGGCGGAGGCGTTGGTGCGCGCAGCGGGGCTGGAGCCGGTGCTGCTGGGCGACAATCTGGAAGGCGAGGCGCGCGAGGTGGCGGAAAACCAGGCCGCCATCGCTCGCGAGCTGCAGGCGGCCGGCCGGCGCGCGGTGCTGCTTTCGGGCGGCGAACTCACCGTCACCATGCGCGGGCAGGGCCGCGGCGGGCCGAACCAGGAGTTCGCGCTGGCCTTAGCGCAGGCGCTGGGCGGGGCGGCCGAAATCTTCGCAGTGGCCGGCGATACCGACGGGACGGACGGCGGCGGCGGCGATGCCAGCGACCCGGCTGGCGCCTTCGTGCTGCCGGACACGCTGGAGCGGGCGCGCGGGTTAGGTCTCGATCCTGCCCGTTTCCTTGGCGAGAATGACTCGACCGCCTTCTTCGAGGCGCTCGGCGATCTCCTCACGCCCGGACCGACCTGCACGAACGTCAATGATTTCCGCGCCGTTTTCGTCGATCGCTGAAGCCCGGCCGCGCCGCACGGCCCGGCGGCTGCGCGCGTTGGCGGCGGCCGCACTGGTGGCGGTGCCGAGTCTGGTGCTGATGGCCAGCCCCGCCGCCGCCGATTTCCGCCTGTGTAACCGCACGCCGAGCCGGGTGGGTATCGCGGTGGGGTACAAGGACGGCGACGGCTGGTCGACGGAAGGCTGGTGGAATGTCGCCGCCAATAGCTGCGAGACCCTGCTGCGCGGCGATCTGGTGGCGCGGTTCTACTATGTCTATGCGGTGGACTACGACCTCGGCGGCGAATGGGCCGGCAAGGCTTTCATGTGCACGCGCGACAAGGAATTCACCGTACGCGGCATCGAGGACTGCCTCGCCCGCGGCTTCGACCGCACCGGCTTCTTCGAGGTCGATACGCAGGAACAGAAGAGCTGGACGGTGCAACTGACCGAGCAGGGCCAGGCCATGCCCGCCAATGTTCCGCTGCCGCTGCCGCGGGCGCCGTAGAGCGGAGCAACGCCCGTTCAACGAGTAACTGCCGTGGATGGCCGGGACAAGCCCGGCCATAACGGTGGGGGTGGAGAGCCGCCCGGAAGCGCTACCTCTACTCGATCGGCACTGCGGTGAACTGCACCTGGCCTTCGGGGTCGGAGACCATCAGCAGGGCCGAGCGGCGGCCTTCCTTCTTCAGGGCGTCGAGGCGCCGCTCGATGTCTGCCGGCTTGGCCACGGCCTCCTGGTTCACCTCGACGATGACATGGCCCGCCTTCAGCCCCTTGCCGGCGGCCGCCGCCGCGCGGTCGACATCGGTGACCACCACGCCCTTGACGTCGTCCTTGATCTTGAACCGGGTGCGCAGTTCGGCGGTGATTTCGGAAAGTTCCAGGCCGAGCAGCTTGGTCGCCGGCGGCTTTTCGGGCGGCGGGTCCTTCTTGGCCAGCGCCGCGACCTCCTGCTTCTCGGTCTCCTCCAGCCGGCCGACCTTGAGCTTCAGAATCTCTTCCTTGCCCTTGCGCACCACCACCACGTCGACCTCCTTGTCGACGGCGGTGTCGGCAACGATGATCGGCAAAGAGCGCATGTCCTTGACGTCCTTGCCGTCGAACTTGACGATGACGTCGCCCGCCTTCAGCCCGCCGGCTGCCGCCGGTCCGCCGTCGGTGAGCCCGCCCACCAGCGCGCCGCGCGGCCGGCCGAGCGACAGGCTCTCGGCAATGTCGTCGGTCACCGCCTGGATGCGCACGCCGATCCAGCCGCGGCGGGTCTCGCCGAACTCCTTGAGCTGGTTGACGACGGCGATCGCGGTGTTGGACGGCACGGCGAAGCCGATGCCGATCGAGCCGCCGGAGGGCGAGATGATCGCGGTGTTGATGCCGATGACGTCGCCGTCCATGTCGAACAGCGGGCCGCCGGAATTGCCGCGGTTGATGGCGGCGTCGGTCTGCAGGAAATTGTCGTAAGGGCCACTGTTGATGTCGCGGTTGCGGGCGGAAATGACGCCGACGGTGAGCGTGCCGCCCAGCCCGAACGGGTTGCCGATCGCCATCACCCAGTCGCCGACGCGCAGCACGTCGGAATCGCCGAACTTCACCGAAACCAGCGGCTTGTCGGGCTTCACCCGCAGCAGAGCGAGGTCGACCTTGGTGTCGCGGCCGACCACTTCGGCCTTCAGCTTCGAGCCGTCGTTGAAATTGGCGTAGATCTCATCGGCATCGGCGATGACGTGGTTGTTGGTGACGATCAGCCCGCTGGGGTCGACGACGAAGCCGGAGCCGAGCGAGGAAACCCGGCGCGGCCGGCCGCCGCTGTCGTCATCGCCCTGCTGCTGGCGCTTCTTGAAGAACTCCTCGAAAAATTCCTCGAACGGCGAGCCGGGCGGCAATTGCGGGGTCGGGACGCTGCGCGAGGCGGCGACCGTCTGCGAGGTGGAGATGTTAACCACGGCGTCGGTGACCCGCGCGGCGGTGTCGGCCACGGTGTCCGGCCCCTTGGACGAGGCGGCCTGGAGCGCTGCAGGCGCTAAGCCGAAGGCCAGCGCCCCGGCGAGCAGTGCCGCCGCGACCCGGCCGGCGCGGCGCGGCCGGCTGTGGGGGAGATGAACCATGCTGCCTCCTTCGCGCCGCCGGCCCGCCGGCAGCGTCGCTTCCATGAGGGAACGCTGCGACGGGACGCCGGCCGATGCAAGCCAAAAGCTTGCGAGGCCGCTGCGGCATTGCGAGGTGGCGGGCCGGCTGAGGCCGCTGCGCAGACCTCTTAGCCGCGCACCAGCCAGACCACGATGAGGCCGATGAGGGCCCCGGCGAGGCCGGTGATGCGCAGCGAGAGGTCCGGCAGAGCGTGCATGCTCTCCATGGCCCGGCGGCTGGCGCCGGGGAAGGCGGCGAACACCAGGCCTTCGATGGCGATGGCAAGGCCGAACGCGACGATGAGATCGGACATCGTCGCGCAGCGTCAGTTTGCGGCTGGCGCCGGGCCGGCCGCGGCCGGTGCCGGAGTGCCCGCCGGGTTGTTGAAGAAGCGGAAGAAGCTGGAATCCGGCGACAGCAGCAAGCGGGTGTCGCCGGCCTTCAGCGCCGTCTCATACGCCTGCATGGCGCGGAAGAAGGCGAAGAAGTCGACGTCCTGATTATAAGCGTCGGCGAAGATCCGGCTGCGTTCCGCGTCGCCTTCGCCGCGCAGCTTGTCGGCGTTGGAGGTGGCTTCGGCGACGATGACGGTCGATTCGCGGTCGGCGCGGGCCCGGATGCCCTGGGCGGCCTGGGCGCCCTGGGCGCGGATTTCCGCGGCTTCGCGCTGGCGCTCGGTCTGCATGCGCTGGAACACCGCCTGGCTGTTGGCTTCCGGCAGATCGGCGCGGCGAATACGCACATCGATCACCGAGATGCCGAAGCCGGCAGCTTCGCGGTTCACCTGGTCGCGGATGCGGCCCATCAGATTTTCGCGCTCGTCGCGCACCACCTGGATGAAGGTGCTTTCGCCCAGCACCCGGCGCAGCGCCGAGTTCAGCACCGTGGCGAGGCGGGAATTGGCGCCTTCCACCGTGCCGACCGCCTGGTAGAACCGCAGCGGATCGCTGATGCGGTAGCGCGCGAAGGCGTCCACCACCAGCCGCTTCTGGTCGGAGGCGATGACTTCCTGCGACGGGTTTTCGAGATCGAGAATCCGCTTGTCGAGGAAGATGACGCTGTCGACCAGCGGCACCTTGGCGTTCAAGCCGGGATTGACGATGACCCGGACCGGATCGCCGAACCGCAGCACCAGCGCCTGCTGGGTCTGGTAGACGCTGAACAGCGAAAGATAGGCGATGATGATGACAACCGCGGCGAGAACGGCCGCGGCGACGCCGACGAGGCTCTTCATTTCGGCGCTCCCTGGGTGGCCGGCGGGACCGCCCGGCGTTCGAGACTGCCGAGCGGGAGGTAGGGCACGACGCCGCTGCCGCCCTGTACGGAGGGATCGATGATGATCTTATCCATGCCGCCGAACACGCGCTCGATGGTTTCCAGATACATGCGCTGGCGGGTCACGTCTGGCGCCTTCTTGTATTCCTCAAGCACGCTGAGGAAGCGGGCGGCCTGGCCGCGGGCTTCGACGATGGTGCGCTCCTTGTAGCCTTCGGCGCCCTGGGTGACGCGGACCGATTCGCCGCGGGCTTCCGGCACCACGCGATTGGCATAGGACTGCGATTCGTTCTGCAACCGCTCGGCATCGGCGCGGGCCGCCTGCACGTCGCGGAAGGAGTCGATGACCTGCGTCGGCGGGTCGACCTTCTGCATCTGCACCTGGGTCACCAGCACGCCGGCCTTGTAGCTGTCGAGCGTGCGCTGCATCAGCTCCTGCACGCCCTGCTCGATGTTCTGGCGGGCGCCGGTGAGGATGGGCTGGATGTTGGTGCGGCCGACCACCTCGCGCATGGCGCTTTCCGCCACGGCCTTGATGGTGCCCTCGGGGTTCTGCACGTTGAACAGGAAGTTGGCGGCGCCGACGTCGACATTGGTGCCGGGCGCCTCGGGATTCACCATCCAGAACACCGCGAAGTCGACATCGACGATGTTTTCGTCGCCGGTGAGCATCAGGCTCTCTTCGGGCACGTCGCGCAGTGCGGTGCCGCGCCGCGGATCGTCGCCGCTGCGGATGCCGATGTCGATGCGGTTGACGCGGGTGACCTTGGGGGTCAGCGCCGTCTCGATGGGGTAGGGCAGATGATAGTTCAGGCCCGGCTGAGCGGTGCCGATGAACTTGCCGAAGCGCAGCACCACGCCCTGCTCGTCCGGCTGCACCCGGTAGAAGCCCGAAAGGCCCCAGGCCATCAGCGCGAGCCCGATCACGACCACGATGCCCTTGCCGCTGCCGAAGCCGCCGGGCAACACGCCGCGCAGCTTATCCTGGCCGCGGCGAATGAGCTCTTCGATGTCCGGCGGGTTGGGACCCGAGGATTGCGGAGCATTGCCCCAGGGACCGCGCGGACCCCCACCACCCCAGGGTCCGCCGCTCTGGTTCTTCCACGA
>JBGGNI010000187.1:0-22585 GCA_041287585.1 Xanthobacteraceae bacterium
ACCTTGTCCAGCACGCGCTTGCCCAGCGGCAGCCAGGCATAGATGCCGGCGCTCTCCTGCCGCACCATGCCGGCGCGCAGCATCAGGCGGTGGGAGACGATCTCCGCTTCCTTCGGCACTTCGCGCAGGATGGGAAGGAAGTAGCGGGACAGGCGCATACGGGGCTACTCGCGATTCGACCGCCGGAAGGGCCGGTGCGTTCGGGGCGAGTGAAACCGGATCAGCCGCCAAAACACAAGCCCCGCGGCGCCGCAGCGCCCGAACCGCCCGCAGGATCGCGGTATCAGAATATGGTTGCTGCCGCGGCCAAGCCGGCACAAAGGACGGTTTTTCTTTGATCTGCCAAGACGCGGCGCGCAGGCAATGGCGGCGGTGCTGCGTTGCATCATCGATCTATTGCATCGCAAGGATGACAAGCGCAGTTTTTCTGATCTATGCTGTGCGTGCCTGAAAAAAGGGGTCCGCCATCGTCGCAATAGCGATGCCACGGTCCGAGTCTTGGGAGGATTTCCGATCATAAAGCCCCCCGGCAGATAGCCGAAAAGGTACGGAACCGGGTGCGGGCGATGAAGAAAGAGAAGGCGGGACCGTTGGTTCCGCCTCTTTTTTTGTTCGTTTTCTTGGAGGCTGTTTGGAGAGCCCTTCCCAAAGGGTCGTCCCGGAACGGCCGCGGGCGGTGTCGGGATCGCGCGGGCATCCGGTGTGCGGTTCCGGCGCTCCGCGTGCCGCGGAGCCTGTTGTCGGGCTTGCCAAAGGCGAGACCCGTGGGGCCGGGATGATGATCTTTCCGGCCGCCTGAAACTTCTCGCCCGGTCGTCATGGCCCGGCTCGTCCGGGCCGACCATGGTCCGACCGGGCGCCGGATCCGACCATGGGTCCCCCGGATGATCGCCGGATCAAGTCCGGGCGGGGTGACGGCGGAGGGTGGAGGAGCCGGCCTCACCCCGCCTGCTGCAGATTCTTCGGGCGCCAAGCCGTTCAGCCACCGTGCCTCGCGGCAATATCGCGTTACCGGCCTCATCCAGGGCGGCCGATGGCCGAGCGGCGATAGGCCGGGAGGCTTGCTCGGGGCACGATCCTGACCCTTGACCCCGCCGCGGCGACGGCGGTTCTGGCGCTCGCTCACCCGCGATATTATAACTCGCGCATGAGCTCTCCCCGCCCCTTCGAACTGCTGCCGCCCGGCGTGGTGGTGAACACCATGCGCGGCGATGCCGCCGAACACCGGGCGCCGGCCTGGCTGGACTGGGACGGCACGCTCGAGCTCGACGCTGCCCTGATCGGCGTGCCCTATGATGGCGCGTCGGTGGTGCGCACCGGCTCGCGCCATGGGCCGAATGCGGTCCGGCAGGCGATGATGTATTTCACCACCTATTCCAGCCGCGACCGCCGCTCCATGGTCGGGTTGCGCGCCGCCGATCTCGGCGACGTGGCGGTGGTGATGACCGACATGGAGCGCACCTTCCGCGCCATTTCCGCCGCGGTGCGCGGCCTGGTGGAGCGGGGCATCGTGCCGGTGGTGATCGGCGGCGACCATTCCATTGCCTTTCCGAACATTCGCGGCGTGGTCGAGGCGCTGGGACCGGGCAAGCGCATCGGCATCGTGCACTTCGATGCCCATCACGATCTGCGCACCGCCCATCTTGGCGCCGAGTCGAGCGGCGTGCCGTTCCGCAAGGCGCTGGAAATGCCGGGTAGGCCGCTGGCCGGGCGGAACCTGGTGCAGATCGGCCTCGCCGAATTCCACAATTCGCCGCAGCTTGACGAGTACGCCGCGCAGATGGGGGTCACGGTGGTGTCCGGCCTGGAGGTGCGCGAGCGCGGCATCGAGGCGGTGGTCGAGCAGGCGCTGTCCATTGCGACGGAGGGCGTCGATGCGCTCTATGTCTCGGTCGATATCGATTGCATCAACCAAGCCCAGGCCCCCGGCACGGCGGCGCCGAACCCGTTCGGGCTCGATGCCCGCGAGGTGCAGGCGGCGCTGCGGCGCATCGGCGCCCATCCCAAGCTGGCGGGTGCCGACATCGTGGAAATCTCCCCGCCGTTCGATCCGCAGAATATCACCGGCGGCACCGGGGCCTCGCTGGTGCTGAGCCTGCTGTACGGCCTGTCGCTTCGCGTTGCGGCGCAGGCCCAAGAGCCGGCCCAAGAGCCTTCCCAAGATCAGTCCGCCTCGGCAGCGGCGGCGATCCAGGCGAGATAGGCCGGGTCGCCGCCGGTCACCGGCAGCAGCATCACCGCCGGCAGTTCATAAGGGTGGCGGGCGCGCACCGCCTGCGCCGCCCGCTCGGCGAGGCCGGCGCGGGTCTTGAGGATCATCACGACCTCGTCGGCGCGCTCGATGTCGTCCTGCCAGCGATAGATCGACACCATGCCGGGCAGAATATTGGCGCAGGCCGCCAGCCCGTCGGCGACGATGGCACGCCCGGCCGCCTCCGCCTCGACGAGCGAGGGCCAGGTCGTGTAGACCAGACAGATGGCGGCGACCGGATCCGGGCTCGCCCGCCCGCCCCGCGCCGCCGGCGGTTCGCCGCCTTCTTCCCAGTCTTCCCCGGTTTCGTTCCAGCCTTGCCCGGTCACGCCCCATGCCCCCAGATGCGCCGCTGCCATCCTACGGCCGAATCGCCTTCGTCGCGAGCGACGCCGCGGAAGCCGCTGCCGCCAAGGCCGCGCTGGTGCAGCGTTATGGCGGGGTGGACCCCGATGTGGCGGACGTCGTGGTGGCGCTGGGCGGCGACGGGCTGATGCTGCAGACGCTGCACCGTTTCCGCGACACCGGCATTCCGGTTTTCGGCATGAACCGCGGCTCGGTCGGCTTTCTGATGAACGCCTACCGTGCCGACGCGCTGCCCGAGCGGCTGGCGGCCGCCGAGCGGGTGGAGATTCACCCGCTGCTGATGGACGCCACCGATTCCGCCGGGCGGCAGCACCGCGCCTACGCCATCAACGAAGTGTCGCTGATCCGGCAGTCGTTCCAGGCCGCCAAGCTGCGCATCTCGATCGACGGGCGGATGCGGCTCGACGAACTGATCTGCGACGGGCTGATGGTGGCCACCCCGGCGGGTTCCACGGCGTATAATTTCTCGGCCCACGGCCCGATTCTGCCGATCGGCACGCCGCTGCTCGCGGTCACGCCGATTTCCGCGTTCCGCCCCCGCCGCTGGCGCGGCGCGCTGGTGCCGGACCGGGCGCGGGTGGAAATCGCGGTGATGGAATCGGAAAAGCGGCCGGTGAACGCCACCGCCGACCATTTCCAGGTCACCGGCGTGGTGGCGGTGCGGGCCCGGCTCGATTCCAACTCGTCCATGGCCATGCTGTTCGACCCGGACCACTCGATCGACGAGCGTTTCCTGCGCGAGCAGTTCGCGGTGTAGGGGCTGTTTGAAAAGTCCCTCTCTAAGCCGTGGGGCAGCCGGGCGCGTGCTTCGAGGCCGGCCTGTGGCCGGCGCCTCAGCATGACGAATGTTTTCGTAAAACAATAAGTTACGTCATCCTGAGGTGCCCGAGCGCAGCTCGGGCCTCGAAGGACGCACAGCGCTGATGCAGGTCGCTTCTGACGTTCCAAACGGTCTCCTAGAGACCCACGGGCCGGGCCGGTCGTAACTCCTCAGCCGGTCTGCGCGGCGATGCCGGGCTCGCCGGCCCCCACCGGGTCGCCGCGCAGCACCGAGAGCAGTTGCAGCGTTTCCGCGTCGCCGCCGCCGCTGCGGCAGCGGTCCAGCACCCGCATCACGATCCGGCGTTTCAAGGCGGTAGGCTGGGCCGCTTCGTCGATGAAATCGGCCTGCCGCACCACCTCCAGCGCCGCCTCGAAGGCGATGAAGGCGCCGCCGGGCAGGCCGGTCTTCTCAAACAGCCCGTCCAGGCCGGCGCCGGTGCGGTCGGCGGCGAGCGCGGCGACCTTGGAGATCGGGGTGTCGGAGAATTCCGCCACCGTCTCCAGAAACAGCCGCACATGGCCGGACAGCAGCGCCCGCAGCACCAGCCCGGCGGTGAGGTGGCCGTTGCGCCGCAGATGCGCCATCAGCGCCTTCATGTCGGCGGTGGCGCGCTCGTGCGCCGGCACCGCGCTCGCCTCGGCGGAGAGCCGCACGCTTCGCTCCTGCGGCAGCCAGCGGCGCCCGACCACGAAGGCGGAAAGCTGGTCGGCGACCGAGCGGATCAGCGCGTGGTGCGCCGCCGTCGGCAGGTCCGCCCGGCTCAGCAGCGCCTCGCGCAGATCGGTGCGGTGGCCAAGCCGGGCGACGATGCGCCCGAGCGCGAAGCCGGGAATGTCGGCCTCCTGGTTGCCGACCAGCACCAGGCAGGCGTCGCCGTCGCCGCTTTCCGCGAGCGCGGCGGCCACCGGGGCAGACAGGCCGCGGCGTGCCGCCACCGCGGCCTGGCGCCAGGCTTCGCCATAGCCGACAATCTCGACCAGGTCGGCATCGCCCAGCAGAGGCGAGCGGCCGAGCACGCTTTGCGCCACCTCGAACCGGTCGTTGGCGAGCGCCAGCATCATGTCCGGCGGCGCGCCGCGGTGCGGCGCCAGCGTTTCGGCCAGCGCATGGCGCACCAGGGCCGAACTGTCGTCGAGCAGCATCAGCAGCGCGGCTTCCACCGTCTGCCGGTCTTCGGGGCCGACATGGGGCTGCAGATACGAACGCGCCAGCGCGCGGGCGACGTCGATGCGCTCGCTCACCGAGGCGCTGCGTGCCCAATGCTGAAATTGCCGCGCGATCATGCCATTGGCCCGCATCTTTGAAGATGGCACGAATGATGCGCGGGGCCGGCTTAAGGAACTGTTGATCATACCGCGAACGCGGCCTACTGGACCCCGATTTCGACCGCCCGGTCCTTGCCGACCTCCACCGCGAATTCCTTGGTGAACATCTTGCCGTCGTGGCGGGCTATGGCGACATAGTCGCCTTCGGTGAGGACGAACACCGGAAAGGCGCCGATCGATTCCTTGATGGTGTCGCCGCCGGGGGTAAGCACGGTCCACTGGGTGTCCGGCAGCCCTTCCGCGCCCGGCGCGTTCACCAGCCGGAAGCTGATCTGCGCGGCACGATGATGGATGGTGGCGTCGGTGAGCTTGCCGGCCTGCACGGCGACGTCCACCTGAATCACCGCGTTGCCTTCGCCATAGGTGGAGACCACATGGTAGCTGCCGGCCGGCAGCATCAGCAGGTCGCCGGAATTGGCGCCGCGAAAATAGGGTCGGCTCGACGATTTGCCCTGGAGGAAGCTGCCCTCATAGACGTCGAACGCCACCTTCTGCGCCGGAATCGGCAGATCGTTCACGTCGCTTTGCAGCTTCAGCCCGCCGGCGGCGACGACGATCTGCTCGCGGGTGGAATTGGCGCCGACCACGATGCGGTGCGCGGCGCTGGCCAGCCCATAGGCCACATGCACCACATAGCCGCCCGGCGACAGGAAGAACACCGGCGCCGGCTCGACCGCTTCCGCCACCAGCGGATAGGCGCCGGAAGCCTCCGGCTTGTCGGCGAACACCCGCCAGACCAGGCCGCGCGGAATGGTGTCGCCGCCCTCGCCGAAGCGCGCGCTCATGCCGATGGAGGCCTTGCCGGGCGGCGGCTGCGGCAGCACCGCGTGCGGGTCGACCCCGCCATGGGCCGGCTGGCCCGCGCCGGGATCGATCAGCGCCCGCGGCACGAAGGCGCCGCCTTGCGGCAGCGGGCTCGGGCTGGTGGGCCCGGCGAACGGGATGGCCTGGGCCAGCACGGTCGCGGTCTCGGCCGCCGAGGCCGCGGAGGCGGACAAAGCCAGGCACAGCGCGACGGCGCGGCTCGTTCGTGCAAGGCGGGGTGCGGCGAAGGACATCGGTGTGCTCAAGCGTAAGGCGCGGTCTTGGTGCCCGCAAACCGGGGCGAATTCAAGTCAGCCATGCACGGCCCGACTTGGAAGGGCGCGCCCGGCGTGGTACCGCCAGCGCCTTGCAAGGAAGCCGCCATGCCTGATGCCCTGGACCTGCTGAAGACCCGCAAAAGCCCGCGTATCCTCGATATCGCTGCGCCGGGGCCGAGCCCGCAGCAGCTCGACACCATGCTGGCCGTCGCCTCGCGGGTGCCCGACCATGGCAAGCTGGCGCCCTGGCGCTTCATCATCTTCGAGGGCGAGGGTCGCCTGCGCGCCGGAGACGCCATCGCCGACGCTTTTCTCGCCGACCATCCCGAAGCCGGCGCCGACCAGCTCGCCTTCGAGCGGATGCGCCTTGCCCGCGCCCCGGTGGTGGTGGCGGTGGTCTCCCGTGCGGCGCCGCATGTGAAGATACCGGAATGGGAGCAGTTGCTGTCGGGCGCCGCCGCCTGCACGCTGCTGCTGCTCGCCGCCCATGCGCAGGGCTTTTCCGCCACCTGGCTGACCGAATGGTACAGCTACGACGCGCGGGTGCGCGCGGCGCTGGGCTTGGCGGCGCATGAACGCATCGTCGGCTTTGTCCATATCGGCTCGGCCGCTCCGATGGAGGACCGCCCTCGCCCCGTTCTCGCCGATATCGTGACGCGATTCTAAACCGATGTTCTACGAGCCGTCGCGCCCGACCCACGGCCTGCCGCACAATCCGCTGAAGGCCATCGTGGCGCCGCGGCCGATCGGCTGGATTTCCAGCCTGTCGCCGGACGGCGTGGCGAATCTCGCGCCCTATTCCTTCTTCAACCTGCTGAGCGAGCGGCCGGACATTGTCGGCTTCGCCAGCTCGGGCTGGAAGCACACCGCCGCCAACATCGCGGCCACCGGCGAATTCGTCTGCAATCTCGCGACGCTGGCGTTGGCGGAGCAGGTCAACCTCACCTCCAAGGCCATCGCACCCGGCGAAAGCGAATTCGACCTGGCCGGGCTGGAGCGTGCGCCCTCGCGGCTGGTGCGCCCGCCCCGCGTCGCTGCCTCGCCCTGCGCGCTGGAATGCGTCTGGCTGGAGACCATGGAGCTGAAAGGTCGTGGCGGCGTGCCCACCGGCAGCTTCCTGGTGCTCGGCGAGGTGGTCGGCATCCATCTCGACGACGCCTATGTCGAGGACGGCTGTCTGCGCACCGAGCGGCTGCAATCGCTCGCCCGCTGCGGCTATTTCGACTACGCCTGGGTCGAGGAAGTGAAGCCCCTGCCCCGGCCGGTCTGAGCGGGCGCGCCTCAGCAGGCCGTGGCTTGCATGTGGCCGGCGCGCGCATAATCGAGCAGCGCCTGGTCGCGCGTTATCAGCCGGCAGCCGAGCCCGCGGGCGGTGGCGGCCATCATGCGGTCGACCGGGTCGCGCGGCGGCTCGCCGGGCAGCGCGGCGGCCGCCGCCAGCAGCGCCGGCGTGAGCTCGGCAAGCGCGAGGCCCGGCAAGGCGACGAGCGCGGCGAACCAGGCGGCGGGCTCCATCGGCAGCCGCAGCCTGTTGCGGGCCACCAGCACGCCGATTTCCCAGGCCGTCATCGGCGAAACCAGGATCGGCGTGCCGGCGCGGCGGGCCTGTGCCAGCGCCTGCAATGCGGGCGCTGCCAGCGGGCTGCCCTCCGCCAGCCACAGCGCCGCGCAGGTGTCGAGCAGAAGGGCGTCCTTCACGTCCGGCGCCCGTCCGCGTCATCGCTCCACGCCGGCGCGGTAAGATCGACCGCCCCGACCAGATGCACCGTGCCGCGCAGGCCGCCATGCAGGCCGGCCAGCGGATCGCCATCGGCCGGCAGCGGCGCGCGTGCGAAGGGCGGAGCGGCCGCCGGCGGATTCTGCGGCACGCGGGCGAAGACGAGGCGCCGGGCGGTCATGTCAACCTCTTCGGTGCGGTAGCCGGCGGCGAGCCAGGCCTTGGTCATTACATTGTTGGAAGGGTTGTTGCTCCACCATGCCCGATGAGCGTCGGCCGCGGGCGGAAGCCGGGTGCCGATAATCCGCTCGATCTCGGAGAACGTCATCGGCACCTGCTGAAGCGTCAGCCGGTTCAAATGCTCGCGCAGCGCATCGTATTTCGACATGGACAAACCCTCATTTCACACACACTAAAACACACAGTAGCTTCAGCCACAATAGAACAGTGTGTGTTTTTGTGTGTGGCGTGTTGGGTCCGCCAAACGCCCGCGCCGCGCCGCATCTTGTTGCGGCAAGCTAAATTTCCATTCGTTGCCGAGGCGCCACACCCCTAAGGGCGGTCGGCGCGTTAAGGTGGCGCTTGTCCCGACGTCAGAGGCTGTTTCGCATGTCCGCAGTTAGCCGCCGTTCCTTCCTTGCCGGGGCTTCGGCCGCCGGGCTCGCATTCGGGCTCGCCGGCTGCAACACCACCAGCCTGAACGGCGCGCAGCCCTACGCGTCCTCCTCCTACACGCCACTGCCCGCCATGCCCTCGGTGTCGGCCTATGGGCCGGTCAATGACCGCTTCCCCATCGCCGCGTTCGACACCTCGCGGGTCGATGCGGTGTATCTGCGCCGCGAAGTCGCCTTTGCGACCCGCGAGCCGCCCGGCACCATCGTCATCGATCCGAAGGCGCACTTCCTCTATTACGTGCAGCCCGGCGGCCGGGCGATGCGCTACGGCGTCGGCGTCGGCAAGGAAGGCTTCGGCTGGTCCGGCACCGCCACCATCAATTCCAAGCAGGAATGGCCGGACTGGTATCCGCCGAAGGAGATGATCGAGCGCCGGCCCGACATCAAGGCGCAGCTGTCCCAGTTGCAGAGCGGGCTCGGCGTCAAGGGCGGCGAGAGCAACCCGCTCGGCGCCCGCGCCATGTATCTGTGGCAGAACAACAAGGACACGCTGTATCGGATTCACGGCACGCTGGAGCCGCAGACCATCGGCACCAACGTCTCGTCCGGCTGCATCCGCATGATCAACCAGGACGCCATCGATCTTTATAACCGCGTCGCAATCGGCACGCGGGTGGTGGTGCTCGGTCCGGGCGCGAGCTCGGTTTGACCGCGGCTCCCGCGGCACGGCGCGACGGCGTGGCACTGGCCGGCTCATCCCGGTTGCGGTGCGGCGCCGTCGATGCAAACCTGCCGCGGGGGACTTCATCATGACCGGCAAGATCATCACGCTCGCCCAGCAGAAGGGCGGATCGGGCAAGACGACGCTTGCCGCCCATCTCGCCGTGGCGCTGGTCCGCGCCGGCAACCGCGTGGCGCTGCTCGATGTCGATCCGCAGGGCAGCCTCGGCGAATGGTTCGAGGCGCGCGAGGCGACGCTGGGCGAGGCCGCCACCGGGCTCGACTTCCGCACCGCCAGCGGCTGGGGCGCCCGCCGCGAGGCGCGCAGCCTCGCCCGCGACTACGACATGGTGGTGATCGACACGCCGCCGAAGTCCGACGTCGAATCGCGGCCGGCGATCGAGGTGGCGAGCCTGGTCGCCGTGCCGGTGCAACCGACGCCGATCGATCTGTGGGCGACCGCCCCGGTGCTGGCGATGATCGCCAAGGAAGGCACCGCCTCGCTGCTGGTGATCAACCGCGCGGTGGCGCGCGTCGGGCTGACGCAGGAAATCTCCGATTCCATCCGCGCTCTGGGCCACCCGGCGGCGCAGACGCGCCTCGGCAACCGCGTCGGCTTCGCCGCCAGCATGGGCGACGGCCGCACGATTCTGGAGACCGACCCGAGCAGCAAGGGCGCGCAGGAGATCGAGGCGCTGGTCGCGGAGATCAAGGCGCTGCTGGGGGTGTGAGCACCGCGTCCTTCCCCCTCTCCCGCGTGGGTACGCCGCCGCGCGGCGGCGCGGAGAGGCCCCCTCCCAACCCTCCCCCGCAGGCGGGAGAGGGCTAGAAGCGCGTCTTACCCCGCCGCCACATCCGGCGCCGTGGCTTCCGCCACCAGCGCGGCCAGCGCTTCGTCCAGGCCCATCATAGTCTGGTTCTGCGAGCCGAGGCGGCGGATCGAGACGGTGCGTTCCGCCGCTTCCTTGCGACCGACCACGATCAGCGCCGGCACCTTGGCCAGCGAATGCTCGCGGACCTTGTAGTTGATCTTCTCGTTGCGCAGGTCCGCCTCCACCCGCAGGCCGGCCTTCTTGGCGAGCGCCAGCACCTCGGCCGCATAGTCGTCGCCCTCGGAGGTGATGGTGGCGACCACTGCCTGCAGCGGCGCCAGCCAGAGCGGGAAATGGCCGGCGAAGTGCTCGATCAATATGCCGGTGAAGCGCTCCATCGAGCCGCAAATGGCGCGGTGGATCATCACCGGGGTCTTCTTCGTGCCGTCGGAATCGACATAGAAGGCGCCGAAGCGCTCCGGCAGGTTGAAGTCGACCTGCGTGGTGCCGCACTGCCACTCGCGGCCGATGGCGTCGCGCAGGGTGTATTCGAACTTCGGGCCGTAGAAGGCGCCCTCCCCCGGTAGGATTCCGGTCTTGATGCGCCCGCCGGATTCGGCGGCGATCTGGGTCAGCACGCGCTCCATCACGTCCTCGGCGTGGTCCCACACCGCGTCCGAGCCGACCCGCTTCTCCGGCCGGGTGGAAAGCTTCACCACGATCTCCTCGAAGCCGAAATCGGCATAGGTGGAGAGAATGAGATCGTTGATCTTCAGGCACTCCGCCGCCATCTGCTCCTCGGTGCAGAAGATGTGGGCGTCGTCCTGGGTGAAGCCGCGCACCCGCATCAGCCCGTGCAGCGCGCCGGACGGTTCGTAGCGGTGCACCGCGCCGAATTCGGCCAGCCGCATCGGCAAGTCGCGGTAGGACTTCAGTCCGTGCTTGAAGATCTGCACATGGCCGGGGCAGTTCATCGGCTTCAGCGCATAGACCCGGTCATTGTCCTCGGTGTCGCCGGCCGGCTGCACCTTGAACATGTTGTCCTTGTACCAGCCCCAATGGCCCGATGTTTCCCACAGCGATTTGTCCAGCACCTGCGGGGCGTTGACCTCGCTGTAGTCGGCCGCCAGCCGCCGGCGCATATAGGCGACCAGGTTCTGGAACAGGCTCCAGCCCTTGGGGTGCCAGAACACCACGCCCGGCCCTTCCTCCTGGAAGTGGAACAGGTCCATCTCGCGGCCGAGCCGGCGGTGGTCGCGCTTCTCGGCCTCCTCCAATTGGTGGAGATAGCCGTCGAGCTCCTCGCGGGTGCGCCAGGCGGTGGCGTAGATGCGGGTCAGCATCGGGTTGCGGGAATCGCCGCGCCAATAGGCGCCCGCCACCTTCATCAGCTTGAAGGCGTCGCCGATCTTACCGACGCTCGGCATATGCGGGCCGCGGCACAGGTCGAACCAGGTGCCCTGCCGGTAGATCTTGAGCGACTGGTCGTCGGGAATGGCGTCGACCAGCTCGACCTTGAACGCCTCGCCCTTCTCGTCGAACACGCGGCGCGCCTCCTCGCGCGTCCACACTTCCTTGGTGAAGGGGGCGTCGCGGGCGATGATCTCGCGCATCTTCTTCTCGATGGCCGCGAAGTCCTCCGGGGTGAAGGGCTCGTTGCGGAAGAAGTCGTAATAGAAGCCGTTCTCGATCACCGGGCCGATGGTCACCTGGGTGCCGGGCCACAGCGCCTGCACCGCTTCCGCCAGCACATGGGCGGCGTCGTGGCGGATCAGCTCCAGCGCCTCCGGGCTCTCGCGGGTGACGATCTCGATCCTGGCGTCGGCCGTGATGGGGTCTGCGAGGTCGGCCAGCGTGCCGTCGAGCTTCACCGCGAGCGATTTCTTGGCGAGCGACTTGGCGATGGAGGCGGCGACCTCGGCGCCGGTGGTGCCGAGGGCATACTCACGCACGGCGCCATCGGGAAAGGTGAGATGTATCATGGTGTTTTCTCCCGCCCACTCCTGCGAACCGCGCAGGTAGGCTTATCGGTTAGGCTTATCGGTCTGGCTCAGTTCGGCGCCCGGCATCCGGCCGGCGCGCATAGCGCCACGGCATATACCACGCGCCATCGGCCGGCAATTCGGCCGGCACCGCCTCGAAACCCGAGCCGCCCCACGGGTGGCAGCGGCACACCCGGCCCCCGGCCATCCAGCCGCCGGCCCAGGCGCCGTGGCGCTCTATGGCGTCCTCGGCGAATTCCGAGCAGGTCGGCAGATAGCGGCACTGCCGGCCCATGAAGGCGGACAGCGTGTAGCGATAGACCAGGATCGGGGCGCGCAGCACCACCCGCGGCAGCCGGCGCAGCGAACGCAAGGGGATGCGGCAGGAACTTACCGTCGCGCGCCGCATTAACGCCAGCGCTCCACCGGGCGCCGCCCGGAGACTGCGCCATGCACCCTCATTCCCATAGCCGCCAATCCCGTAACTGCATCCTCGCACTGGTTTTTGCCGCGCTCCTTACCGGCCCGGCCTTCGCGCAGCAGCCTCCCATGCCGGCCGTCGCACCCTCGCCGCCTGAAAAGCCGGCCGTGATCGCCGAACCCGTGCCCGTGCCCGCCCCCGCACCTGTGACGAACCCGGCTCCGGGCGAGCCGTCGACAACGGCGGAAG
Source organism: Xanthobacteraceae bacterium (assembly GCA_041287585.1). Lineage (GTDB taxonomy): Bacteria > Pseudomonadota > Alphaproteobacteria > Rhizobiales > Xanthobacteraceae > Ancylobacter. The sequence continues at coordinate 12,363 of JBGGNI010000187.1, forward strand.
ACCCCGCCATGCGCCGCGTCGCTGCCTGCAAGCAACAGGCACTGGCGCGCCTGAAGGAACAGTCGCCCTCCATCGACGACCTGTATTTCGATGTCGACGGCCTGACCATCGCCGAAGCGCGCTCCAAGCTCGGCGACACCGAGGTGCGCGGCGTGATCATGGGCGAGGCCTATATCAAGCGGGACCGCTCCGACACCGCCAACCGGTTCCTCTGCCTCACCGGCGCCGACGGCGAGGTGATCTTCACCTTCTTCACCGAACGCTGAGACTACTCCGCCGCCTGCTTGCGGGCTTCGATCTGGTCCAGCGCGTCGACCACCGCATCGAAGGTGAGCAGGGTGGAGGCGTGGCGCGCCTTGTAGTCGCGCACCGGCTCCAGCACGGCAAGCTCGGACCAGCGGCCATCCGGCGGCGGGCCGCCCTCCTTCAGCATGCGGCGCATCGCCTCGCGCACCGCGCGCAATTCTTCCGGCGTCGAGCCGACGACCAGCTCGCCCATAATCGAGGACGAAGCCTGGCCCAGCGCGCAGGCGCGCACCTCATGGGCGAAATCGGTCACGCGGCCCTCGCCCAGCACCAGGTCGATGGTCACGGTGGAGCCGCACAGGCGCGAATGCGCGGTGGCGGTGGCGTCCGGCGCCTCCAGGCGGCCGAGCCGCGGAATATCGGCAGCGAGTTCGAGAATGCGCCGATTATACACCTCGTTCAGCATGCCCGGTGGGACCCCGTGTCTATCGCGTCGCCTGTGCCGTCAACGTGCCGTCATATTGCGGCAGGCTGTACATCTCTTATATAGGTTTCGAGTCTGCAGGCGGAAGACGCGGCCGGATCGCGATGAGGCCGTGACGCATCGAACCGGTGACACCCGGCGCCCCGGTACAATAGGCGCCGTCGAACGGAGATCGTCATGGACGCCGTACTTGGTCCGCGCAGCCCTTCCGCCGGAACGGACGTCGATCCGGCGCGCCGGCCGACGCGCGAGGAGGCCGAGGCGGCGGTGCGCACGCTGATCGCCTGGGCCGGCGACGATGTCGGCCGCGAAGGCCTGCTGGACACCCCCAAGCGCGTGGTGCGCGCCTATGAGGAACTGTTCGGCGGCTACCGCCAGATTCCCGGCGAAGTGCTGGACCGCACCTTCGGCGAAATCGGCACGTTCGACGACATGGTGCTGGTGCGCGACATCACCTTCCATTCGCATTGCGAGCACCACATGGTGCCGTTCATCGGCCGGGCGCATGTGGCGTATTTTCCGGTGGAGCGCGTGGTCGGCCTGTCCAAGATCGCCCGCGTCGTCGATATGTACGCCCGCCGGCTGCAGACGCAGGAGCACCTGACGTCGCAGATCATCGGCGCGCTGGACGAGACGCTGAAGCCGCGCGGCGTCGCCGTGATGCTTGAGGCCGAGCATCTGTGCATGGCAATGCGCGGCGTGCGGCGGCCCGGTGCCTCCACCATCACCACCCAGTTCACCGGCGTGTTCCGCGACGACCCGCAGGAGCAGGTGCGCTTCCTCTCGTTGCTGCGCGGCACCCGCGGCTGAGCGAAGCCTCCCGGACCCCCGCCGTGACCGAATCCGCACTGCTGTTCGCCGCCCCCGACCATACCGCCGAGCAGGAGGAAGGCGCCCGCCTCTCGCCGCGCTTCGACTCCGCCGGCCTCATCACCGCCGTGGCCACCGATGCGGTCACCGGCGAGGTGCTGATGGTGGCTCATATGAACGCCGAGGCGCTGGCGCTGACCATCGAGACCGGCGTGGCGCATTATTTCAGCCGCTCGCGCGGCCGGCTGTGGAAGAAGGGCGAATCGAGCGGCCATGTGCAGCAGGTCGCCGAACTGCGCATCGACTGCGACCAGGACGCTGTGGTGCTGAAAGTGCGCGGCGCCGGGGGTCAGGCGGCCGATGCGGCCTGCCACACCGGCCACGGCTCCTGCTTCTTCCGCACGATCCCGCTCGGCCGGCAACCTTCGGCCGAGCTGCGGTTGGAGACCGACCCGCGGCCCAAGCGCTTCGACCCTGCCGCGGTGTATGGCGGCGGCGACAAGCCGGTGTCCTGAGAGAGGCGGCGGTGCGTGCTTCGAGGCCGGCCTGCGGCCGGCACCTCAGCATGACGAATGTTTTTTAAAACAATAACTTACGTCATAATGAGGTGCCCGAGCGCAGCTCGGGCCTCGAAGGACGCACACGGTTGATGCCAGCCGCCGCTGGCTTTCCTAAGTCTCCAAGCCGTCTCACGCCGTCAGAATATATTCGCGCAACGCGTGGCTCTCGCGCTCCATCTCGGCCAGGCGATGCTTCACCACGTCGCCGATCGAGATGATGCCCACCAGCACGCCGCCTTCCACCACCGGGACGTGACGGAAGCGGCCGGCGGTCATCCGTTCCATGATCTCCGGAATGGTCTCGTGCCCGGAGCAGGTCACCACCTTGCGGGTCATGATGGTGGACACCGCATTGTCGAGCACGTCGGTGCCCTCGGTGCCGATCACCCGGACCACGTCGCGCTCGGACAAGATGCCGACCACATGCCGGGCCGGATCGGTCACCACCACGGCGCCGATCTTATGAGCGGCGAGCAGCTTCACCGCCTCGCCCAGCGACACCTCGGGCGCGATCGTCATCACGTCGCCACCCTTCGCAGCCAAAATCGCGCGAACCGTCATTGTCATCCTCCATCCCCGCCGCGGCGTCCGGCGCCGCGGTCTGCTTGTTGTGGCCGTCCGCAGGTATGCGGCAGCGCTCTTATGCAGGATGATGGGTTCTTCTCTTCCCTAGGGCAAGGCCCCAGGGGCCGATCAGGCGCGGCGGATTGCCGGCCCGCGCCCCACCGGATCGAACAGCGGAAACAGCAGCAGCCCGGCGATGAAGCCGCCAATATGGGCCTCCCAGGCCACCGTGCCGGCCTCGCCGGCCAGCGGCGCGCCGAGGCCGATGGCGATGTTGAGCGCGAACCAGACCGCGACGAACACGAAGACGCGGCGCTCGCGCAGCACGACGCCGAGCGGCGGCGCCGGTGCGCGCACCGAGGCCTCGAAGCTGCCGGGGCGCAGCCCGTCGAGGCCGCGCGCGGCGAACACGAAGCGGATCGCCGCCGCCATGCAGCCTGAAATCGCCGCCGAAGCGCCAACCACCGGCGCCATCTCCCCCGCATGGGTGGCGAGATGCAGCGCCGCACCCGCCGCCGCGGTCGCGGCGAAGAACAGCAGGAAGCGCACGGTGCCGAAGCGGCGCGCCACCGGGCTGCCGAACGCCAGCAGCCACAACAGATTGAGCCCGATATGGGTCAGGCTGCCATGGAGGAAGGCGTAGGTTATGAAACTCCACGCATCCGCCCCCGCCCCGCCCGGCCAGCCGCCGTCGATCAGCAGGCCGGAATCGTAGCGAGCCGGAATGAAGGCGAACAGCGCCAGCACCTCGATGTCGCTGTCGATGTCGAGCAGGGCGCGCACGGCATGGACGAGCAGCATCACGCCGGCAAGCGCGGTCACCACCGCCGGCACATTCAGTATGGGCTGGCGCTGCGGCGCGTGGGGGCGATCGGGGCTGAGCACGAGGAGTGACATAGGGCCTCGCCGCGGCGGCGGCAAGCCTGGGTGCCGTGGCGGCGTTGCGAGGCAGGCGCAAAACGCATTGGTTAACGGCGTCGGAAAAAGGTATTAACAAAGTGCGGCCGGACTCTCTCGAAAGCCGGCGGCGGGCTTAGATCGGCCGAAAAAGCTTTGTGCCACACTGCCCTCATTGACAGGGATTGAGGTGCGCGATGAACAAGAGGCTCGAATGGGCCCTGGTCGCGACGATCGTGGCAGCGTCCGTGATCGGCGCAGGTAAGGCGGAGGCGCGCGACGCGTCGGCCGTGGCGGCGCGCAGCGTGGCGGCGGTTCCGGCGCAGATGCCGGTCGGCCGGCAGACGCTCTCGCCCTTGGGCTATGTGCGTTTCTGCGAGGCGAACCCCGGCGAATGCGGCGGCGCCCGGCGCACCGCGGGCGTGGTGGTGCTGGACGCCACCGCGCTGGCGCAGTTGCGCCAGGTGAATTCCAGCGTCAACGGGCGCATCCGGCCGCTGACCGATATCGACCATTATGGCGAGGTCGAGCGCTGGACCTATCCCGACGACGGCTTCGGCGATTGCGAAGACTATGTGCTGCTGAAGCGCCGCACCCTCATCAGCCTCGGTTGGCCGGCGGAAACGCTGCTGATCACCGTGGTGCGCGACCGGCAGGGCGACGGTCATTCGGTTCTCACGGTCGCCACCGACCAGGGCGACCTGGTGCTGGACAACCAGGAAGAGGCGGTGCTGCCCTGGTACGACACCGGCTACCGCTTCGTGAAGCGGCAGGCGCAGACCGATGCCGACAGCTGGGTGTCGCTGGGCGAAGTCCGCGCGCCGACCACGGTGGGCGGCAATTGAGGTTTGCCGCTGCCGGGATCAGATAGCCGCAAGCCCGTCCGCAAAGCGCCGCCAGTTCCGCACATAATGCGCGGCGGTGGCGCGCAGCCCGGCGACGGCTTCGGGATCGAGCGTGCGCACGACTTTGGCCGGGGCGCCGACGATGAGCGAGAAATCCGGAAATTCCTTGCCCTCGGTCACCAGGGCATTGGCGCCGACCAGGCAACCCGCGCCGATGCGCGCGCCGTTCAGCACGGTCGCCCCCATGCCGATGAGGCTGCCGGCGCCGATGGTGCAGCCGTGCAATATGGCGCGGTGGCCCACCGTGGCATCATCGCCGATATCCATCGGGAAACCCGGATCGGTGTGCAGCACGCACAGTTCCTGCACGTTGACCCGCGCGCCGATTGCGATGGTTTCATTGTCGCCGCGCACCGTGGTGCCGAACCAGATGCTGGCCTCGTCGCCCAGCCGCACCCGGCCGATCACATTGGCGTCGCGCGCGATCCAGTAGCGGCCGGGAGCCGGCAGCTCGGGGGCTACTCCGTCAAGCGTGTAGATCGCCATGGCCGGATCAGTCTTCGAGGTCGGTCGAGAGAATGGCCATCTGGAAATTGTAAGAGAGGTCGCCGTCTTCCTTGTCCTCGAACAGGACGCCGACGAACTCATCGCCGATATAGACCTCGGCGGAGTCCTTTTTCTTCGGCCGCGCGGTGACCTTGATCTGCGCATTGCCGAACAGGCGGCGCATATAGGTCTGCACGCCTTCGATGTCTTTCTTTTCCAAAGCTCAGCTCCCGCGAAGCGTTTCAGGGCGGAGGCAGGCTTGCCACGGCGGGCGGCGCGGCGCAACCCGCCGTGCGGCCGGTCAGATCGCTTCGCCCGCGAACGGTGCCTCGAACATATGGTCCATGGAGCGGGCCGGCTCGGCGCAGCCGGCCTCGCCCACCACCTTGGCCGGCACGCCCGCCACCGTGGTCTTGGGCGGCACCGGCTTCAGCACCACGGAGCCGGCGGCGACGCGGGCGCAGTGGCCGATTTCGATATTGCCCAGCACCTTGGCGCCGGCGCCGATCAGCACGCCGCGACGGATCTTCGGGTGGCGGTCGCCACGCTCCTTGCCGGTTCCACCGAGCGTGACGCCCTGGAGGATCGACACGTCGTCCTCGATGACCGCGGTGGCGCCGACCACGATGCCGGTGGCGTGGTCGAAGAAAATGCCGCGGCCGAACGGCGCGGCCGGGTTGATGTCCACCTGGTGCACCGAGGAGGAGCGGCTCTGCAGGTACGAGGCGAAGTCGCGGCGGCCGTTGTTCCACAGCCAATGCGCCAGACGGTGGGTCTGGATGGCGTGAAAGCCCTTGTAGTACAGCACCGGCTCCAGCGCCTGGGTGGTCGCCGGGTCGCGATCGCACACCGCCATGATGTCGGCCCGCAGCGCGGCGCCGATCGAGGGGTCGGCGGCGAAGGCATCGTCGAAGGCCTGGCGGATCAGTTCGCCCGGCACGTCGGTGTGGTCCAGCCGCTGGGCGATACGGTGCGCCACCGCCCGCTCCAAAGTCGGGTGGTAGAGAATGGTGGCGAACACGAAGCTGGCCAGCGCCGGCTCGCGCGTGGTGATGGTCTCGGCCTCAAGACGGATGCGCGACCATACCGGGTCGATCTTGTCGAGCGGGCGGGCGGCGGGGTCGGCGAGGTGAACGGAGGTGTACGCCATTGGCAGCATCCTGGCGGAAAAGGTGCGCCCCCAGGCGGGGGCAGGATCTGCGCTCTTCTAGCACAGGCCACAAGCCTCGCCTATCGGGCGGCCCGGCCTCAGCCGGCGGCCTCCAGGAACGCCAGCACCGCCTGCTTGAACACCCGGTCGCCCACCGCCAGCATGTGGTCGCGGCCCGGAATATCCACCACCCGTGCGTTCGGCATCAGCGCGGCCAGCGCATGCGGATCGCCCGCAATCGGATCCTTGGTGCCGACGCCGATCAAGGTCGGCACGGCGATCCGGCCCACCTCCTGCGCGCTCAGGGTGCGGCGCGAGCCATAGATGCAGGCGGCGAGTGCGCGCCGGTCGCTGCCGGTCTGGTCGGCGAAGGCGCGGAACATGCGGCCCATCGGCTCGGACACGTCGTCGAGGCTCGGTGCCAGCAGCGCTTCGGCGATCGAGGTCGGCAGGCCGGCCCCCTGCACCAGATGAATGCCGATGCCGCCGACGGTCAGCGTGCGCACCCGCTCCGGTGCCGCCAAAGCGAGGCAAGCGGCAATGCGGCCGCCCATCGAATAGCCCATCACATCGGCGCGGGCGAGGCCGAGATGGTCCATCAGCGCCGCGACGTCGGTGGCCATGCGGGCGGGGTCGTAGGCCTCCGGCTCGTAGAGCTTGGCCGAGGCGCCGTGGCCGCGATTGTCGAGCGCGATGACCCGCCGCCCGGCCCGCGCCAGCGTCGTCACCCAGCCGGGGCCGACCCAGTTGATCTCCTTGTTGGAGGCGAAGCCGTGCACCAGCACGACCGGCTCGCCCTCCCCCTGGTCGAGATAGGCGAGTTCGAGGCCGTCATGAAGGAAGCTGGGCATGGGGGTCCGGGCGTTTTGGGAAACGCCGGCAAATTAGAGGGCGGCGAAGGCACTGCCAAGGCGGCCGGCGCCACCCCGCCACAGCGGGCGCACCAGCGCCACCACCGTGGCGTTCAGCGAGGCGATGAGGCCGATAAGGTTGAACGCTGCCGCCAGCACCCAGAAGGCGAGCTTGGCCAGCACTTCCGTGACGAACAGCGCGCCGCGGCCCAGCGTCTTGAGAATGGCGAGCGTCTGGCCGCCCTTCACATCGGCGAGGCGGCGCAGCCGGGCCGAATCGGCGGCGGTGTCGATATGGCGGAGCCCGGCCAGGGTCGCCCGCGTGCCGGCCTTGCTCTGCACCGTGCCGAGATCGCCGGCAAAGCGCAGCGCGCCGCGGGTGCCGCCGCGCGCCACCAGCGCGGCGAGATCGTCGGCGAGGCGCACGCCCAGCGCCCCGGTGCGGCGGGCGCCTTTGGCGAGGCTGAGGCCGGCGCGCAAGGTCAGCGGCGCGCCGAAGGCGGCATAGGTGGCGCCGGTGGCGGCGATGCCGGCGGCGGAGAGGCCCAGCATCAGCCGGTCGACCTCCTCGCCTTTGGCCCAGCGCCAGGCCTGTCGGCCGGCGTCGCGCACATCGCCCCACACGGTGAGGTCGCCGAGCGTCGCGCCGGCAAGGCTTGCGGCATCGTCCGCTTGGCCGGTGACGAGGCCGCGCCCGAAATGCCCGGCCCCGCGCAGCGCCTGCGCCGCCGGCTGCGATTCGACCGCCACACGCGCCCGCTGCGCCGGCACCACGCCAAGGCCGCGCGCATCGGCCAAAGCGACGAAACTCGCCGCCAGTTCCGCATCATCGGCCGCGAGCGCGGCCTCGATCTCGGCGGCGACGCGCGTCGCGTCGAGCGCGGCGTCGAGTTGGAGGTCGGCGAGCCGGGCGGGATCTTCCTGCGCCAGCAGCATCGCAAGCGCACCACGGCCGGCCGGGACCACCCAGTGGGCGGCGCCGGCGACGGCGATCAACAGGCTGAGGGCAGCGAACAGGCGGCGCATGCGGCGCTCCGAGAACCGCTCCCTAGATGGCGCGCCAATGTGGCCAAGGAAAGTGCGCCACAGGATGTTCGCGACGGCCTGCCGCGCCTGCGCCGCTCAGTGCAGGTGCAGCACCCCGTTCACCGCCCGCAGCTCGGCCGGCCGCAGCAGCTTGGAATGGGCGACCATTACCGAATGCAGCGGCCCTTCCAGCTCGCGCTTCCAGAAATCGAGGAACTTCGTCAGCTCTGGGAAATGCGGGCAGAGGTCGTAATGCTGCCAGAGATAGGTTTGCAGCAAGGTGGGATGATCGGGCATCCGGTAAAGGATGCGGGCGGTGGTGAGACCGTAGCCGGAGACCTGCTTGACGAAATCCGACGACGCCTGCGCAACCATGCGGGACCTCCTTGAACGAACGTCGCAATCGATGAATCGGAGTGTGCCGGCCACACCGTGCTCCGGGCAAGTCCAAATTCTGAATTTCATGTTCAATTTCAAGGCATTGTCAGCATAAACCGGAGACTGCTAACAGCTTGGCCGCCGGGCCTTCCCCGCCGCTCCACCGCGTTGGCACTCCCCCTGCCCGACTGCTAAATTTTCCGCCCCGCCCCCTTGCGCCGCCCTCCTCATCCGCCTAGATGTCGGCCGGGCCACCGGCGCCGAAGTGCCGGCTGGACGCCTAAACCTTGAAATCAAAGACTTTCTGGAGAGATGCGATGAAGTTCCGTCCTCTGCACGATCGGGTCGTGGTCAAGCGCATCGACGCTGAGGCAAAGACCGCGGGCGGGATCATCATTCCCGACACCGCCAAGGAAAAGCCCTCGCAGGGCGAAGTCGTCGCCGTGGGCCCGGGTGCCCGCGACGAAGCCGGCAAGCTCGTGCCGCTCGACGTCAAGGCCGGCGACCGGGTGCTGTTCGGCAAGTGGTCGGGCACCGAAGTGAAGCTCGACGGCGTCGATTATCTGATCATGAAGGAATCCGACATCCTCGGCATCGTCGACGTTCCCGCTTCGGCCAAGAAGGCCGCGTGAACCTGGTCGCCTGAGTTCGACGTCGGTTTCATACAGGAGTTCAATACATGGCTGCCAAAGACGTAAAATTTTCCGCCGACGCACGCGAGAAGCTGCTGCGCGGCGTCGACATCCTCGCCAATGCGGTGAAGGTCACGCTCGGCCCCAAGGGTCGTAACGTCGTCATCGAGAAGAGCTACGGCGCGCCGCGCATCACCAAGGACGGCGTCACCGTCGCCAAGGAGATCGAGCTCGAAGACAAGTTCGAGAACATGGGCGCCCAGATGGTGCGCGAAGTGGCCTCGAAGACCAATGACCTGGCCGGCGACGGCACCACCACCGCCACCGTGCTGGCGCAGGCCATCGTGAAGGAAGGCGGCAAGTCGGTCGCCGCCGGCATGAACCCGATGGACCTCAAGCGCGGCATCGACCTCGCCGTCGAAGCCATCGTCGCGGACCTCAAGAAGAACTCCAAGAAGGTCACCTCCAACGACGAGATCGCCCAGGTCGGCACCATCTCGGCCAATGGCGATGCCGAAATCGGCAAGTTCCTCGCCGAGGCGATGCAGCGGGTCGGCAATGAAGGCGTGATCACCGTCGAAGAAGCCAAGACCGCGCTCACCGAGCTCGACGTGGTCGAAGGCATGCAGTTCGACCGCGGCTATCTCTCGCCGTACTTCGTCACCAATGCCGAGAAGATGCGCGTCGAGTTCGAGGACCCCTACATCCTCATCCACGAGAAGAAGCTCTCGGGCCTGCAGGAACTGCTGCCGGTGCTCGAAGCCGTGGTGCAGTCCGGCAAGCCGCTGCTGATCATCGCCGAGGACGTCGAGGGCGAGGCTCTGGCCACGCTGGTCGTCAACAAGCTGCGCGGCGGCCTCAAGGTCGCGGCTGTCAAGGCGCCGGGCTTCGGTGATCGCCGCAAGGCCATGCTGCAGGACATCGCCATCCTCACCGGCGGCGACGCCATTTCCGAGGACCTCGGCATCAAGCTCGACTCGGTGACCCTCCAGATGCTCGGCCGCGCCAAGAAGGTGGTGATCGAGAAGGAGAACACCACCATCGTCGACGGCGCCGGCAAGAAGTCCGACATCGAAGGCCGTGTGGCGCAGATCAAGGCGCAGATCGAGGAAACCACCTCGGACTACGACCGCGAGAAGCTCCAGGAGCGCCTGGCCAAGCTGGCCGGCGGCGTCGCGGTGATCCGCGTCGGCGGCGCGACCGAGGTCGAGGTCAAGGAAAAGAAGGACCGCGT
>JBGGNI010000188.1:0-29739 GCA_041287585.1 Xanthobacteraceae bacterium
GGCGATTTCCGAAATCGATACCGTGGTTTCCGGTCCGACACCGAGCAGCGCGCGCGCCCGTGCGGCAAGTTCGCGCGCCGCGTCCGGGGCCGCCTCGCCGCCGCTTCGCTTGAAAAACAGCCGTGCCATGCCTTGCCTCACAATTCCACTTAACGGCACCCGACCGGCAGACCTCTCATCAAGTATTCGCCGTCAGATCCAGTTTAGAACTAAAATAACAATCAAAGATAATGATTGCTATCGTCACATGCCATGAGTAACAAACTTTACCCGGATCATTTCGCGAAGCATCATCCCGGCTAGCTTCGCTGTGCTTGCTCCGGGCCGCGCGGGACGGTGGCACGCGCTCCCTCAGTCACCGTCCCGCGCCTTCGCTTTCACCACCGGCCCCGTCCCGCGCCGCCGCGCCCGCTCGCGGGCCTGCCGGCGGGAGCCGAACAGCCGGGCCAGCGCCGCACCGTTCAGAATGTCGCGCGCCGTGCGTTCCTCCTCGGCTTCGAAGCTGAGGCCCACCAGAGTCACCCGTTCATGCTCCACCAGCCGCACCACCAGGGTGGCGCCGCCGATATTGATACGGTTGCCGGGGTGCGGGCGCTCGTCGAAACGGTCGGCGAACAGATCGGCGAGGGTGATGTCGCGCTCCTGCGGCTCCAGCGGCAGGCCATAGAGATCCGCCACCGCGCCGAGCGCGATGTCGCCGCGGAACGGAAAGGACGCGGCGAGGTCCAGCTCCGGGGTGCCGTCGGCCGCGACGAACAGGCGGTCGAGCCGCGCCACCCGCTCCGGCGGTGCCAGCACATAGGCATAGTCGCCGCGGCGCGGCGGGCCGGCCTGTTCGGCGGTGAAAATGGCGCCGTCGCGCACCACAAGCAGCAGGCGCGCCCAGCCCGGCAGCGTGCCGTGGCCGAGCACCGGGCTGCCGGCAACCACGGGAAAGGCTACCAGCTCATAATCGAGCTGGCCGGGCAGGTCGATCTCGAAGCGGCGCGCCTCCCGCGCCGGCTCCGGCAGTGCGACGCCCAGCCGCCGCGCCGACCACTTGAGCGTCCAGCCCTGTATCACCAGCGAGACCAGCACCACGGTGAAGGCGACATTGAAATACACCTCGGCGCCCGGCACGCCCGCCAGCGTGGGAATGGTGGCGAGAAAAATCGATACCGCGCCGCGCAGGCCGATCCAGGAGACGAACAGCTTCTCGTCACGGCTGTAGCCGAACGGCGAGAGGCACAGCCACACCGCCACCGGGCGCCCGACAAGGATGAGGAACACCGCAATGGCCAGCGCCGGCAGCGCATAGTCCAGCACCTTGGAAGGCGAGACCAGCAGGCCCAGCATCACGAACATCACCAGTTGGCACAGCCAGGTGGCGGCGTCGTGGAAACTGGTGATGGAGGCGATGGCCCGTACCGGCCGGTTGCCCAGCACCAGGCCGGCGAGGTAGACCGCCAGGTAGCCGGAGCCGTCCGCCACCGCGGCGAGCCCGAAAATGGCGATGGCGGCGCCGACCGCGAGCAGCGGGTGCAGCCCGCCCGGCAGTTCGAAACGGTTCAGCAGGCCGGCTAAGGCCAGCCCACCGGCCACGCCCACCGCCGCGCCCAGCACCGCCTGCTGCGCCAGCGCCAGCGCCACGGCCCAGCCGCCGGGATTGTGGTCGCCCGCCGCGATCAGTTCGACCAGCAGCACCGACAGGAAAATCGCCGAGGGATCATTGGTCGCCGATTCGATCTCCAGCGTCGCCCCGACCCGCTTCTTGAGCTGGAGCCCACCGGACTTCAGCAGGAAGAACACCGCCGCCGCATCGGTGGAGGCCACCACCGCGCCCACCAGCAGCGCCTGCAACGGCGGCAGGGAAAGCACCGCCATCGACAGCAGGCCGACCAGCACGGCGGTGACGACGACGCCGACCGTCGACAGCAGCACCGCCGGCGCCAGCGTGCCGCGGAAGCTCGACAGCCGGGTGCGCAGTCCGCCGTCGAACAGGATGATGGCGAGCGCAGCCGAGCCGACCAGATAGGTGATGCGGTAATCGCTGAACTGAATGCCGCCCGGCCCGTCCTCCCCCGCCAGCATGCCGATGACCAGGAACACCAGCAGCAGCGGGGCGCCGAAGCGCGAGGCGACCAGGCTGGAGAACACGCCGACCACCATCAGCGCGGCGCCCGCGAGCAGCAGGATGTTGGTAAGGGTGATGACCTCCATAGCCTGCTGCCGCCCCACCCTTCACGCCACGCCACGCTGCGGGGCCTTTCTGGCGACATTGGGGGAATCGCGGCGTGGAGCAACCCTTATTACCGCCCGCCGGCGCCTGCCCTCACCAGCCTCCGTGCCAGGGCTCCGGCTCGGGAAGGCCCAGCTGGCGCAGCACGCCGCACGCGGCGGCATGGCCGGTGGCGAAGCACGCCTGCAGCAGATAGCCGCCGGTGGGGGCCTCCCAGTCCAGCATCTCACCCGCTGCGAAGCTGCCCGGCCGCGCGTGCAGCATCAGATCCGCATCCAGCGCGACGCGCGACAGCCCGCCGGCGGTCGAAATGGCGCGCTCGATCGGCGCGGTGCCGGTGACCGTCAGCTCAAGCTGCTTGATGCGCCGGGCCAGCGCGTCGGGTGCCAAAGGCAGCGGACCGGCCTCGCGAAGCAGGCCGATGGCCGGCGGCGACAGGCCGGCGGCCTTGCGCAGGCGGTTCGACGCCGTCTCGCCCTTGCGGGCCGTCGTCAGCCGGGCGGCGATGGCAGGCTCGGCGAGGTCCGGGCGCAGGTCGATCTTGAGACGCGCGGTATCGTGCTCGGCGAGCGCGGCCCGAAGTTCGGCGAACAGCGCGTAGACCGCGCCGCCTTCGAGGCCGGCCCCCGTCACCATCGCCTCGCCGCGCACCGCCTGCCCACCATGGCTGAGCGCCACCCGCTTCAGCGGCTCGCCGGCAAAGCGCATGCGGAAGGGCTCGGACCAGGCGATGTTCAGCCCGGCATTGGCCGGCTGCAACGCCGACACCGCGATACCGGCCTCGCGCAGGACGGCGGCCCAGCCGCCGTCGCTGCCCAGCCGCGGCCAGCTCGCCCCGCCGAAGGCCAGCACCGCCGCGTCCGCCGCCACCAGCGCTTCCCCTTCCGGCGTGGCGAAGCGCAGGCGCCCTGCCCCGTCCCAACCTTGCCACAGATGACGCGGCGCCAGCCGCACGCCGCCGGCACCGAGCCGGCCGAGCCAGGCGCGCAGCAAGGGCGATGACTTGAAGCTGCGCGGAAACACCCGGCCGCTGGAGCCGACGAAGGTCGGCTCGCCGAGCTGGGCGGCGAAGGCGCGCAGCCGCGACGGCGGAAAGATGTCGAGCATCGGCGCCAGCCAGTCCGCTGCCGCGCCGTAGCGGGCGAGAAACGCGGCGCGCGGCTCGGAATGGGTGAGGTTCAGGCCGCCGCGCCCGGCCAGCAGGAACTTGCGGGCGGGCGATGGCATGCGGTCGAAAACGGTGACGCGGCAGCCGGCCGCCGCCAGCGTGTCCGCCGCCATCAGCCCGGCGGGACCCGCGCCGATGACCGCGACGAAAGCGGAGTCGTCGCAGGGAGATAGGGCCGCGGGTTGAGTATCCGATTCAAGGTGCATGCGGGCTTATAGCAGTACCGCGGGCCCGCGCTGAACCTTCGATTCCGCGTCCTGCCGGCCGGAGTCGGAATGCCGGTCTAAAGCATTGAAGTGTCAGCTAATCCGCCGCCGCGAGATCGGAGACCCGCAGGCTTACCTGGCTGCGGCCCTGGAAGGTATCGAGTTCGAGTTGGCCGGCCACATGCACCGCCGTGCCGCGCCGCTCGCCAAGTGCCCGGCCGAGCGGGGTGTCGGCGGCGCGGAAGGCGACGCCGGACAGCGTTGAACCATCCGTCGCCCGCAGCCTGATGCGCATCAGCCCGCCGGTGCCCGGTTCGGCATAAATCAGCCGGTGCGCCGGGAAGGCGAACAGCGGCGGCGGATTGCCGGCGCCGAACGGGCCGGCGCGCTCCACCATCTCCACCAGATCCGCCGTCGCCGCACCCGCCGAGAGCGCACCGTCCAGCGCCAGCACATGCTCGGCGCGCGCTTCTTCCACCGCGCCGGCCAGCGCCTCTTCCAGGAAGGCGCGCAGCGCGCCGAGCCGCTCGCGATCCACGGTGAGGCCGGCCGCCATGGCGTGGCCGCCGCCCTTTACCAGCAACCCGGCCTCCACCGCGCCGCGCACCGCCCGGCCGATATCGACGCCGGGAATCGAGCGAGCCGAACCGGCACCCACCGCGCCGGTAAAGGCGATGGCGAGCGCCGGGCGGCCGAAGCGCTCCTTCAGCCGCGCCGCCACCAGCCCGACCACGCCTGGGTGCCAGCCCTGCCCGCTGGCCACCACCACGGCACCGCCGCCACCGAGGCCCATGCCGGCATCGGCCTCCGCCTCGGCCTCCGCGAGCACGGCTTTCTCGACCATTTGCCGCTCTCGATTCAGCCGGTCGAGTTCGGCCGCCATCGCACCGGCCTCCAGCGGGTCGCGGGCCAGCAGAAGCTTGGTGCCCAGAGTGGCATCGCCGATGCGCCCGCCGGCATTGATGCGCGGGCCGAGCAGGAAGCCGAGATGCCAGGACTTCGGCGGCCCGCTGAGCCGCGCCGCATCCATCAGCGCCGTCAGCCCCGGCCGCTCGCGGCGGCGCAGCGTCAGCAGGCCCTTGACGACGAAGGCACGGTTCAGCCCGATCAGCGGCACCACGTCCGCCACCGTGCCCAGCGCCACCAGATCGAGCATGCCGAGCAGGTCCGGCTCCGGCCGCGCGGCGTGCCACCAACCGCGCCGGCGCAACTCCCGCACCAGCCCCACCGCGACGACGAAGACGAGGCCGACCGCGCACAGATGGCCGAGCCCGGAGAGGTCGTCCACGCGGTTGGGATTCACCAGCGCCGCGACCTCCGGCAGCGTCTCGCCGGCCTGGTGATGGTCGATCACCACCACATCGAGCCCCAGCGCGCGGGCGCGGGCGAACGGCGCAAAGCTCACCGTACCGCAGTCCACCGTCACCAGCAGCCGGGCGCCGCGCGCCGCCAGCGCCTCGATGGCCGGCTCGTTGGGGCCGTACCCTTCGAAGATGCGGTCCGGTATGTGGAATTGCGGGTCGAGCCCGCCGGCCCGCAGCACCTCGACTAGAAGTGCGGTCGAGGTTGCGCCGTCGACATCGTAATCGCCGAACACCGCCACCGGCTCGCCGCTCGTGACCGCATCGGCCAGCCGCGCGACGGCGGCCGGCATGTCGGTCAGGGTGTCCGGGTCCGGCAGCAGCCGGCGCACCGTGGGGTCGAGATAGGCCTCCACCTCGTCGATGCCGACGCCGCGCGCGGCAAGCACGCGGGCCAGCAGTTCCGGCACGCCGTGGCGCTGCGCCATGGCAAGGCTCGCCTGCGCGCCGCGGACATCGATCCGCTCGCGCCACACCCGCCCGGTGACCGAGGCCGCGACGCCGAGAAACGGCCGCGGCGGTGCGAGCCCGGTTGGAACAGCAGGAATACCGGCAGGAATCATGGCGGCGATAGAGCCCGAAACACCTGCCGCCGTCGAGCCTCAACGCGCGGCGCCTGCACGACGCCGCGAAACACGCTGTCTCGTTTTCTGGTGCACCGGGTAAAATTCGGCGTCATCATGCGGGTCTCCGTCCGGCAATGCCCTGCGAAATGCCGAGAACGCACTCATGGCCACCTATCGCCACCGCCTGCCGACGCTGTCCGACCGCCTCTTCCTGATGGATGGCGGCATGGAGACCACCCTCATATTCCTCGACGGGCTGGAACTGCCGTGCTTTGCAGCCTTCACGCTGATGGACACCGAACAAGGCCGCGCCCACCTCCGCGCCTATTACGCCCGCTTCGCCGACCTCGCCCGCGCGCACGGCACCGGCCTGGTGCTCGACGCGCCGACCTGGCGTGCCAATGCGGATTGGGGCGAAAAGCTCGGCTACGACGCCGCCGGCCTCGCGGCCGTCAACCGCGACAGCATCACGCTGCTCGCGGAACTGCGGGAGCGGTACCAGACCGCGGATGTGCCGATCATGCTGAGCGGCGTGGTCGGCCCGCGCGGCGACGGCTACCTGCCGGGCCGCACCATGACCGCCGTTGAAGCCCAGCGCTACCATGCCGCGCAGATCGAGACCTTCGCCGCAACGCAGGCAGATGCCGTCAGCGCCTATACGCTGAATTATGTAGAGGAGGCGATCGGCGTCGCGCGCGCCGCAAAGGCCGCCGGCCTGCCTTCGATCATCTCCTTCACGCTTGAGACCGACGGCCGCCTGCCCACCGGCCAGAGCCTGCGCGAGGCCATCGAGCAGGTCGATGGCGAAACCGGAGGGGCGCCGGCCTACTTCATGCTGAACTGCGCGCACCCGACGCATTTCGCCCATCTCCTCGCCGAAGGCGGCGCCTGGCAGGACCGGGTGCGCGGGCTGAGGGCAAACGCCTCGGCGCGCAGCCATGCCGAACTCGACGCCGCAGAGGATCTCGATGCCGGCGATCCGGTGGAACTCGGAGGGCAGTATCGAGACATGCGCAGCAAACTGAGGAACCTCCATGTGCTCGGCGGCTGCTGCGGCACCGACTATCGGCATGTGGAGCAGATCTGCCTGGCCTGCCTTCCGGTGGCATAGGCCGCCTGAGGCACGCCGGCGCAGGCGGGCCTGAAACCTTGGCCCCAAACGTGCGCCCCGCTAGTGTGGCCGGCATGATCGATCTCTCGCTCGCCGGCCGCCTCGGCTTCGTCCACACGGAGCCCACCAAGCCGCCGCTGCCGCCCGGCCGGCACGAACTCGGCATCGCGCAAACGCGCGACGCCGTGCTGGTGGTGCCGGAGGGTATCGATCCTGCCGCGCCGACGCCGCTGGTGGTGCTGTTTCATGGCGGCGGCGGCAGCGCGGCGAAGATCCTGCCGATGCTCGAGAGCCATGCCGCGCTCAACGGCTTTTTGCTGCTGGCGCCGCAATCGCTGTTTCCGACCTGGGACATCGTGATCGCCGGCAACGGGCCGGACCGCGAGCGGCTCGATCTGGCGCTGGCCGAAGTGGCGGCGCGTTTTCGGCTGGCGCCGGACCGCCTCGCTTTCGCCGGCCATTCGGACGGCGGCAGCTATGCGCTCTCGCTCGGGCTGACCAATGGCCATTTCGTGAGCCACATCATCGCCTCCTCTGCTGGCTTCATGTCGGTGCATGTCCAGGAAGGCGCGCCGCGGGTGTTCATTTCGCACGGGCTGCAGGACGAGCAGATACCGATAGGCCGCAGCGGGCGGGTCCACGCCGCCCAGCTCAAGCAGGCGGGCTACGACGTCAGCTATATCGAATACAACGGCCCGCACGCCTATCAGCCGGCCGTTGTGTCGCTTGCGGTGAACTTCTTCCTGGCGTCGGCGCCGGCCGCCGTTACCTGAGCCGCGCGCAAAGGAGTAGTATGGCGGCGATGCGCGGCCACGCGGCATCGCGCGGGTCCGACGCATCGCGGAGGAAACGCCATGACCACCTACGTCATGCTCGCCAACTGGACCGACCAGGGCGCGCGCACCATGAGGGATTCGTCCAAGCGGCTCGACAATGCCAAGAAGGCGATCAAGGAGATGGGCGGCGAGATCAAGTCGTTCTATCTGACCATGGGCGAGTTCGACATGATCATCGTCTATGACGCGCCCGACGACGCCGTCGCCGCCCGCTTCACCATGCAGACCGGCATGATGGGCAATATCCGCAGCCGGACCATGAAAGCCTTCCCGGAAGCGGCCTATCGCGAACTGATCGCCTCATTGGCGTGAGGCGAGC
The DNA here is from genome assembly GCA_041287585.1 of Xanthobacteraceae bacterium. Classification (GTDB taxonomy): domain Bacteria; phylum Pseudomonadota; class Alphaproteobacteria; order Rhizobiales; family Xanthobacteraceae; genus Ancylobacter. The sequence goes on from JBGGNI010000188.1 coordinate 7,786, forward strand.
GCCGCACGGCCCGGCACTGCGGACCGTGCGGCAGACCGGCGTCAGCCGAGATGGAACTTCGAGAGGTCGCGGTGCTCGGCCTCGATCCAGCGCACGGTGCCGGAAGCCGAGCGCATCACCACCGTATGGGTCTTGATGACGTCCTTCTGGAACTTCACGCCCTTCAGCATATTGCCGGTGGACACGCCGGTGGCGGCCAGCAGGCAGTCGCCGCGCACCATGTCGAAAATGTCGTAGATCTTCTTGGGATCCTTCACACCCATCTTCTTGGCGCGCTCGCGCTTCTCCTCGCTGTCGAGGATCAGCCGCGTGTACATCTGCCCGCCGATGCAGCGCAGCGCCGCGGCCGCCAGCACGCCTTCCGGCGCGCCGCCGGTGCCGAGATAGATGTCGACCCCGGTCTCATCCGGATTGGTGGTCTCGATCACGCCGGCCACGTCGCCGTCGGTGATGAGCTGCACCGAGGCGCCGGTCTTGCGCACGGCCGCGATGATGCCGGCATGGCGGGGACGGTCGAGGATCAGCGCGGTGATCTCGGAGGGCTTCACGCCTTTGGCCTTGGCCAGCGCGTGGATATTGTCGGCGGGGCTGGCGTCGATATCGACGACGCCCTTGGCATAGCCCGGCCCCACCGCGATCTTGTCCATATAGACGTCCGGCGCATAGAGCATCGTGCCGCCCTGCGCCATCGCCATCACCGCGATGGAACCCGGCATGTTCTTGGCGCAGAGCGTGGTGCCTTCCAGCGGATCGACGGCGATGTCGACAGCCGGGCCGTGGCCGGTACCGACCTCCTCGCCGATGAACAGCATCGGCGCCTCGTCGCGCTCGCCCTCGCCGATCACGATGCGGCCGGCGATCGGCAGGCGGTTCAGCTCGCGGCGCATGGCGTCGACCGCGGCCTGATCGGCCGCCTTCTCGTCGCCCCGCCCGCGCAGCCGGGCCGCCGAGACCGCCGCGCGCTCGGTGACGCGCACCAGTTCCAGCGTCAGAATGCGCTCAAGCACCTGGTCCGCCCCGACCGTGATTTCCGCCATATCCACTCTCCCCCTCAGTCCTTCTCGATACGAATCATCTGCGGCGGCGACGTGATCACGCCGTCGGCCTCGATGGCGGCGATCGCCCGGCGCACCGCCTGCTCGGTGGTGGCATAGGTGATGAGCACCACCGGCGCCGGTGCCTCAGCCGTCTCGGGACGGTCGCCGCCGTGCGGACGGCCGCGCCGATGCTGCATTATGGATTCGAGCGAAATATTCTGCTCGGCCATATGACGGGCAATGGTCGCCGCCGTGCCGGAACGATCCACCGCGGCAAGGCGAATATAATAGCCGCCCTCATGCCGTTGCATGACAGCGCGACCGGCGGTCTCAAGCTGCTCCACCGGCCGGCCGAACGGCGGCGGGCTGCGGCCGGCGGCAAGGTCGCACAGGTCCGCCACCACGGCGGACGCGGTGGCATCGCCGCCAGCGCCCGGTCCGACCAGCGTCAGCGACACCGCGTCGCCGTCGACCGCCACCGCATTGGTGACCCCGGAGACCTGGGCGATGGGCCAGTGCTTAGGCACCATGGTCGGGTGCACGCGCTGCTCGATGCCGCCTTCGGTGCGCACCGCGACACCCAGCAGCTTGACCCGATAGCCGAGTTCGTCCGCCGCGCTGATGTCGGCAAGGGTGATGGTGCGAATGCCTTCGACATGCACGGCGTCGGCATCCACACGCACCCCGAAGGCGAGGCCGGTGAGCAGCGCCAGCTTGTGGGCGGTGTCGTAGCCGTCGACGTCGAAGCTCGGATCGGCCTCGGCATAGCCCAGCGCCTGGGCTTGGGCGAGGCACTCCTCGAACGGCAGCCCCTCTTCCTGCATCCGGGTGAGGATGTAGTTGCAGGTGCCGTTGAGAATGCCGGAAATGCGCCCGATGCGGTTGCCGGTGAGCGCCTCGCGCAGCGTCTTGACGATCGGGATGCCGCCGGCCACCGCGGCCTCGAAATTCAGCGCCACGCCATGCGCCTGCGCCGCGGCGGCCAGCGCCATGCCGTGGCGGGCCAGCAGCGCCTTGTTGGCGGTGACCACCGGACGCCCGGCGGCGAGCGCCGCCTCCACCGCCGCCAGCGCGACGCCGCCCTCCCCGCCGATCAGCTCGACGAAGACGTCGATATCGGGATCGCGGGCGAGCGCGACCGGGTCGGCCGCCCAGCGCACGCCGGCAAGGTCGCAGTCGCGCGGAGTGGAAGGATTGCGGGCGGCGACGGCGACGATCTCGACCGGCCGGCCGGCAATGGCGGCGATTGCATCGCGGCGGCGCGCCAGCATGCGCGCGACGCCGGCACCGACCGTGCCGAGGCCGGCCATGCCAATTTTGAGCGGGGCGACCATGCGAAGTTCCGAACGCCACGAAGGAAAGGCGAGCGGCGCAAGCCGGGCGGGCGCCCGAACCTCAACGCGCCGCGGCGAGAGGAACGACGTTGTGCAATGTTTCGCCGCTGGATTCAAGGAAACGCCGCACATTGCGCGCCGCCTGGCGAATGCGCTGCTCGTTCTCCACAAGCGCGATGCGCACATAATCGTCGCCGTGCTCGCCGAAGCCGACGCCGGGCGCCACGGCGACATCCGCCTTCTCGATCAGCAACTTGGAAAACTCCAGGCTGCCGAGCGCGCGGAACTTCTCCGGGATCGGCGCCCAGGCGAACATGGAGGCATGCGGCACCGGAATTTCCCAGCCCGCCTTGCCGAAGCTGTCGACCAGCGCGTCGCGGCGCTTCTTGTAGACGCCGCGCATCTCGGCGATGCACTCCTGCGGCCCGTTCAGCGCCGCCGCAGCCGCCACCTGGATCGGCGTATAGGCGCCATAGTCCAAATAGGACTTCACCCGCGCGAGCGCTGCGATGAGCCGCTCGTTGCCCACCGCAAATCCCATGCGCCAGCCGGCCATGGAGAAGGTCTTGGACATGGAGGTGAACTCCACCGTCACGTCCATGGCACCGGGCACCTGCAGCACGGAAGGCGGCGGGTCGCCGTCGAAATACACCTCGGAATAGGCGAGGTCCGACAGCACGATGAGATCGTGCTTCTTCGCGAAGGTTATGACGTCGCGATAGAAATCGAGATCGGCGACGCAGGCGGTGGGGTTGGACGGGTAGCACAGCACCAGCGCCAGCGGCGAGGGAATCGAATGCGCCACGGCGCGCTCCAGCGCACGGAAGAATTCCGGCCCCGGCTCGCACGGAACGGAGCGAATCGCCGCGCCGGCCATCAGAAAGCCGAAGGCGTGGATCGGGTAGCTGGGATTGGGCACCAGGATCACGTCGCCCGGCGCCGTGATCGCCTGCGCCATATTGGCGAAGCCTTCCTTGGAGCCGAGCGTCGCCACCACATTGCGCTCGGGATCGACCTTCACGCCGAAACGGCGGGCATAATAGGCCGCCTGCGCGCGGCGCAGGCCCGGAATGCCCTTGGAAGCGGAATAGCGGTCGGTGCGCGGCTTGCCGATGGTCTCTTTCAGCTTCTCGATGACATGGGCCGGGGCATCGAGGTCCGGGTTGCCCATGCCGAGGTCCACGATATCGGCCCCGCCATTGCGTGCGGTGGCCTTTACCCGGTTGACCTGCTCGAACACATAAGGCGGAAGCCGGCGGATGCGGTGAAAGTCTGTCATCGGTCTCAAGCTCCAAACCGCCCCGGCTGACCGGGGCAGGATCGTCATCGGCGCGGTTTTAGCACTGTTCGCGCGGCGGCACAGCAGGTCCGGCGCGCCATCTCGCCGCTCACTGCGGCGGTTCGAGCTGCTCGCGCTCGCGCGCCAGGCGTTGCAGATCGGCTTCCATCCTTGCCTGCGCAGCGGGGTCGAGCACCGGGCGGCTGTCGCCGACCTTGGGCGTGGCGAAGGTGGGATAGGCGAGCCTCGCCGCCGGCACGGCCGCACGCCCGCCGCGCGCCGGAGCGGGCGCTCGCGAGGCCGCCGCAGGACGCTCGCCCGGCGAATCGATGAAGGGCACCGGAGTCTCGGCCGCGGCGCAGCCGGCCAAGACGAGCACCAGAAGTCCCGCCGCCGCCCTGCGCACCGCTTGTGCCCGCCACGCTTTGTCGCCGTACCGCATTGACATGCTTCCTGTGACACGCCTCTCGCTAGCGCGGTCCGGGACGTCTATGATGGACTTCCTATGAACGTGCACGCCCGCGGGGACAAGCGGTGAGTAAGAGAAACGCCCTGAACGCCACAAGCAAGCCGGCCGATCGCGACGCGGCCGCCACACCAAACGAGTCGGTCGGCATCGAGTCGTCCGTCGGCTCCGTCGATTTCGAAGCCTTCGCCGGCAATCTGGCGCGTCTGGTGGAGGAAGGCGGCAAGGCCATGGCCGCCTATCTTCGCCCGCGCGAAGACGGCCGGGTGAAGGACGATGTCGCCGAGGAGATCGCCGACGTCATGAAGACGCTCGGCCATGTCGCGGAGTACTGGCTGTCCAACCCGCAGCGCACGGTGGAGGCGCAGTCGCGCCTGATCTCCGGCTATATGTCGCTGTGGTCGTCCACGCTCAAGCGCCTCGGCGGCGAAGACGCCGCGCCGGTGGTGACCCCGCAGGCGCGCGACGCCCGCTTCAGCGACCCCGAATGGTCCAGCAACCCGTTCTTCGACACGCTGAAGCAGAGCTATCTGCTCACCGCCAATTGGGCGGAGAAGCTGGTGAAGGATGCCGATGTCGACCGCCACACCAAGCACAAGGCGGATTTCTACATCCGCCAGATCGCTGGCGCGGTGTCGCCCTCGAACTTCGTGCTCACCAACCCGGAGTTGCTGCGCACCACGCTTGCCTCCAATGGCGAGAATCTGGTGCGCGGCATGCGCATGCTGGCGGAGGACATCGAGGCCGGCGGCGGCGATTTGAAGATCCGCCAATCGGACAATTCGAAGTTCAAGGTCGGCGAGAACCTGGCGGTGACGCCGGGCAAGGTGATCTTCCAGAACGAGCTGATGCAGCTCATCCAGTACGCCCCTTCGACGCCGAAGGTGCTGCGCACGCCGGTCGTCATCATCCCGCCCTGGATCAACAAATTCTACGTGCTCGACCTGAACCCGGAGAAGTCCTTCGTCCGCTGGGCGGTCGCGCAGGGCCTCACCGTGTTCGTGGTGTCCTGGATCAATCCCGACCAGTCGCTCGGCAATAAGGGGTTCGAGGACTATATGCGCGACGGCGTGATGAAAGCCGTCGAAGTGGCGCGGGAGGCGGCTCACGCGCGGCAGGTGCACACCATCGGCTATTGCGTCGGCGGCACCATGCTGGCGATCACGCTGGCCTGGCTCGCCGCCAAGAAGAAGGCGAGCGGGATCCGCTCCGCCACCTTCTTCACCGCGCAGTTCGATTTCTCGCTGGCGGGCGATCTCAAGGTGTTCATCGACGAGGAACAGGTGGCGACCATGGAGCGCCGCATGCTGGAATCCGGCGTGCTGGAGGGGCGCGTAATGGCGAACGCCTTCAACATGCTGCGCGCCAACGACCTGATCTGGCCCTATGTGGTCAACAACTACCTCAAGGGTCAGGCGCCCTTCCCGTTCGACATGCTGTACTGGAACTCGGATTCCACCCGGCTGCCGGCGGCGAACCATTCCTTCTATCTGCGCAATTGCTACCTCGACAACAAGCTGGCGCGCGGCGAGCTGATCATTGCCGGGGAGCGGCTGGACCTCGGCACCATCACGCTGCCGACCTACAGCCTGGCCACCCGCGAGGACCACATCGCGCCTGCCGCCTCGGTGTTCCTCGGTGTGCAATTGTTCGGCAGCCCGACTCGCTTCGTGCTCGCGGGCTCCGGCCATATCGCCGGCGTGGTGAACCCGCCCTCGCGCGCCAAATACCAGTACTGGACCGGTGCCGACCCATCGGGCTCGGTGGAAGACTGGCTGACCTCGGCGCAGATGACGCCGGGCTCCTGGTGGCCGGACTGGTTCTCCTGGATCGAGGCCCAGGACGGCGCCCTGGTGCCGGCGCGCACTCCGGGCGGCGAGCGCCACCCGCCGATCGAAGACGCGCCGGGCAGCTATGTGAAGGTGAAGTCTTAAGCGCCTGTTTGAAAAGGTCGATTAAAGCGTGCGGCAGGCGCGTGCGTGCTTCGAGGCCGGCCTGTGGCCTGCGCCTCAGCATGACGAATGTTTATGAAAAACAAAAACCTACGTCACCCTGAGATGGCCGAGCGCAGTTCGGGCCTCGACGGCGCACAGCGCTGATGCAGGTCGCATCTGACGTTCCAATCAGTCTCCAAGCGAGAGCGGCGCCGGGTTACGGCGCGGCGTCGCACCTCCTCACGGAAACAGTGCCACCTGCTCCAGCCCCGTGGTCTCCGGGTAACCGAGCATGAGGTTCATATTCTGCACCGCCTGGCCGGAAGCGCCCTTCACCAGATTGTCGGTGGTGCCGACGATGATGACCCGCCCCGGCGCCCGGTCGGCGGCGACGCCGATCATCATCATGTTGGAGCCGCGCACGAAGCGCGACTGCGGAACCTGGCCGAACGGCAGCACATGCACGAAGGGCTCGGCGGCGTAGAATTCCGACAACACGCCGTGCACGCTCTGCGCCGACACGCCCTCATGGGTGCGGGCGTAGATGGTGGCATAGATGCCGCGGATCATCGGCGTCAGATGCGCGGTGAAGCTCGGCAGCACATTGCGCCCCGCCGCCTTGGAATATTCCTGGTCGAGTTCGCCCATGTGCCGGTGGCTGCCGACGCCATAGGCATGGATGCCCTCGCTGACCTCGGAGAACAGCATCGCCTCCTTCGCCGCGCGCCCGGCCCCGCTCATGCCGGTCTTGGCGTCCACGATGATCGGCTCCGGCTCGATGGCGCCGGCCTCGATCAGCGGCACCACCGGCAGAATGGCCGTGGTGGTGAAGCAGCCGGGATTGGCGACCAGCCGGGCCTTGCGGATATCCGCGCGGTAGAGTTCGACCAGCCCGTAGACCGCCTCGCGCTGCAGATCGAGCGCCTGGTGCGCATGGCCGTACCATTGCTCATAGGCGCCGGGGTCGCGCAGCCGGAAATCGGCCGACAGGTCGACGATCTTGAGGTGCGGTGCCGCCTCCAGTGTGCGCTTGATCACCAGCTGCGTGGTGCCGTGCGGCAGCGCGCAGAATGCGAGATCGATGCCGGTCCAGTCCACCTCGTCGATCGCCACCAGCTTCGGTAAACTGAGCGGGGCGAATTGCGGGAAGACATCCGCCATGGCCTGCCCCGCCTTGCGGTCGGCGGTGAGGGCGACGATCTCGACGCGCGGGTGACGAACCAGCAGGCGCACCAGTTCGGAGCCGGTATAGCCCGAGGCTCCCAGTACCGCGATCCGCGCCTTTGCGTCCGACATCGTCCGTTCCTCCGTCAAGGCCGCCGGGTCTACACCATGCGGCATGACCAGCGGAAGTCACCATCGCAGATCAGCCATGCGCGACTGCCCGGCACCGGCCGGGTTGCCGATCATGATGCATCGCGTCATATAGTGTCCGGCTCGGTGCAAAAAGCCGGGGTGATCCGCATCAGGATTCGGCAACCGAAAGTTTTTTGCACATGCTCAACCCCTTCAGCCTGTTCACCCTCGGCGTCGACATGGCACGGCTTGCCGGCGAGGCGCAGTCGGTGATGGCGCTCCGGATTGCCCGGTTGTCGACCGGCGACAGCGATTCCGGCACCGAGGTTGCCCGCATGGTGATCGAAAAGGCGATGGCGCTCGGCGAAGTCAATATGCGCCTCGCGTCCGCCGCCATTCAGGGCACTCTCGACGACGCCGCGCATGACGTGGTGGCGATGTACCGCAACAAGGTGCGCGCCAATCAGTTGCGCCTGTCGCGCTGAACGCGCGTTCCTGACACGTTCCATCCTGAACGACCGGCTGCCATAGTGGCCGCCGTTCCCGAATCGGACGGAACGCGAGCTATGGAACGCACGCCCTCATGTCGAAACCGGACCTCTTCGCCGCACTGCCCGCTTCCGAACCGCGGCGCCCAGCGGCCCGCCCGGGCGCTGCAGCAGCTCCGGCCGAGGCGCACTACACGGCTGCCCATATCGAAGTGCTGGAAGGGCTGGAGCCGGTGCGCCGGCGGCCCGGCATGTATATCGGCGGCACCGACGAGAAGGCGCTGCACCACCTTTTCGCCGAGGTCATCGACAATGCGATGGACGAGGCAGTGGCCGGCCACGCCAGCTTCATCGAGGTGGAGCTGGGCGCCGACGGCTTTCTGACCGTCACCGACAATGGCCGCGGCATACCCATCGAAGAGCACCCGAAATTCCCCGGCAAGTCGGCGCTGGAGGTCATCCTCACCACGCTGCACGCTGGCGGCAAGTTCGACAGCAAGGTGTACGAGACCTCCGGTGGCCTGCACGGCGTCGGCATCTCGGTGGTGAACGCGCTGTCCGACGTGCTCGAAGTGGAGGTGGCGCGCGGCCAGACGCTGTATCGCCAGCTTTATTCCCGCGGCCTGCCCAAGGGCCCCATCATTGAGGTCGGCCGGGCGCCCAACCGGCGCGGCACGCGGGTGCGTTTTCATCCCGACGCCGAGATTTTCGGTGCCGATGCCCGCTTCAAGCCGGCCCGCGTGTTCCGCATGGCCCGCTCCAAGGCGTATCTGTTCGGCGGCGTGGAAGTACGCTGGAACTGCGACGCCGCGTTGCTCGGCGCCGGAAGCGAGGTACCGGAAAAGGCGGTGTTCCGCTTTCCGGGCGGTCTCAAGGACTATTTGTCGGCCGATATCGACCGCGAAACCCGCGTCCACCCCGAAATCTTCGCCGGCAAGACCAGCCGGCCGGGCGGGCACGGCTCGGTGGAATGGGCGATCGCCTGGCTTGCCGCGGCCGATGGCGCCGTCTCGTCCTATTGCAACACCATTCCGACCGTGGAGGGCGGCACCCACGAGGCCGGCCTGCGCGCGGCGCTGCTGCGGGGGTTGCGCGACCATGCCGAGCGCACCGGCAATGCCAAGCGCGCCGCGTCCATCACCTCCGACGACGTGATGAACGGCTGCGCCGCCATGCTCTCCGTGTTCGTCCGCGAACCGGAGTTCCAGGGCCAGACCAAGGAAAAGCTCGCCACCGCCGAGGCCGCGCGCATCGTGGAAGCGGCGATCCGCGATCCGTTCGACCATTGGCTCGCCGGCAACCCGGTGCAGGCCAGCCGGCTGCTGGACTGGGTGGTGGAGCGCGCCGAGGAGCGCCTGCGCCGCCGGCAGGAGCGCGATGTCTCGCGCAAGACCGCGGTGCGCAAGCTGCGCCTGCCCGGCAAGCTGGCCGATTGCTCCAACACCTCCGCCGCCGGCTCGGAACTGTTCATCGTCGAGGGCGATTCGGCCGGCGGCAGCGCCAAGCAGGCGCGCGAGCGCCAGACCCAGGCGATACTGCCGCTGCGCGGCAAGATACTGAACGTCGCCAGCGCCGGTCGCGACAAGCTGGCGCAGAACCAGCAGCTCTCCGACCTGATGCAAGCGCTGGGCTGCGGCACCGGCAGCCAGTATCGCGAGGAAGACCTGCGCTATGAGCGCGTGATCGTCATGACCGACGCCGATGTCGACGGCGCCCATATCGCCTCGCTGCTGGTGACCTTCTTCTTCCGCCAGACTCCGAAGCTGATCGAAGCCGGCCACCTCTTTCTCGCCGTGCCGCCGCTGTTTCGCATCACCCAGGGCTCGAAGACGCTCTATGCGCGCAACGAAGCCCACCGCGACGAGTTGCTCGCCCGCGAATTCTCCGCCCGCGGCAAGGTGGAGATCGGGCGCTTCAAGGGCCTCGGCGAGATGATGCCGGCCCAGCTCAAGGAAACCACCATGAGCCCGAAGTCCCGCATGCTGCTGCGTGTGACCATCGAGACGGCGGAGCGCGCGGCGACCGAAGATGCGGTGGAGCGGCTGATGGGCAACAAGCCGGAGAGCCGCTTCGCCTTCATCTCCGAGCGCGCCGCCTTTGCCGACGAAGACCTGCTCGATATTTGACCCGCACTTCACGCAGGACTTCAGCCGACACGTATAAAGTATTGCCGGCGGACTCCTATTCCGGCTCGGAATCGATCGCTGTCACGGTCATGGTCCCGGACGGCAGCGCCACCTCGTCGCCGATGCCGCGGCCGAGCAGCGCCCGCGCCACCGGGGCGATCCAGGCGATCCGGCCCGCCTTGGGGTCCGCCTCGTCTTCGCCGACGATGCGCCAGACGCGCTGGCGGCCGGCTTCGTCCTCCAGCGTCACGGCCATGCCGACGGTGACCTTGTCGCTGCCGGAGGGCGGATCGACCGGCTCGGCAGTGGCGCGGCGGGCGCTCCAATAGCGCAGATCGCGCGAGGCGCGGGCCACCGCATCGCGTTCGCCGGCGGCGCCGGCTTCCATGAGTTCGGTGCGCAGGCGCTCGATCTCCTGATCGATCAGGGCCAGGCCGCGCCGAGTGACCAGATTGCGATGCGTGCTGACCGGACGCTCCGGCAGAACCTCAATGCCGGCATCTTCCTTCACGAAGGCGCGGCTCATCGCACCCCCTCGCCTGCCGCGATCGGCGTATCGTCGGCCATCGGCACCTCCAAAAACGCCGAGCATAGCCGCCGCATCGCACCGGGTCCAAAAAACATTGACTCTCCGGGGTTTCCGCTTATGTTGCGACGCATCGTCCGCTCGTTCCGACCGAAGCGCTCCGCGCACGACGATGCAGTCCGCTTCCGGTTACGGCCCGGAAGGTCCGGCTCAGCGGTGCGCCTGCCGCAGAATCGACCCTGATGCCTTTCAACGAACTGGGCCTGAGCGACAAAGTGCTCTCGGCTGTCGCCGACGCAGGCTATAGCGAGCCTACGCCCATCCAGGCGCAAGCCATTCCCCATGTGCTGGCGCACCGCGACGTGCTGGGCCTCGCGCAGACGGGTACCGGCAAGACCGCCGCCTTCACGCTGCCGATGCTGACGCTGCTGGAACAGGGCCGCGCCCGCGCCCGCATGCCGCGCACGCTGATCCTTGAACCCACGCGCGAACTCGCGGCGCAGGTTGAAGAGAGCTTCGTCAAGTACGGCAAGAATCACAAGATCAACGTCGCGCTGCTGATCGGCGGCGTATCCTTCGGCGACCAGACCACCAAGCTTACGCGCGGCGTCGATGTGCTGATCGCCACCCCCGGCCGCCTGCTCGACCATATCGAGCGCGGGCGACTGCTGCTGACCGGCGTCGAGATCCTGGTGATCGACGAAGCCGACCGCATGCTCGACATGGGCTTCATTCCGGACATCGAGCGCATCTGCAAGCTGGTGCCGTTCACCCGGCAGACGCTGTTCTTCTCGGCCACCATGCCGTCGGAGATCCAGCGGCTGGTCTCGCAGTTCCTGTCCAACCCGGTGCAGATCGAGGTCTCCAAGCCGTCCTCGGTGACCACCACCATCACCCAGCGCCTGGTCGCTTCAGGTCGCGACGATACGCAGAAGCGCGAATTGCTGCGCGAACTGGTGCGCGGCGCCGAGAATTTGCAGAACGGCATCATCTTCTGCAACCGGAAGCGCGATGTCGCGGTGGTCCACAAGTCCCTGCAGAAGCACGGCTTCAATGCCGTCGCCCTGCACGGCGACATGGACCAGCGCTCGCGCATGCAGGCGCTCGACGCCTTCCGTGTCGGTGAGGCCAAGCTGCTGGTGGCGAGCGACGTTGCCGCGCGCGGGCTCGACATTCCGGCGGTGAGCCACGTCTTCAACTACGACACGCCGCACCACGCGGAAGACTATGTCCACCGCATCGGCCGCACCGGCCGCGCCGGGCGTGCCGGCGCTGCGTTCACCATCGTCACGCCCGGCGATGCCAAGTCGCTGGCGGCCATCGAAAAGCTGATCGGCAATGCTGTCGAGTGGCAGGGTGGCGGGCTCGGCTCGGTGGACGATTCCGCACCCGCCCGCGCGCCGCGCCCCTCGCGGGGCGGCGAGCGCGAACGTGGCGAACGTGGGGGCGGCGAGCGCGGGGACCGCGAGCGCAGCGACCGGCCGGGCCCGCGTGCCGCGCGCCGCCGCAGCGGCGAGGACAAGGCGCCTGTCGCTGTTGCTGTGCCCGAAGCCGCGCCCGCAGTCGCCAGGAGCCCGCAGCCAAGACAGGCGCCCCAGGCCAAGCAGGCGCCGGAGGCAAAGCCTGCCGCCGCCCGCAGCCCGGTAACGCCGACCTCGTCGCCTTCCGCGCGCCGCGGTTCGGAGCGGCCGTCGCGCATCGTCGACGAGCCGGCGGACACCTCGCATCTGCCGGCTTTCCTGCTGCGCCCGGTGCGTATCAAGGCGGGATGAGCACATCGCCGTCAGCCTTCGGCCGACGGCGTCTTTCCCGGTGCGCGTTTCTTCACAGGCCGCGTTTCTTCACTGGCTTGGCCTCCGCCGCGCGGCGGGCCACGCCGAGCGCCAGGCGGGCCACCTCCGCCACCGCTTCGGGATCGTCGATCCGCTCGGTCGGCAGCGTCCAATAGCCCATTGAGATGGTTCGCCCCCTCGCCTCATAGACAAACGGCCGCGCGCCCTCGGCTTCGAGCCGGCGGGCGAGGTCGACATCTGTCTTAAGGTAGACGTCGTCGAAGGCGACGAGCGCGAACATCAGGCCATCGGCATAGATGCCCTGCCCGCCAAACATGGGCCGCACCCGTATGGGGCCGAAGGCGGCGAACATATCGGCCAGCGCCTCGGCATCCATCGGCGATCGGCTCTCCAGGCTCAGACGCGGCTCTCGGCCGCCTCGGACTTTGCCGGGGTGATGGCGACGGATTCGCCGCAGCCGCAGGCCGAGGTCTGGTTCGGGTTGTTGAACACGAACTGAGCGGACAGCTTGTCCGCCTTGAAGTCCATCTCGGTGCCGAGCAGGTACAAGATGGCCTTAGGGTCGATGATGACCTTCACGCCCTTGTCCTCCACCACCTCGTCGAAGCGGCCGATCTCCTCGGCGAACTCCATGGTGTATTCCATGCCGGCGCAGCCGCCATTCTTCACCCCGACGCGCACGCCGGCGATCGGCTTGTCGGCACGGGCGATGATGTCGCGCACGCGGTTCGCCGCGGCATCGGTCAGCCGCATGGCGGACGGGCGGGGACGTGGGTTGGTCATTCGTCGTCTCCTCTCGGCGCCGGTTCAAGGCCGGCGGATCGGCTCGCCCTCAAGATGGGCGATCGGGGCGCGGCGCACAAGGCCGCACAGGGTCTCAATAATTGCGCCACAGGCCCGGCGTCGCCAATTCCACCAGATGGCCGTCGGGATCGCGGAAATAAAGGCTCGTGCCGCCGCCGCGCCAGTCCACCCGGCTCTCGATCGCAACACCGGCCCGCTCCAGATGCGCCTGCCAGGCCTCCAGCGAGCCGGCCGGTATGGCGAGCGCGTAATGCAGCGGCCCGTGGCCGTCATGCGGCGGGATGACGCCGCCGGGCATCGCCACCGGTTCCAGCGTCGCGCCGCGCGCGAACAGCAGCAGAACGCTCGCCGGCCCGGCATCATAGGCGCAGAAGCGGGCATCGGCGACCATCGGCATCAAGCCAAGAACGCCCTCGTAGAACGCCCGGGCGCGGGCGATGTCGTCGACATAGAGCCCGGTTTCCAGCACGCCGGAGATCGGCGGAGCCGCGGGCGCCGGCACGACGCTCACCACAAATTCAAAGCGAGCCGGGCCTCCTCCGACATCCGCCCCTGGTCCCAGGGCGGCTCGAAGGTGAGGTTGATGGTGACGCCGGCCACACCGCCGACGCTCGCCACCGCACCTTCCACCATGCCGGGAAGTTCGGCGGCGGAGGGGCAGTTGGGCGTGGTCAGCGTCATGTCGACCAACACCTGACGGTCGTCGGCGATATCGACCTTGTAGATCAGCCCGAGCTCATAAATGTCGACCGGAATCTCCGGGTCGTAGACCGTCTTCATCGCGGCGATGATATCGTCCGTCAGCCGTTCAAGCTCCTCGGCCGGAATCGAGGACTCGATGGACGGCACATTCGGGGCATCGGCGGCGTCAATGGCGGTCATGCGAACAGATCCTGAGCCTTCATGAGGGCCTCGGCGAGCCGGTCCACCTCTTCGTGCGTGTTGTAGAGCGCGAAGGAGGCGCGGCATGTCGCCGTTACTCCATATCGCCCGAGAAGCGGCATGGCGCAATGGGTGCCGGCGCGCACGGCGATGCCGGAGCGGTCGATCACGGTCGCAATGTCGTGTGGATGGGCGCCCTTCACGTCGAAGGCGATGATGGCGCCCTTCCCCGGCGCATCGCCATAAATGCGCAGGCTGTTGATGCGCGACAGCCGTTCCTGGGCATAGGCGCCGAGCGCGGCCTCGTGCGCCGCGATGCGCTCGCGCCCTAAGCTTTCCATATAGACCAGCGCCGCGCCGAGGCCGATGGCCTGGACGATGGGCGGCGTGCCGGCCTCGAACCGGTGCGGCGGCTCGCCATAGGTCACGCCCTCCTCCGTCACGGTGCGGATCATCTCGCCGCCACCCTCGAACGGCGGCAAGGCGGCGAGCCGCTCGGCCTTGCCGTAGAGCGCGCCGATGCCAGTGGGGCCGTAGAGCTTGTGGCCGGTCACCGCATAGAAATCGACACCGAGGTCGCGCACGTCCACCGGCAGGTGCACCGCCCCCTGGCAGCCGTCCACCACCACGACGGCGCCCACGGCATGGGCGAGGCGGACGATCTCCTTGATCGGCGTCACCGTGCCCAGCACGTTCGACATATGGGTGAGCGCCACCACCTTGGTGCGCGGCGTCAGAAGCTTTTCGAACGCCTCCAGGTCGAAGGCGCCGTCTTCGAGCACCGGCGCCCATTTGATCACCGCGCCCTTGCGCTCGCGATGGTAGTTCCAGGGCACGATGTTGGAATGGTGCTCCATGATGGAGAGCACGATCTCGTCGCCCTCGACCAGCGACTGGCCGAGCGACGACGCCACCAGATTGATTGCGCCGGTGCCGGAGCGGGTGAAGACGATCTCGTCCACCGAGCCGGCATTGAGGAAGGCGCGCACGCGCTCCCTCGCCTCCTCGTACGCCTCCGTCATGGCATTGGCGAGGAAGTGCAGCCCGCGATGAACGTTGGAATACTCGTTCTCATAGGCGAAGCGCATGCGGTCCAGCACCTGAACCGGCTTCTGCGCCGAGGCGGCGTTGTCGAGATAGACCAGCGGCTTGCCATAGACCTCCCGCGACAGGATGGGAAAATCCTGCCGCACGCGGGCGACGTCATAGGTGCCGTTGGCAACGGCGGGGTGGAGGTTGGTCATCGTCAGCCCTTCCTAGGCCGTCATCCCGGCCGCAGCGAAGCGAAGAGCCGGGATCATATGCCGAATATGGCGTCTCATCCGGACGCCGATCCCGGCTCGCGGCCTGGCCGCGTCCGGGATGACGACACGGATGGGCACAGCCGCCGCCCTCAGCCCCGCGCCTTCAGCCAGCTTTCCGAACGCTCCAGCAGCGCCTCCCGCAGGCCGTCGTGCTGCACCGTCTCGATGGCCTCGCCGAGGAAGGCCTGCACCAGCAGGCCCTGCGCCTCGCGCTCGGGAATGCCGCGGGCGCGCAGATAGAACAGCAATTCCTCGTCGATCGCCCCGCAGGTGGCGCCGTGGCCGCAGGCGACGTCGTCGGCGAAGATCTCCAATTCCGGCTTGTTGTCCATCTCGGCATCGTCGCTCAGCGCCAGAGCGCGGCTCATCATCCGCCCATCGGTCTTCTGCGCGGCCTGGCGCACCACGATCTTGCCCTGGAACACGCCGCGGCTGCCGTCGTCCAGCACATGCTTGAACAGTTCGCGGCTCTCGCAGCCCGGTACCGTATGGTCGACGAACAGGGTGGAATCGGCATGCTGGCGCCCGCGCAGCAGCACGGCGCCGTTGAAGGCGGCCTTGGACTCATCGCCGGCGAAGGTGGCGTAGAGCGAGGTGCGCGACACCGCCGCCCCGGCGGTGAAGGTAAAGCCGCGCACATCCGCCTGCCGGCCGATCTCGAACAGCAGGGTGGCGAGATGGAAGGCAGCGACGCCTTCGGCCTGGAGCCGCACCACTTCCAGGCTGGCATGGTCGCCGACCATCAGCTCGGTGGCGGTATTGGCCTGGTAGGCGACGCCGTCCGGGCCCTCGAAGCTCTCGACATAGGTGAGGTGGGCGCCCTCCTCCACCACCACCAGGGTGCGGGCATAGCTCGCCGCCACGCCGCCGCTGAAGGCATGGGCGACATGCACCGGCCGGGCGATGCGGGCGCCGGCCGCCACATGCAGCACCACGCCGTCGGTGGCGAGCGCGGTATTGAGCGCCAGCGAGGCATCGTAGCGGGCCGGCAGCAGGCCGCCGAGCCGGCTCAGCAGCGGGTGGCCCTCGGTCAGGGCCTGCGCCAGCGGCAGTACGGTGAGGCCCGGCTCCGGCGCAAGATCGGAAAGCTCCGGCACCACGGCGCCGTTCGCCACCACGATGCGGCGGGCGTCGACCTCGGCGAAGGCGCGGGCAGTGGCTTCGGCCTGCGCCACCGTGGCCGGGCCGACTGCGGGCGCCGCCTCGCGCATCAGGGCGCGCAGGTCGGTGTACTTCCACTCTTCGACCCGCCGGTGCGGCAGGCCATGCTCGATGAAGGCGCGCGCGGCGGCTGCGCGCAAATCGGCAAGCCGGCCGCCGGCGGCGGCTACCGGACGCTCGAGCGCCGCGATCAGCGCCTGCTCGGCGGGGGTGCGGATGGGGCGGATGTCAGCGTTCATCACGCCGCATCCTGCTGGTATTCGGCATAGCCGTTGGCTTCGAGTTCCAAAGCGAGTTCCCGCCCGCCGGAGCGGACGATGCGGCCCTTGTTCATCACATGGACGAAATCCGGCACGATGTGGTTGAGCAGGCGCTGATAGTGGGTGATGACGATCATCGCCCGCTCCGGCGAGCGCAGCCGGTTGACGCCTTCCGAGACGATCTTCAGCGCATCGATGTCGAGGCCGGAATCGGTCTCGTCGAGAATGCAGAGCTTGGGCTCAAGCACCGCCATCTGCAGGATTTCCGCCCGCTTCTTCTCGCCGCCGGAGAAGCCGACATTGACGCCGCGCTTCAGCATGTCGGTGCTGATGCCGAGCGCGCCGGCCTTGTCGCGCACCAGTCGCAGAAAATCCGGCGTGGAGACTTCCGCCTCGCCGCGCTTCTTGCGCTGCGCGTTCAGCGCGGTGCGCAGGAAGGTCATGGTGGCGACGCCCGGCACTTCGATCGGATACTGGAAGGCGAGGAACACGCCCTTGGCCGCGCGCTCGTCGATCTCCATGTCCAAGAGATCTTCGCCGTCGAGCGTGACCGAACCTTCGGTCACCTCGTAATCGTCCTTGCCGGCGAGGATGTAGGACAGCGTCGACTTGCCGGAACCGTTCGGGCCCATAATGGCGTGCACTTCGCCGGGGTTCACGGTGAGCGAAAGCCCGCGCAGAATCTGCTTGTCGTCGATCTGGGCGTGGAGATTGGTGATTTCGAGCATGGCCATAATGTTCGTTCCGTCTCTGGCGGCCCGACCCGTGGATGGCCGGGACAAGCCCGGCCATGACGGATGCATGGGTCCCGCATAAATCCTGTCGGCGTCATGCCCGGGCTTGTCCCGGGCATCCACGTCTGTCCGGGCGTCAGCCCACCGAGCCTTCCAGGCTCACCGAAATCAGCTTCTGCGCTTCCACCGCGAACTCCATCGGGAGTTGCTGGAGCACGTCCTTGACGAAGCCGTTGACGATGAGCGCCGTCGCCTCCTCGGGGTCGAGGCCGCGCTGGCGGCAATAGAACAGCTGGTCCTCGGAGATTTTCGAGGTGGTGGCCTCGTGCTCGAACTGGGCGCTCGAGTTCTTGCTCTCTATGTAGGGCACGGTGTGCGCGCCGCAGCGGTCGCCGATCAGCAGGCTGTCGCAATTGGTGAAATTGCGGGCATTGGTCGCCTTGCGGTGGGCGGTGACCAGGCCGCGATAGGTGTTGTCGGAATAGCCCGCCGCGATGCCCTTGGAGATGATGCGGCTCGACGTGTTCTTGCCGAGATGGATCATCTTGGTGCCGCTGTCGACCTGCTGGCGCCCGTTCGAAATGGCGATGGAGTAGAACTCGCCCTGCGAATGGTCGCCGCGCAAAATGCAGCTCGGATATTTCCAGGTGATGGCGGAGCCGGTCTCAACCTGGGTCCAGGAGATTTTCGAGCGGTCGCCGCGGCAGTCGCCGCGTTTGGTCACGAAGTTGAAGATGCCGCCCTTGCCGTCCTTGTCGCCCGGATACCAGTTCTGCACCGTGGAGTATTTGATCTCGGCGTCGGCCAGCGCCACCAGTTCCACCACGGCGGCGTGGAGCTGGTTCTCGTCGCGCTGTGGGGCGGTGCAGCCTTCGAGATAGCTCACATAGGAGCCCTCGTCTGCGATGATCAGCGTGCGCTCGAACTGGCCGGTGTTGCGCTCGTTTATGCGGAAATAGGTGGAAAGCTCCATCGGGCAGCGCACGCCCTTCGGCACATAGACGAAGGAGCCGTCCGAGAAGACCGCCGAGTTCAGCGTCGCGAAGAAATTGTCGGTCACCGGCACCACGGAGCCGAGATAGGTGCGCACCAGATCGGGATATTCGCGGATGGCCTCCGAGATCGGCATGAAGATGACGCCGGCCTTGGAAAGCTCCTCCTTGAAGGTGGTCGCCACCGAGACGCTGTCGAACACCGCGTCCACCGCGACGCGCGAGCCGCCCGTGCTCTCGATACCGAGCAGCGCGTCGCGCTCGCGCAGCGGAATGCCGAGCTTGTCGTAGGTGGCGAGGATTTCGGGGTCGATCTCGTCGATCGACATCGCCGCCTTCCGCTTCGGTGCGGAATAATAATACAGGTCCTGATAGGGAATCGGCGGATAGCTCACCCGCGCCCAGTCCGGCTCGCGCATGGTCTGCCAGCGGCGGAACGCCTCCAGCCGCCACTCCAGCATCCATTCCGGCTCGTTCTTCTTGGCCGAGATGAAGCGGACAGTGCCCTCGTCGAGGCCCTTCGGGGCCTTGTCGGATTCGATGTCGGTGAAGAAACCATACTTGTACTGATCGACATCGATGGAGCGGACCTGCTCCACGGTCTCCTGTACGGCCGGCATTGGCTCTCTCCTCTCCCGCGCGGGGTCAAGGCCCGCGGGTCAAGTCCACACGTTCAGGCGGCGCGGTTGCGCCGCAGCAGCAGGCCCGGAAGCACGCGGCGAACCGCCGCCAGCGCCCGGTCAATATCCTCTTCCCCGCTCGACCAGCCGAGCGAGAACCGTATCGCCGAACGGGCGATCCGCTCCGGCATGCCCATCGCCGCCAGCACATGGGAGGCGGCAACCCGGCCGGACGTGCAGGCGGCACCGGCGCTTACCGATACGCCGGCAAGATCGAGCGCGATCACCAGCGTTTCCGCCGCAATGCCCGGCGCCGAAACGCACAAGGTGTTGGGCAGCCTGTCGACATTGGCCACCAGCATCACCAATTCGGGGAATTCATTCCTTAGAGCGCTTTCAAGCCGGTCGCGCAAGCCGGCGATGCGCGGAACCTCGGTTGCAAGGTCCGCGCGGGCGGAGCGGGCGGCCGCGCCGAAGGCGGCGATGGCCGGTACGTTCTCGCTGCCCGCGCGCAGGCCGCGCTCCTGCCCGCCGCCGCCCAGCAGCGCCGCCGGGCGCAGATCCGGGTCCGCCATCACCAGCGCGCCGGCACCCGGCGCGCCGCCGATCTTGTGGGCGGACAGCGAAATGAGATCGAGGCCGAGCGCCGCCATGTCCAGCGGAATGCGCCCCGCCGCCTGCACCGCATCGCTGTGCACCAGCGCGCCGTGCGCGTGGGCGCGGCGCGCGGCTTCCGCCACCGGCTCGATGACGCCGGTCTCGTTGTTGGCCAGCATCAGCGACAGCAGCGGGCGCCGGCCGGCCTCGGCATAGCGCGCCAGCGCAGCGTCCAGGCTTTCGAGGTCGAGCCGGCCGCGCACGTCCACCGGCAGCACATCCACCGCATCGGCGGCAAAGCGATGGCCCCGCAGCACCGCGGAATGCTCCACCGCCGAGGTCAGCAGCACGTCGCAGGACAGCGCCTCGCCGCCGTGTGTGAAGTGCGGCGTCAGCGCCAGCGTATCCGCTTCCGTGCCGCAGGAGGTGAAGACGACACCGCGCGCCGATGCACCCACCAGCGCCGCCACCTCAGCGCGCGCCGTCTCGATCCGCGCCCGTGCCGCCCGCCCCTCGCCGTGCACGGAGGAGGCGTTGCCGCCGGCGGCCAGCGCCTCGGACAATGCGGCGGCCGCCTCCGGCCGCACCGGGGCGGTGGCATTATGGTCGAAATAGCTGCGTTGCGTCATGTCGCGCGTTGGAACCTCAAGCCGATCGAGCGACGTGGCTTATCCCGAACGAAGGGCCGGGCGCCAGTACCGCCCGCCGGCCTCTTGCGTGCTTGCAAAAGACCGCCATCTCCTTCATAGGTTCGCTTCCGCCGTCTCCGCCGGGCGCCCGCGCGTAGCGTGTCAAACGCGACGCTGCAACCCGACGTAGAACTTTAGAATTATTCTAAATAGTTAGTGCGCAGTGATCGCAAAGTCAAGATAACTGCGATCGCCCCGTTCATCGCGGTCACTCGCATCGCGGTCACTCGGTGCCCGCGCCGACCGAGCCGCGCTTCCCAGGGCGAACCGATCCGAAGCACGACGATCCGAGCTTTCCGAGGTTACACCCTACATGCCTGAAGTCATCTTCACCGGGGAAAAAGGGCGGCTGGAAGGCCGCTACCAGCCGGCAAAGCAGCGCAACGCGCCCATCGCCATCATCCTGCACCCGCACCCCCAGTTCGGCGGCACGATGAACAATCCGGTTGTGTACAACCTGTATTATCAGTTCGTGAACCGTGGCTTCGCCGCGCTGCGCTTCAATTTCCGCGGCGTCGGGCGCAGCCAGGGCTCGTTCGACCACGGCCAGGGCGAATTGGCCGATGCCGCGGCCGCGCTGGACTGGGCGCAGTCCATCAACCCGGATGCGCGCGCCTGCTGGATCGCCGGCTTTTCGTTCGGCGCCTGGATCGGCATGCAGCTTCTGATGCGCCGGCCGGAGGTGGAAGGCTTCATCTCCATCGCCGCGCCCGCCAACCTCTACGATTTCTCCTTCCTCGCCCCCTGCCCGTCCTCCGGCCTGTTCGTGCACGGCGACAAGGACGCGGTGGTGCCGTTCTCGGCGGTCACCGGGCTGGTGGAGAAGTTGAAGACGCAGAAGGGCATCATCATCGAGCAGCAGACGGTGGCCGGAGCCAATCACTTCTTCGACGGCAAGACCGAGGATCTGATGGAAGTGGTGGGCACCTATCTCGACAAGCGCCTGCCCGGCACCCGCAAGAAGAAAGAAACCGCGGCGTAAAGGCCGCCGGCATCAGCACCAAGGGGTGCCGTCATGGCCCGGCGTGTACGGGCCATCCACGGGTCAGATCGGGCGCCAGACCCGGCATGGTTTCCCCGGACGAGCCGGGGAATGACGGCGAGGGTTGCCCCTCGCGCGTCTCGACAGCTCAGTTGAGAACGAGGCTCACCGGCTTGTTGACCGTCACGCGGTCGCCGCGGCGGACGATCTCGACGCGCTTGGGCGTCGTGCCTTCCGGGCCGGGGACGGAAACGGTGATGCGCTGCTCCGGCTGGAGCGTCGCCTCCACCTGAAGCGGCGCGCCGCCGCCGACGCTCAGCGTCGCGACCACCTGAAAGCCGTCGACGGTGGGGGTGTAATAGGCGATGCCGTTGACATAGCCGAGATTGATGCTCTCGGCATAATTGGGGCGCAGGCCCTGGGTGGAGTCCCAGGCAGAGGCCGGGCCGAACGCAGCCGCGCCGGCGAGAAGGGCGACCACGGCCGCCGGGGCGATGACGCGAGAAAAAATACGCATCTGAGTTGCTCCGCATACTGTCCAGGTCTTGATGGCCTGGCGAGCCGGGTCGAGCCGGGAGACGCTAAAATAGCGATTCCGTTGTGCGGCGCACCCCACGTTTTTGCATCGCACCATTGCATTTCAGGAATAC